>DASRHK010000104.1:0-80480 GCA_035650495.1 Nevskiaceae bacterium | reverse complement strand
ACTTCGCGACCGAGCCGAAGCCGGGGCACGTGTCGGTGAGCGGCAGGTCGTTGTCCATCGTCTTCGGGACGTGGATCGCCTTGATCGAATAGCCCAGCTTCTCGCCGAGCTGCGACACCTTGAGGCACGTGTCGGCCGAGTCGCCGCCGCCGTTGTAGAAGAAGTAGCCGATGTCGTGCGCCTTGAACACTTCGATGAGGCGCTCGTACTCGGCGAGGTTCTTGTCGAAGCCCTTGAGCTTGTGGCGGCACGATCCGAATGCGCCGGCGGGGGTCTTCGACAGCGCCGCGATCGCTTCGGCGGATTCGGCCGAGGTGTCGATCAGGTCTTCGGTGAGCGCGCCGATGATGCCGTTGCGGCCGGCGAAGACCTTGCCGATCTTGTCGGGATGCTTGCGCGCCGTCTCGATCACGGCCTGGGCCGAGGCATTGATCACGGCGGTGACGCCGCCGGACTGGGCGTAGAACGCGTTGCGGGGCATGGCGCGTCTCGGTTCTTTTTCGCCGCGGATTATAATCGCCGCCTCGCGGCTGAAAGCTCCGCCGCCGTACACAACAACCTCCACAGGGACGGCTCATGAGAATCGTTTTCCTCGGCGCACCCGGCTCGGGCAAGGGCACGCAGGCGCGCCGGCTGATGGAGGAATACGCGAGCCCGCAGATCTCCACCGGCGATCTCTTGCGCGCCGCCGTCGCCGCCGACACCGAGCTCGGCCGCAAGGCCAAGGCCGCGATGGACGCCGGCAAGCTCGTCGCCGACGACATCGTCATCGGCATGATCCGCGAGCGGCTGCGCTCGAAGGACACCAGCTTCGGCTTCATCCTCGACGGCTTCCCGCGCTCGCTCGCGCAGGCGCAGGCGCTCGACAAGATGCTCGAGGCCGAGGGCAAGCCGCTGCACAAGGCGATCCTGCTGGACGTGAAGTTCGACGGCCTGATCAAGCGGCTCACGGGCCGGCGCACCTGCAGCGTCTGCGGCCATCTCTACAACGTCTACTACAGCCCGCCGAAGAAGCAGGGCATCTGCGATCACGACGGCGGCGAGCTCGTGCAGCGCCCGGACGACAACGAGGAAGTGATCAGCAAGCGCCTCAAGGTCTATCAGGACCAGACCGCGCCGCTGGTCGACTACTACAAGCAGCAGAACAAGTTCGCCGCGGTCGACGGCGAAGGCTCGATGGACGACATCTTCAACCGCATCGAGAAAGTGCTCGGCTGAAGGATCCGGCCGGCTGTAGATAAATCTTCGCGGTCGGCAGGGAGCCGGCGGGCGCGGGCTTAACGTGCGGCAAGGTCCGCATGGGGATCGGGGGATGTCCAAGCCAGGATTTGCGGCGCTGTTCGGCGCCGTTCTGCTCGCTGCCGTCGCGCACGCCGAGCCTGCGTCCACGTCTGCGAAGCCGATCCCGACGATCGACTTCGCCAGGAAGTCGGTGTTCATCGCCGCGAAGATCTCGCCGAACGGCGATTACGTGGCCGTGCGACATTGGCTCGGCGATCAGATCGCGCTCGGCATCATCGATCTCAAGACGCACAAGATCAGCGCGTCGATGCGGCTCAATCGCGACGAGCATGTCGGCGACTTCTGGTGGGTCGGCCCCGATCGCGTCGTCGTCGAGGCGGAAACCCGCGTCGGTCCGCTCGACATCCCGGCGTTGACCGGCGAGCTGTGGGGCGTGAAGGCCGACGGCTCCGGCTCCATCTATCTGTTCGGCTATCGCGGCAACAACAGTCTCGGCGCCCATGGTCCTGGCGCGGTGGCGGACTGGGCATTCGGCGAGATGATCGACCCGCTGCCGCGCGATCCCATCCACGCGCTCATTGCGAGCTACCCGTGGATCGGCGGCGACGGCGGCTTCGTCACCATCTACAAGCTGGACGTGCGCTCCGGCGCGAAAGCGAAGGTCGGCATCGTCCCGGGCTATCCGCCGTTCGACGTCGCCGCCGACGACAACGGCAAGCCGCTGTTCGCCTATGCGAACGATCGCAACAGCAAGTACCACGGCTATGTCTGGTCGGACGACAAGAGCGACTGGGTCGAGCTCGAATTCCCCAACGGCCCGCCGAAGCAGCTCGACCACGCTTTCATCAGCGGCGACGGCAAGTCCGCGTTCACCATCGTGAGCGATGCGACGAATCGCGGGTGCCTCGACGAGATCGTGCTCGCGACGCGCCAGTTCAAGGAGATCGGCTGCGACGAAGGGCTGAACGCCAGCGAGATCCTCTTCTCGCACGACGGCTCGCGGCGCCCGATCGGCGTTGCACGCACGGCGAGCGAGAAGGCTGCCTATTTCGCGAGCGACGATCCCGACGTCAAGCTGATGAAGGCGTTGCACAACACGTTCCCGGACCAGCGCCTCACGGTCACCAGCGAGACCGAGGACGGCAGCAAGCTCGTCCTGCACGCGCAAAGCGATCGCAATCCCGGCGACTTCTACCTGTTCGATCGCGCAACCCAGAAAGCCGAGTTCCTGATCGCGACGCGCGACTGGATCGATCCGCGGCAGATGCAGCCGCGCAAGGTCGTCGAGTACACGGCGCGCGACGGCACGGTCATCCACGCGATCCTCACCAAGGGCGCGGGCACGTTGGGGAAGGCGCCGCTGGTCGTGCTGCCGCACGGCGGCCCGCACAGCGGCATCCACGACACCTGGGTGTGGGGACCGCTCGACCATTGGGCGCAGTTCCTCGCCAACCGCGGCTATGACGTGCTGCAGCCGAACTTCCGCGGCTCCGGCGGCTACGGCTACGCGTTCGAGCACGCAGGCTATCGCCATTGGGGCACGCTGATGATCGACGACATCACCGACGCGGCGCGCTGGGCGATTGCGCAAGGCATCGCCGATCCGCAGCGCATGTGCATCTTCGGCGCGAGCTGGGGCGGTTACGCGACGATGATGAGCCTCGTGCGCGAGCCCGATCTCTACCAGTGCGGCGTGGCGTTCGCCGGCGTCTACGACCTGCCTTCGCAAATCTCCGATACCGACGGCGCCCAATGGCTGATCGGACGCAACTACCTCGACGAAGCGATCGGCACCGACAGCAAGGAGCTCGCCGCGCAGTCGTCGATCAACTATGTCGATCGCCTGAAAGCGCCCGTGTTCCTCGTCCACGGCACCGAGGATCGTCGCGTGCCGTTCAGCCAAGCGAAGAAGCTGCGCAAGGCGCTCGAGAAGGCCGGCAAGCCGTACGAGTGGATGGAGGTCGCCCACGAAGGGCACGGTTTCTGGAAGGACGAGAACAACGTCGAGTTCCTCGACAAGCTGGCTGCGTTCCTCGACAAGAACATCGGCAACGGCGCGTCGCCGCCGCCGCAGTAGAATCCATCGAAGCGCGCCGGGATCGGCAGCGGGCGCAGAACCACAGGGGGGTAGGTTGAAAGTGATGTCCGCATGGCGCGGCCCGCCGTGGGCGCAGTGGGCGTACCCCGCGGCGGCGCTCGGCTTGCTGCTGCTGATCGCGCTGCACGTGCTGGGTCCGTACTCGACCTACGCGTCAGTCCTGGACATCACCAGCCACGACGACAACGACTACATCTACAACGGGCTGCATCGCTCCCTGTCGAACCTCCCGGCGGAATGGGCGCCGCTCTACCTGATCTGGCTCAAGTTCCTCGGCAAGATCGCGTCCACGCCGATCGACGTCTACTTCCTCAATGCGTATGTCCTTGGCGTCGCGCTGCCGGCGCTGATCTTCCTCGCGATCCTGAGCTGTGGAGGAGGTCTCTCCATGGCGCTGCTCGGTGCGCTCGCATGGCTGCTGTCCCAGGCAAACCTCGAAGCGTATCCGCGCGTCGCAACTTTCGCGGTCGCGATCCTCACGGCGACCATCGCGATCGCGCGATTCGGCCGATCGTTTCCGGCACGTTGGTGCGTCCTGACGCTCGGCATGCTCGCGGCGGCTTACGTACGCCCTGAGCTGTACTACGCAGCTGCCTTGTTGCTGGTCTGGGGGATTTGGGGACTGATCCGCGAGGCTCCGTCGGATCGGCGAGCGTGGATCATCGCGCTCGGCATCGTGCTCGCCACGGCGGCGATCGCCATCGCAGCTTTCGGGGTGCCGATGGGAGGCGCTCGACTGGAGCTTGCGTTCTATCAGCACGTCGCTCGCAACCTGCTCGTGCGCGACGGCGTTTCCTCCGGCGGCGACGTGCAGATGGTGCAGCACCTGCCCGCGACGATGCGGCAGCTCGCGGCGCACGGATCGATCTTCGATTTCGTCCGGCACGAGCCGCGGATGATGCTGCATCACGTCGCCGCGAACCTGAAGCTGTTCCTGCCGAATCTCGCAACCGATCTGCGGCCGCCGGCGCCGATGAGCGCTGCCGCCGGGATGTTGCCGCTGGCTCCGCTCGTGCTGCTGGGATTCGCCGCCTTCGTTCAACGCTTGGCGGCGGGCCGCGCCGGCGAGCCGGCTGCAGCGCCGCCGCTTCGCCACGAGGCGTTCGTCATGCTGGCGTGCGCGGCGCTGATCGTGCTGCCGGTGTGCTTCGTGATCTATCCGCGGCCGCACTATCTGACCTCGCTGTCGATGATGATCCTGTTCGCGGTGGCGACGCCGCGCGGCATCGCGACGCAGTGGCGCTCAGCCGTCAGCATCGCTGCCGTTCTCGCGGTCGCCGCCGCGCTGCTTCAGCCGAGCTATGCGCAGAGCTCGCAAGGCCTGCCGCACGATCGCGTCGATCTCATCCGCGCGCTGAACGCGCATCCCGAGTGGAAGGATCTGCGCCTGCTGGATCCGTACGCGGTCCTCGCGTTCTACGTGCCGGGCGTCACCGAGAGCCTGGACACCACTTCGCTGACGGCGCCCTTCGATCGCTACCTGTCGGACCACGGGATCAACGCCATCGCCTGGACGCCGATCCTGCGCGATCACCCCGTGCTCGCGCAGGATCCGTCGTGGCAACGGTTCTCAGCGTCGCCGGCGTCGCTGGGATTCACCTGCCGGCCGGTCGCGCGCGACGCCGTGCAGCTCTGCATCGCCGATCGGCTGCTGGAGAAGCCATGAGCCTTTCGATCCGCGAGGTCTGGCGGCGCACGGCGGGCGACATCGCAGTGCTGCTGATCTTCCTGCAGCTGCCGCTCGTGCGCCTGTTCACGCTGCGCTCGCAGTCGCTCTACATGTCGCACGAGATGCTGGTCGAGGACACCGCGCTGCTGGTGGTCGTCTACGCGTTTGTCGCGATCCTGATCGGCGCTGCGATCGCGTTGCTGGTGGCGCTGGTCGCGCGATTCTCAGAGCGGTCCGCCCGGATGTTCCTCTCGGGCGTGGTCTGGTTCTACGCCGCACTCTCGCTGATCGTCCTCGGCCCCTATGTGGCCAACTGGATCGGAGCGGCGCTGGGTGCCGCTCGCAACGTGGGCGTGTCCTTGCCGGGGTTGGCGGTCGATGCATCCATGGCGCTGCTCGCGTTGCTGATCCTGGTTGCAGCGGTGCGGCGCGGCTTGCAGGCGAGCGCGAACTGGCTGTCAGGCTCGCTTGCAGCCGGATACAACGCTGCACTTGTGCTGACGCTCGGGTGCCTGGTCCTGGTGGTCGTGACCGGGCACGCCGCGATCCGACCGTTCGGCTGGAAAGGCAGCGACGGCGCGCGATCGGCCGCGCCCGGATCGCCCGACGTCATCCTGATCAGCATCGACACGCTGGCGGCCAAGGACATGTCGCTCTATGGCTATGCGCTGCCGACGACGCCGCGTCTGGAGGCGTTCGCCCGCCAGGCGAGCGTGTTCGACAACTTCTTCGCGAACTCGAACTGGACGACGCCGACGATCACGACCCTGCTGACGGGCCTGTACCCGCCAACGCACGGCGCGGTGCACATGAATGGCCGCTTGCCCGCCCCGGTGCCGACGATCGCCAGTCTGCTGAGGGAGCACGGCTACGTCACCGCCGCCGTCGTCTCGAACTCGCGGGCCCATCCGCTCGAAGTGGGATTCGGCGACGGCTTCGACTACGTTTCGGACGTGCGCAGCCGCGACGCCGGGCCGATCGAGGACTCGGTGCTCATGCTCGAGCGCGCGCACCTGTCGGTCTTCGTCGATTCGCTCGCCAAGCCGCTCAAGTCGGTGTTGCGCAAGCAGCGCAACGACAACTGGTTCCCGCAGGAGATGGTGAGCGATCCCGCGATGGGCGTCGTGCAAAGCGGCCGGCGGCCCCTGTTCCTGTGGACGCATTTCACCTCGCCGCACCAGCCGTACCTTCCGCCGGCGCCCTTCCTGCACCGCTTCCTCGCGTCGGACGAATTCACCACCGTCCCGGACTTCTTGAACCCGCATTTCTTCTACCGCCCCGAGCAGCAGACAGCCGTCGATCACATGCGCCTGCGCTACGACGAGTACGTGGCCTACACCGATGATGGCGTCGGCTCGTACGTGCAGCGGCTCGACGAAGCGGGGCTGCTCGACAACGCGATCGTGATCATCACGGCCGATCATGGCGAGTCGTTCGAGAAGGGCTGGAACGAGCACGCTGGACCCATGCTTCACCAGGCGCTGATCCACGTGCCGCTGCTCATCCGGCTCCCCGGCCAGCAGCAGGGACGGCACATCCAGAGCAACGCCGAGCAGGCCGATCTGCTGCCGACTCTCCTGGAGCTGCTGCACCTGCCGATCCCGGAGCGGGCCGACGGCGAGTCCCTGGTGCCGGCACTGCAATCACAGGACTATCGCACGGCGCGCGCCAAATTCTCATTCGAGCTCGGGCTCACCGCCAATGGGCAACGTCCCAGGGCCGGGTCGGTGAGCGTCATCAAGGGCGCTTACAAGCTAGTGCATCGCTTCCGCAGCGGATGCGAAGAGCTCTACGCGCTGGACCGCGATCCGAACGAGCTCGAGGATCTTTCCGCTGCGGATCCAGAGACGGCGTCGTCGCTGCGCCAGCTCATCGCGGGGCGCATGCACATGCAGATCGACGGCCACTCGGCGCGCGCGGCTGCGGGCGAATGCGCCTGGTCGATCGCCGACTGGATCCCGGCGCACTAGGCGGCGACGAGCTTCAGCAGATCCTCTCCGGCGGCTTCGCGCCGCCAACCCTGCAGCAGCGCGATGTCAGCGTGTTCGCCATTGCGCAGCAGCTCGGCGAGATCGCTGCGACTCACGAGGTACGACGCCGGAATCCCGAGCTTCGCCGCGCAATCCTGCGCGACGGCCTGCAGCTTCTTGAGCTGCGACGTCTGCGCGCCGGTCAGCTCTTCGACGGGTGCGACCGCTGGTCCCCGCGCGGCAAGCGCCTTCGCCACGACCTCGACCAGGCTCTTGCCGTGGCGCTCGAGCGTCTTCGGCGGCAGCACCTTCAGCGCTTCGAGCTGCGCGAGGTTCTGCGGCGCGCGCTGCGCGATCTTGTAGATCGGCTCGTCGTCGAGGATCCATTTGCGCGGGCGGTCGCGCTTCTGCGCCTCCGATTCGCGCCACGCCGCGAGCGCGGCGGCGATCGACTGCTCCTGCGGCGACAGGCGCTGCATGCCCTTCAGCCGCTTCCAGGCGTCTTGCGGATGGGTGCGGTATTGCTCCGGATCGTTCATGCGCGCGCAGTCCTCCTCGAGCCACGCTAGGCGGCCGCGCTGCTGCAGCTCCTCGCGCAGCGCGGGATACATCTGTGCGAGATGGCGGACGTCGTCGGCGGCGTAGGCGATCTCGTTCTCCTTCAGCGGGCGTCGCGACCAGTCGGTGCGCGCGAGGCTCTTGTCGACCGCGATGCCGAGGCGTTTCTCGACCAGCGCGGCGTAGCCGATCTGGTCGCCGATGCCGAGCAGCGTCGCCGCGATCTGCGAATCGAAGATCGGCGAAGGCACGCGACCGTTGAGCTGCACCAGGATTTCGTTGTCCTGGCTCGCCGCGTGCAGCACGCTGACGATGCCCGGATCGTCGAGCACGGCCAGCAACGACTTCGGCTGCGGCAGCGCGAGGATGTCGACGCAATCGGCTCCGACACCGTCGCTCACCTGGATCAGGCAGAGCTTGGGGTAGTAGGTGTCGACGCGCACGAACTCGGTGTCGAGCGCGAGCCACGGCGCGCGCGCCCAGCGCGCGGCGCGCTCGGCGAGCTGGTCGGCGGAAGCGATCAGGGCATTGCTCATGAGAAGCCGCGATAATAGCGCCCGATTCCGCTTCCGATAGGCCGTCGATGGTCGCCAACGCCGCCTGGCGAACGCTGCAGATCCTGTTTTTCCAGGCAGGTCCGCAGGACTTTCCCTATTCGCCGCAGCTCTCGCGCGCGCTCGCCGCGTTGTGCGCGATCGCGACGGCGCTTCTGCTCAGGATCCTGGTGCCGATGCCGGTGGCGATCGCGGTCGCGATCGTCTCCGTCGCGGTCGTGGCGTCGCTCTCGCAGACGCTGCTCAACCTGCGCAAGCTGCCGAACCGCTTCGACCAGACCTTCGGCGCGCTGATGGGCGTGGGCATCGCGTTCTGCCTGATCACGCTGCCGATCGCATTCCAGAGCGCGCCGGAATTCCTGAAGGTGATGAACGATCCCGCGATGCTCGAGCGCGCGCGCACCGGCGTCGCGCCGGAGATCCAGGTGCCGATGAGCGTCGCGCTCGGCTGGGACGTCGTGTTCTTCTGGAGCATCGCGGTGTTCGCCAACATCTTCCGCCAGGCCGGCGACTTCAGCGCCGCCGCGGGCGTGCTCGTCGTCATCACGCTCGTGCTCGTGCAGATGATCGTCTCGAGCTTCGCCGCGGCGATCGTGCGCTCGGCGCTCGGTTGAGTTCTCCACGCATGCACATCCACATCCTCGGCATCTGCGGCACGTTCATGGGCGGACTCGCGGCGCTCGCGCGCGCGGCGGGTCACAAGGTCAGCGGCTCCGACAAGGACGTCTATCCGCCGATGTCGACGCAGCTGCAGCAGCTCGGCATCGAGCTGATGGAAGGCTACAAGCCCGAGCATCTGCAGCCCGCGCCCGACATGGTCGTGGTCGGCAACGTGGTGACCCGCGGCAATCCTGCGATCGAGTACACGCTCGATCAGGGCTTGCCCTACACGTCGGGTCCGCAGTGGCTGTCGGTGCTACTGCGCGGACGTCACGTCGTCGCGATCGCCGGCACGCACGGCAAGACGACGACGACCAGCATGGTCGCGTGGATCCTCGAGCACGCGGGACTCAAGCCCGGGTTCCTCATCGGCGGCATCCCCGCGAACTTCGGCGTGTCGGCGCGGCTCGGCGAGGGCAAGCACTTCGTCGTCGAGGCCGACGAGTACGACACCGCCTTCTTCGACAAGCGCAGCAAGTTCGTGCACTACGGCGCGCGCACGTGCGTGCTCAACAACCTCGAATACGACCACGCCGACATCTTCCCCGACCTCGCGGCGATCGAGCGGCAGTTCCATCACCTCGTGCGCACGGTGCCCGGCAGCGGGCTCATCGTGCGCAACGCGACCGAGCTCGCGCTCGATCGCGTGATGAAGATGGGCTGCTGGACGCCGGTCGAGACGTTCCACGGCTCCGGCGATTGGCAGGCGAAGCTGGTCAAGGACGACGGCAGCGCGTTCGAAGTGAGCTTCCGCGGCGCCTCGCAAGGCGTCGTGCGCTGGACGTTGCTCGGATCGCACAACGTCGCGAACGCGCTCGCCGCCATCGCCGCGGCGCGCCATGTTGGCGTCGAGCCGCAGCGCGCGATCGCAGCACTCGGCGAGTTCAAGAACGTGAAGCGCCGCCTCGAGCTGCGCGGCAGCGTCAAGGGCATCAACGTCTACGACGATTTCGCGCACCATCCGACCGCCATCACCACGACGCTCGCCGGCGTGCGCGCGCACGCGCCCGGCAAGCGCATCCTCGCCGTGCTCGAGCCGCGCTCGAACACCATGAAGCTCGGCGTGCATCAGCACGAGCTCGCGGCGTCGCTGCTCGGCGCCGATCTGTCGTTCCTGTTCCAGCCCGATCAGCTCAAGTGGGATTTCACCGCCGCGATGGCGCCGCTCGGCGCACGCGCGAAGGTGTTCACCGAGCTGCCGCAGCTCGTCACCGCGGTCGCGGGCGCGGCGCGCGAAGGCGATGAGATCGTGGTGATGTCGAACGGCGGCTTCGGCGGCGTGCACGACAAGCTGCTCGCGGCGCTTCGCGGGTAGAAAAAAAGAGGGCGGCCGGGATGCCGCCCTCGAGGATTCGTCCCTGTGTTTTAGTTGTCGAGCGACGAATCGCTCGCTTGCCGGCCCGTGTTGCGGTTCATCATTCGGGGGTCGCTGAACCGCGAGACGCGTGCCAAGCAAGACGACTACCCGACCTTGGGTATTGGCGGGCGTTTTACTCCTGTCGCGAAATAATTGGAAGAGGTGTTGTGACGAGCGGCGCCGCCATCTATGCTTGGCGGCGTCGAACAGGGCTCCACCGGGGCGGCCCATGTTCTTCGGAGAGGTTCATGGACGCCTTCGCCCCGCACCGCGTGCTCGTCGTCGACGACAATCGCGACGTCGCAAATTCCGTCGCGGCGCTGCTGCGTCTGCTCGGACACACCGTCCTTCCGGTCTACGACGGCGCGACTGCGATCGCGCTGGCCCCGGAGTTCGACCCGGACGTGGCGATCGTCGATCTCAACATGCCCGGCATCGACGGTTTCACGCTCGCCAAGCAGCTGCGCGGCAGCCGGCCTGCGATGAAGATCGTCGCGCTGACCGCGCTGCCCGAAGCGCACGTCGAGCGGCGCGCCGAGCATACGATCTTCGACCTGCGGCTGTTCAAGCCCGCCACCGCGCAGGATCTGATGACCGCGCTCGCGTTCTGACGACGAGGTGCGGCATCATGCGCCGCTCCCACGGTCTAAGCGCTCATGTCCGCACTTCCCGCACCGCTGCCCGAACGCTCTTCGCTCGAATCGATGGTCTCGCGCGTGCTCGACGCCGCGCGCAAGCAGGGCGCGACGCAGGCGGAAGCGAGCGTCTCCTACGGCCATGGGCTGACCGTGAACGTGCGCGAAGGTCAGCCCGAGTCCGTCGAGTTTCAGACCGATCGCGATCTCGGCATCACCGTGTACTTCGGCAGGCGCTCGGGATCGGCGTCGACGTCCGACTGGTCCGAGGAAAGCATCCGTCAGGCCGTCGACGCTGCGTGCGCGATCGCCAGGGCGAGCAGCGAGGATCCGTGCAACGGTCTCGCCGACGCCGAGCGGATGGCGAAGGCGTTTCCCGACCTCGATCTCAATCATCCGTGGGCGCTCGGCGCCGAAGAGGCGATCGAGATCGCGCGCACCGGCGAATCGAGCGCGCTCGCGCTCGACAAGCGGCTGACGCGCAGCGAAGGCGCGAGCCTCGACACGCGCCACGGCGTCTCCGTCTACGCGAACACGCACGGCTTCGTCGGCGAGCGCCGCGGCGCGAGCCACAGCCTCGGCGTCGCGGTGATCGCCGAGGACGACGACGGCATGCAGCGCGACGACTGGTTCACCAGCGCGCGGCGGCCGCAGGATCTCGAGGCGACCGAAGCGGTCGGGCGTAAAGCGGGTCAGCGGGCGCTCGCGCGCCTCGGCTCGCGCAAGCTGTCCACGCGGACTGCGCCCGTGCTGTTCACCGCCGAAGTCGCGCGCGGCCTCTTCGGGCATTTCATCGGGGCGATCTCCGGCGGCGCTCTGTACCGGCGCGCGAGCTTCCTGCTCGATCACGTCGGCAAGCAGGTGTTCCCTTCTTTCCTGCGCATCGAGCAGCAGCCCTTCCTCACGCGCGCGGCGGGCAGCGCGAGCTTCGATCAGGAAGGTGTCGCGACGTCGGAGCGCGTGCTCATCGACGACGGCGTGCTGCAGGGTTACGTGCTCGGCAGCTATTCGGCGCGCAAGCTCGGCTTGAAGAGCACCGGCAACGCCGGCGGCGTGTTCAACCTGATCGTCACGCCGGGCAAGAAATCGTTCGACGAGCTCGTCAGCGACATGGGCGAAGGGCTCATCGTCATCGAGCTGCTCGGACAGGGCGTGAACACTGTGACCGGCGATTACTCGCGCGGCGCGGCGGGCTTCTGGGTCGAGAACGGCAAGATCGCGCATCCGGCGCAGGAGCTGACCATCGCCGGCAACCTGCGCGACATGTTCCTCGGCATGCAGGCCGTGGGCAGCGACGTCGACACGCGCGGCAACATCCGCTCGGGCTCGGTGCTCGTCGATCGCATGACGATTGCGAGCGGCTGATGCGCAGGATTCCGCTGTATCAGGTCGACGTCTTCGCCGAAGCGCTGTTCAAAGGCAATCCGGCGGCGGTGTGTCCGCTCGACGCGTGGCTTGACGACGCGACACTGCAGGGTATCGCGCTCAACAACAATCTCGCGGAGACGGCGTACCTCGTGAAGTCGACGCGCTCCGACGCCGACTTCGATCTGCGCTGGTTCACGCCGACGCTCGAGATCGAGCTGTGCGGGCACGCGACGCTCGCCAGCGGATTCGTGCTGTTCAACGATCTCGGTTACCGCGGGGAGCGCATCCGATTCGCGACGAAGTCGGGCATCCTCGTCGTCGAGCGCCGCGGCAACGCGCTGTGGCTCGATCTGCCGGCTTCGGTGCCGTCGCCGCTCGCCGCGGTGCCGACCGACGTCGTCGCCGGGCTCGGCCGCGAGCCGCAGAACTGGTTCACCGCGCGCGTGAACTTCATCGCGCTGTTCGAGCGCGAAGCCGACGTGATCGCGCTCGCGCCGGACTTCGGCCGCCTGCGCAAGCTCACCGGCAAAGGCGTGATCGCCACCGCGCGGGCGGATCGCGATGCCGATTTCGTGTCGCGCTATTTCGCGCCGGGGCTCGGCGTCGACGAGGATCCTGCGACCGGCTCCGCGCACGCTGTGCTGACGCCGTTTTGGGCGGGCAAGCTCGGCAGGACGAAGCTGCGCGGGCTGCAGCGATCGCCGCGCGGCGCGGTGTTCGACTGCGAGCTCGTCGGCGATCGCGCCTGGGTGAGTGGGCCGGTCGTGCCGTATCTTCATGGCGAGATCACGCTGCCCTGACGGGCCCGGAGCCGACGTGGCGAAGCATCAGGTGCGATTCGAGCAGTACTTCGCGGCCCCGCGCGCGAAGGTGTTCGGCTGGTTCGCCGATCATCTCAACCTGCGCCTGGTGTGGGGTGGCCGCTTCCGGCGGATCAAGGACGCGACCGAAGGCCCCAACCCGAACGGCCTCGGCTCGGTGCGCGAGATCAAGCTTGGCTTCTCGAGCTTTCAGGAGACCATCACCAGGTTCCAGCCACCGTCGGTGATCGAGTACCAGGTCTCGCGTGGCAGCCCGATCAAGAACCACCTGGGCCGTCTCGTGTTCACCGACGCCGACAACGGCACCAAGCTCGACTACACGATCAGCTTCGATCCGAAGATCCCGTTCACCGGCTGGCTGATCGCGCGGATCCTGTCCGGCCAGTGGTGCAAGGGCGTCAATCGCGCGGTGAAGGAAATCGCGCAGTCGGCGGGCTGAACGCGTGCGGGTCGTCTCGCACACCTGCTCGAACACCGAGATCGTGTGCGCGCTCGGCTGTGCCGATCGGCTCGTCGGCGTCGACGACGATTCCGATTTCCCGCCGGCCGAGGTCGCCGCGCTGCCGAAGCTCGGCCGCGATCTCGAGCTCGACGTTGCGGCGGTCGCATCGCTGAAGCCCGATCTCGTGCTCACGTCGCTCACAGTTCCCGGGCACGAGAAGATCGTCGCCGCGCTGGAGCAGGCCGGCCTCGAGACGCTCGTGTGCGATCCGCAAAGTCTCGAGGACGTCTACGGCGACATCGGGCGGATCGCGGATGCGCTGGACGTCCGCGATCGCGGACGCGCGCTGGTCGCGAGGATGCGCGACGCGATGCCGCAGCGACGCAATGATCGCGCGCCGAACGTGCTCATCGAATGGTGGCCGAAGCCGGTGATCGCGCCCGCGAAGCGATCGTGGGCGAGCGACGTCGTCGCGCTCGCCGGCGGGACCAATCCGTGGCGCGACGTCGATGCGAAAAGCATTTCGCTCAGCGACGAGCAGATCTTCGCCGCGCCGCCGGACGCGATCGTCATGTCGTGGTGCGGCGTGCGCGAAGAGAACTATCGCGCCGACATCGTGCGCCGCCGTCCGGGTTGGGAACGCGTGCCCGCGGTGCGCGACGATCGCATCGTGCCGGTCACCGAAGCGTTCCTCGGACGTCCGGGTCCGCGGCTCGTCGAAGGTTATCGCGCGATCGCCAAGCTGATCGAGGAGGAATTCGCATGAGCGTGCGCATCGTCCGTCTGGGCTCGCCGCGCGAGAAAGGCGAGGGCCTGCGGCTCGGCACCGTGCGCAAGCCGCCGCGCGGCGTGAAGAAGAGCGATTACGCGAAGCTCGATTACTACGACGTTTGGTTCCCGAACCTCGCGCCGAGCCTCGAGCTGTTCCGCTGGGTGATGGCCGAGCCGCTCACGCCGGCGCGATGGAAAACCTTCGCGCGGCGCTATCGCAGCGAGATGGGCGTCCCGAATGCGCGACACGACATCGCGGCGCTCGCGGCGCTGTCGCATCACGCCGACTTCGCCGTCGGCTGCTACTGCGAGGACGAGCGTCGCTGCCATCGCTCAGTACTTCGCGAACTCCTTGCAGGCGCCGGGGCAAAGCTGGCCTAGGGATAATTTGGCCATGACCGCGCGATAAGACGCGGCGAAGGCGCGCACGACGCGCGTCTCAGTGCGGGGAGGCTTCGATGATCACGTCTTTCATCCGGTCAGCCGGTGCGCTGTCCGTCGCGACTGTTCTTCTCTGCGCGTGCGGCGGGGGCAATGTGCCGACGGCGCCGGAATCTTCGATCCCGACGTCGTCGCCATCGCAGGATGCTTCCGGTTCGCAGACCTCGGGATCGACCTCGGGTCCGGCGACGAGCGTCGGCGAACCGAATCTGCCGACCAGCACGCCATCCGCGATCAACAAGGTCGACGCGCCGATCGCCAACGCCGGCTGGGATCGCAGCGTCGCGCCCGGCGAGCGCGTGACGCTCGACGGCTCCGCGAGCCGCGATCCGAATCACCTGCCGCTGAATTACACGTGGACGCAGATCGGCGGCCCGCCGGTCGCGCTCGGCAAGGCTGCGACGCCGACGATCAGCTTCGTCCCGCCGAGCGGGCCGATCCCGACCGAGCTCGTGTTCCAGCTCACGGTCACCAATCCATTCAATGCGAGCGCGATCGCCACCGTGCGCATCACCGTCTCGCCGCCGATGGACGACGGCTTCTACGTGAAGCTCTGCCTCGACGTGCTGTCGATCCACGAGCTCTGCGACGGCGCGGTGAAGAGCAACATCGAGAAGTTCAACGGCCTGGCGGTCCTCGACCTGCAGGCGCCGCGCGGCCATCTCGCGCTGAAGCGCGAAGCGCCGCGCGCACCGTCGGCGAAAGTCGTCGACGGTGATCCATCCGACTGGATCGGGACGGCGACGCGGTTCGGCGGCACCCAGCGGCTCGACGCCGGCGAGATGATCTACACCGACTACGCGTTCGACGCCTACGGCGCCGACGACGGTGTCGATGCGCAGCGGCTGCAGTATCTCGATCCGCTCGCGCAATGGGAGCAGCGCACGTATCGTCTCGATCAGCTGTTCCAGGCGGCCGGCGATCAGTTCGGCGCGCCGGCGCCGATCGGCGCGCTGGATCGCTACGGCGACACCACCGATCTCAATGCGCAGGCTGATCTCTACGAATTGCGCTGGGCCGCCGACGCGACCAACGCGTACCTGCTCGCACGCTTCACCACGCTGACCGATCCGGCGAAGCCGGCGCTGCTCGTGCTGCTCGACACGGACTCGGCGGACCACGCGGCCCTCGACGTCGGCTTCGGCTCCGGCCTGCACACGACGCGCTTCGAGAAAGCGATCCTGCTCACGCGCGACGGCGCGCAGCTGCGCGAACTGGCGAGCGGCGCGACTTCCGCCATCGCCGGCGCGGCGACCGCGGTGAATGCAAGCGGATGGATCAAT
Source organism: Nevskiaceae bacterium (assembly GCA_035650495.1). Lineage (GTDB taxonomy): Bacteria > Pseudomonadota > Gammaproteobacteria > Nevskiales > Nevskiaceae > DASRHK01. The sequence continues at coordinate 64,611 of DASRHK010000104.1, read as the reverse complement.
GCTCTCGAGGCTTCGCTGCCGCGCGCGCTGCTGGCGAATGCGAAATCGATCGCGGTCGTCGCCGGTCCGCGCACCGCAAATGGACTCACGGCTGCGAACGTCGCCTATCGCTTCGACGAGCCGGTCGCCGGCGTCTACAACGACAAGGCGCAGGCGCTGGCGTTGCTGGCGGGCAGCGTCGACGCCTTCGCGACGGATTTCGACGTCGCCGATCTCGCTTCCGGCGCAACGCAATCCTTCACGCTCGGCGCGGGCTATTACGAGAAGCAATTCGTCTCCGGCGACAACATCTCGCGCGAGCAGGGCGAGGACGGGCACATCCAGCCGTACGGCCTCTATGTGCCGACGGGCTACGATCCGTCGACGGCGAGCCGGCTGACGTTCTGGCTGCACTATCGCGGCGGCAAGGCGCACTCCGGCGCCGCCTGGACGCCGCGGCTGCTGTATCAGCTCGGCGAGCAGCGCAACAACCTGATCATCACGCCGCGTGGTCGCGGCACGTCGACTTGGTACGTGACGCGCGCGCACCAGGATTTCTTCGAGGTGTTCAACGACGCGGCGGGCACGGCGATCGCAGGCGCGAATCGCTACGCGGGCGAGCAGGCGTCGAGCGGATTCCTCAACGTCGATCCGTCGCACGTGTACCTGTCCGGCTACTCGATGGGCGGCTACGGCACCTATCTGTTCGGCCTGCTGTATCCCGATCTGTTCGCCGGCGGCTTCGCGAGCTCGGGCGCGATGACGCAGGGCCTGTGGACCGGTTACGGTCCCGACGATGCGCGTTGCCGCGATCCGCAGTACGACGTGCCGGAGGTCGGCCAGTCGAATTTCTGCTTCGGCGAAGCCAACGACAGCGACGCCGACGCGCAGCTCACCTATCGACTGCTCGAGAACGCGCGGCATTTCCCGATCGTGATCAATCACGGCACCGACGACGAGCTGGTGCCGATCACCGGCGTGCAGCGCATCGGCGAGCATCTGCTCGAGCTCGGCTATCGCTACGACCTCGAGATGTACTTCGGCTACGAGCACTACACGCAGGCGATCATCGACCAGTGGAAGGACGGCGCGAACTATCTGAACGAGTTCGCCCGGCCCGCGAATCCGCGACGCGTCACCTACAAGACCGATCCCGCGCTGATCCGCGCGCTCAACACGATCCAGAGCCAGGGCATGAGCTTCGCGTTCAACCCGAACGGCGCGTGGTGGGTGAGCGGTGTCGCGGTGCGCAACGCCGATCCGACCGATCCGACGCAAACCGGGATGATCGACGCCGAGAGCTTGAAGCTGCCCGCGAACAAGGTGATCGCGGTGCCCAAGGTCGTCGACCTCGGTCCCGGTACCAGCTCCACGCCGGTCGTTTCGCCGACCGGACAGTCGACGCCATACCTGCGCCATGGGCAGGACTGGGTCGAGCGCGGTCCCGAGCCGATCCGCAACGCGTTCAACGCGACGCTGGCCCATCTCGCGTCCGCGACGCTCGACGTCGCGCGCATGCACCTCGATCTCGGTAGCCGCGTCGACGGCGCGGTGACGAGCGACGGCGACACGGCGCTGACGCTCGCGAGCCTTTCGCAGCCGGTGCAGGTGTTCGTCAACGGCTTCTCCTACACGGGCTCGATCAGCGGCGGCAAAGTCACGCTGCCGATCCCGTCGGGCATCAATCATGTCGTCGTGGTGCCGCCTGGCGCGGCACCGCCGACGGATCTGATCGGCGGCACGGTCGACATCGCGGCGGTGTGCCGCGCGCTCGGCGACTCCGCCGCTCCGCTTTGCGATCGCATCGATCAGGCGACGACGCTGCTGTTCAACGGTTGCGAGAATGTCCTGGGCTCTGCGCCGATTTGCGCGGCTGCCAACGGCAACCTGCATGCGCTGATCGATCAGTGCCGCAACTCGCCCTCGCATTGGGAGCGCGTGTGCAAGTCAGCCGAGCAGGTGCTCTACGGCATTGCCTCGGCATGCCGCGAGCAGGCGAGCGTGCCTGCAGCGTTCTGCGCGCTGTTCTCCGGCGACCTGATCACTTCGTCGGAAGTCGTGCAGTACGAGAAGGGCTGGACGGCGCGAGCGCTGCAGCTGCAGCGCAAGCTCGGCGACGGGGTCCCGTTCCACGACGCGGAATTCCCGGCGACCCACAATTCTTTCAACTGGACCACCGCGAACAATCCGCCGACGATCTCCGGCTCCGATCCGAACCAGAAGTACTCGATTCCCGATCAGCTGCGCATGGGCATCCGCGCGATCGAGGTCGACGTGCACTGGATGCCCGGCAAGAACGGCACCGCGGCGACCAACTTCCGCGAGCCGATGGTGTGCCACGGCAACACCGATCACGCGGGCTGCACCTATGAGCGGCCGCTCTCCGACGTGCTCACCGAGCTGCGCGCGCAATGGCTCGACCTGCATCCGGATCAGCCGATCATCCTCTACCTCGAGGAGCATCTCGACGAGCAGATCGATCAGATCCCCTCGGCGACGACGGTGCCGTTCGACACCACCGCCGACCTGATCGAGTCGCTGCTCGGCGCGGGCTCGCCGCGCGACCTGATCTTCCGGCCCGCGGAGCACGCGTCGACGTGCGGCGACGACACGCTGCCGGTCGCGACGACGCATTCGTGGATCACGCTCACCCGCCAGGAGATCCTCGACGCCGGCAAGCAGGTGCTGATCTTCACCGGCTCGTGCGGCAGCGGATCGAAGTGGCCGTCGCTCGTGCACAACAAGGACGCGCACGGCGGCGTGCACTACACCGAAACCTCCGAGTCGAGCTACGCCGGCTTCGCGTATCCGGCCTGCAAGGCGCAAGACGGCGCGTTCTCCGCCGCCGAGTATGCGAACAAGTGGGTGCGCTTCTTCGAGGACAGCACGTGGCTGTCGGCGATCGTCAATGGACCGAGCACGCCGATGAACGCCGATCAGGTGCACGAGATGATGCGCTGTGGCGTGAACATGCCGTCGCTCGATCAGGTCGAGCCGTCCGACGCGCGGCTGCCGGCGTTCGTGTGGAGCTGGGCACAAGGCGAGCCGCAGGATCTGCCGAATCGCCAGTGTGCGCGCCACGGCGCCGACGGTCGCTTCGTCGCGGAGGATTGCAGCGCGCCGCTGCGGTTCGCATGCGTGAATCCGGCGGACCCGCGCGACTGGAAGATCGGCGGGCCGGCCGCGGCGTGGTCGTCGTCGACCTGTCCTGTCGGCTACGTGTTCGCGGCGCCGCGCACGGGCAATTACAACGAATCCTTGCGACAGGCGAAATCCGCCGCGGGAGTGTTTGACGTTTGGTTGAATTACCGGCGCAGCTCGAGCGATTGGAGCGCGCCGTAACTGCTTGCGACTGACTGCGGGCCCCGGGCGCTTTGCCCGGAAGCCTGCGGCTGCGCCGTGCAAATCGCGCGGGAAGTGCCCCGATTTCGCCATAGATTGGGGGCAAACCCACGGGCATAAGGCTTGCGTTGCTCCTCCCATTGTTTGCAATCCAACACGGGGAGCGAGCCATGGGTGTTCGACAATTTCCGGAGCTGGCGACTCGCTACAGCGCGCAGCATCGCGCGGTGTGGGAGTTCGCGGCCCGGGTCGATGACTGGCGCTGCACCGTCTGTCTCGCCCGCATCGACTACGATGACCGTGAGCTCTTCGAGCACACGAATCTGTGCCCCGCCTGCAGCGGGGCGGTCAACGAATCCCTCGCTTGGCGCACCCACGTCGAGAGCGAACGTTAGACCATGCAGGACTTCGCCTTCGGGGCCGGCGAGACGATCGCCGCCAACTCTGCGATCTTCTGGAGCGAGATGCCCTCGTGCGAGCACCTCGTGCAGTTCTACGATCACGAGCACGCGTTGATCGACTCGCTCGAAGGCTTCGTCGCCGGCGGCTTGTTGACCGGCGAGAGCGTCGTCGTCATCGCCACCCGCGAGCATCGTGAAGCGCTCGATGCGCGGCTGAAGGCCCGCGGCCTGGACGTGGCCTACGTGCAAGCGCGCGATCGCTACGTCGCTCTCGATGCGGAAGCGACGCTGTCGGCGTTCATGGTCGACGGCTGGCCAGATGAGGTGCGCTTCTCTTCGCTGATCCGCCAGCTGCTCGGACGCGCTCGCGCTTCCGGGCACCGCGTACGCGCGTACGGCGAGATGGTGGCGCTGCTGCTCGAGCGCGGCGAGCAGGCGGCGATGCTGCGGCTGGAGCAGCTCTGGCACAGCGTCGTGCAGCGCGAGAGCCTGCCGCTGCTGTGCGCGTATCCGATGCGCGGCTTCACCGGCCCCGCGGCGGTGGAATCCGTGCGCGCCGTCTGTCGCGCGCACACGCGGCTGGTCGCCTAGTTTTTCAGGATGATCCGGTAGCGCGCCTTGCCGCTGCGCAGGCGCTCGAGCGCGTCGTTGACCTTCGCCATCGGGAAGGTCTCGGTGATCGGCGCGATGTGGTGACGCGCGCAGAACTCCAGCATCTTCGCCGTCGTCGCCGGGCTGCCGAGCGGCGATCCTGAAATCGATTTGTTGCCGAACAGCGTGTTCGGCGGAACCGCGAGCGGCTCCTGCACGGCGCCGACGAAATGCAGCCGCCCGCGCGGCTTCAACGCTGACACATACGCGTTCCAGTCGAGCGCGACGTTCACCGTCACCAGGATGAAGTCGAGCGAGCGCGCGAGCTTCTTGATCGCGTCCTTGTTGGTGCTCGAGATCGCTTGATGCGCGCCCATCTGCTTCGCTTCGGCGTGCTTGGCGTCGCTGGACGTGAAGGCGATCACTTCGCAGCCCCACTTGTTGAGGAACTGGATCGCCATGTGGCCGAGGCCGCCGATGCCGACGACGCCGACGCGATCGGTCGGCTTCACGCCGAACTGCACGATCGGGTTGAACACCGTGATGCCGCCGCAGAACAGCGGACCGGCTTTGTCGATGTCGACGCCCTGCGGGATCGGCACCGCCCAGAGCCACTGACAGCGCACGCGATCGGCAAAGCCGCCATGGCCGCTGATCGTCGACACCGCCGTGCGGCACAGGTTGTGATCACCGTCCAGGCACTGCGGACAGTGCATGCAGCTCGCGGCATACCAGCCGAGCCCGACGCGATCGCCGACCTTCACGCCTTTCACTTGCGGGCCCGCCTCGACGATCGTGCCGACGGCTTCGTGGCCCGGCACCATCGGGAACTGCGCGCGGCCCCACTCGTTGTCGAGCATCGACAGATCGGAGTGACACAGCCCGCAATGCTCGACCTTGATCTCGACGTGATCGTCCTTCAGCGGACCCGGGTCGTACTCGAATGGCTCCAGCGGAGCCTTGTCCTTCAGGCGGGCGTAAGCGTGGATCGGCTTGCTCATCGCTTGCTCTCCTTCTTCTTGTTGCCAGCGCGATCGCGCGCGCTCGCAGCGTGCGCTTGTAGACCTTCCGCGTCGGCGAGCGTTCCGGCGATCGACGCGAGCTTGCGCGCGCCCGCGGGCGTGCACTCGATCAGGCTCGTGCGCTTCTGGAATTCGTAGACGCCGAGCGGATTGGAGAAGCGCGCTGCGCGCGACGTTGGCAGCACGTGATTCGGGCCGGCGCAGTAATCGCCGAACGGCTCCGGCGTGTGGCGGCCGAGGAACACCGCGCCCGCGTGACGCACCTTCTTCAGCAGCGCGCGCGGCTTGGCGACCGACAGCTCCAGATGCTCGGGCGCGATGCGATTGGCGATCTCCGCCGCCTGATCGAGGTTGCGGCACTCGATCAGCGCACCGCGATTCTTCAGCGAGGCGCTGATGATCGCCCGGCGCGGAAGCTCGCGCAGCCGCTTCTCCATCGCGCTCGCGACCGCGTCGAGGAACTTTGCGCTCGGCGAGATGAGGATCGACTGCGCGTCCTCGTCGTGCTCGGCCTGCGAGAACAGATCCATCGCGATCCAGTCGGCGCTCGTCCGGCCGTCGCAGATCACGACGATCTCGGAAGGTCCCGCGATCGAGTCGATGCCGACTTGTCCGAACACGATGCGCTTGGCGGCCGCGACGTAGGCGTTGCCGGGTCCGACGATCTTGTCGACCGCAGGAATCGTCTTCGTACCGTACGCGAGCGCTGCAATCGCTTGCGCGCCGCCGATGGTGAACAACCGATCGACGCCCGCGAGATGCGCCGCACCGAGCACGACCGGACTGATTTCGCCGCCCGGCGCCGGCGCGCACATGATGATCTCGCCGACGCCCGCGACCTTCGCCGGAATCGCGTTCATTAACACGGATGACGGATACGCAGCCTTGCCACCGGGCACGTAAATGCCAACGCGGTCGAGCGCAGTGACGCGCTGGCCAAGGCGATTGCCGGTCGCGTCGGCGAATTCGAATGCCGCGATCTTCTGGTGCTGCGCGTAGTTCTTGATGCGCTGCGCGGCGGTTCTGAGCGCGGCGCGCAGGTCGCCGTCGAGCGATTCCCAGGCCTTCGCGCGCTGGGCGGCACTGATCTCGAGCTCGTCGATGTCCCGAACGCTGCGACGGTCGAAGCGGGTGGTGTAATCGATGACGGCGTCGTCGCCCTTGCCGCGCACGTCGGCGACGATGCGCGCCACCGATTCGGCGACCTGCCAGTTCTGCTCCGGTGCGCGATCGAGCAGCTTGCCGAGCGTTGCATCGAAGCCGGCGTCGCGCGTCGACAGTCGCGCGATCGCGATCATCGCTGCGTCGCCTTGGTGAACTTGTCGATCAGCGCGCGCACGGCGGCGTGCTTCATCTTCATCGCGGCCTTGTTCACCACGAGCCGCGCGGTGACGTCGCAGATCTTCTCGATCTCGACCAGGCCGTTCGCTTTGAGCGTCTTGCCGGTGTCGACCAGATCGACGATCAGATCAGCGAGACCGACGAGCGGCGCGAGCTCCATCGACCCGTACAGCTTGATCAGCTCGACCTGCTCGCCCTTGTCGGCGAAGTAGCGCCGCGTGATCTCGAGATACTTGGTCGCCACGCGCGGACGCCGCGCGCCGATCTTCGCGCGCTTCGCCGGTGCCGCGACGGACAGCCGGCAGCGCGCGAGATCGAGATCGAGCGGCTCGTACAGCGACGACGAGCCGTGCTCCATCAACACGTCCTTGCCGACGATGCCGAGATCGGCGGCGCCATATTCGACGTAGGTCGGAACGTCGGCGGGACGGATGATCAGCAGCGACACGCTCGGATCCTGCGACTGCACGCGCAGCAAGCGGCCGACGTCGCCGGCCGGCGCAAGGCCAATCCTGGCGAGCAGCGGCAGCGAATCATCGAGGATTCGGCCCTTCGAAAGTGCGAGCGTCAGCGTCGTCATGGGACGCGCATTCTAAGGGTTCGTCGTGGAGGTCCGTCGGCTTGGTCCGCCCGGGGGACGCCGAGAAAGCTCCCTTTAGCTCGAGTGCGGCCGTCCCTGGCCGCACACGCCCCCGGTCGAACCAAGCCGACGAACCTCGCCGAACCGCCGTGTCCGCGACGCGGCGCTGGGGCTTGATGTGCTTCGCCGATGTGGTTTGGCGGGGGCGTCGCGCGGCCAGGGACGGCCGCGCACGAGCTAAACGGAGCTTTTACAGGCGTCCCCCGCCAGACCACATCGGCGGGGCACACGCACGAACCGCTCAGGCTTTGACGCGCTGAATGCTCGCCCCGAGCGAGCGGAGCTTGCCCTCGATGTCCTCGTATCCGCGATCGATGTGATACACGCGATTGAGCTCGGTGCGCCCTTGCGCTGCGAGCGCGGCGATGGCGAGCGCGGCGGAGGCGCGCAGGTCGGTGCACATCACCGGCGCGCCTTGCAGATGCTCGCGGCCGGCGACGATCGCGGTGTGGCCTTCGAGCCGGATGTCGGCGCCGAGGCGCTGCAATTCGAGTGCGTGCTGGAAGCGGTTCTCGAAGATCGTCTCGGTGATGGTGCCGACACCTTCGGCGACGCAGTTCACGGCCATGAACTGCGCTTGCATGTCGGTGGGGAATCCGGGATGCGGCATCGTGTGGATGTTCACCGCGCGCGGGCGGCGGCCTTCCATGTCCACCTCGATGAAGTCGACGCCGGTGCGCACCTTCGCGCCGGCCTGCTGCAATTTCACCAGCACCGCGTCGAGCAGGTTCGGATCGGTCTTGCCGATGCGGATCTTGCCGCGCGTGATCGCCGCGGCCGCGAGGAACGTGCCGGTCTCGATGCGATCGGGCAGCACGCGGTGCTCCGCCGCGCGCAGCTTCGAGACACCCTGGATCGTGATCGTCGTGGTTCCCGCGCCCTTGATCTGCGCGCCCATCGCGATGAGGCAGCGTGCGAGATCGACGACTTCCGGCTCGCGCGCGGCGTTCTCGAGCACCGTGTCGCCCTCGGCGAGCACGGCGGCCATCATCAGATTCTCGGTGCCCGTGACGGTCACCGTGTCGAATACGATGCGCGCGCCGTGCAGCTTGGCGGCCTTCGCGTGGATGAAGCCGCCTTCGAGCCTGATCTCCGCGCCCATCGCGGCGAGTCCTTGCAGATGCAGGTTCACCGGACGCGCGCCGATCGCGCAGCCGCCGGGCAACGACACCTGCGCTTCGCCGCGGCGCGCCACCAGCGGGCCGAGCACGAGGATCGACGCGCGCATCGTCTTCACCAGCTCGTACGGCGCGACGTGGGTCTTGATCGGCTTCGCATTGCAATGCACGACGTGTTCTTCGCGCTTCACCTCGACGCCCATCTGCGCGAGCAGCTTCGTGGTCGTGGTGATGTCGTGCAGCACCGGCACGTTCGAGAGCGTGAGGTCCTCGTCGGAGAGCAGGCACGCGCAGAGGATGGGGAGCGCGGCGTTCTTGGCGCCGGCGGCGGTGAGCTCACCTTGCAGACGCGCGCCGCCTTCGATGACGAATTTGTCCATGAGGGAACGTTACCGCACTCGAGTGCAGTTTCTGTGCAGTGCTTACGGCGCGCGCGTGACGAGCTTCAGCGCGTGGATCTCGCGACCCATGCGCTCGCCGAGCGTCGCGTAGACCATGCGGTGCTGCGCGAGGAGCGGCTTGCCGGTGAAGGCGGGCGAGATGACCGCGGCCTCGAAGTGCTGGCCGTCGTCGCCGGTGACCTTGACGGCTGCGTCGGGCAATCCGGCCTTGATCAGCTGTTCGATTTCTTCCTTGGTCATGTCAGTGGCGAAGCTTGTAGCCGGTGATGAGCATGCGCAGGCAGACGGTCGAGACGATCACGAAGAATGCGGTCGACCACAGCAGGCTCTGCGCGATCGGCACGTCGGCGGCGCCGAAGAAGCCGTAGCGGAAGCCGTCGATCATGTAGAAGAACGGATTGAAGTGAGACGCGTTGAACCAGAACTTCGGCAACGAGTGCACCGAATAGAACACGCCCGACAGGAACGACAGCGGCGTGATGAAGAAGTTGGTGAATGCGGCGAGGTGATCGAACTTGGTCGCGACGATGCCGGCGATCAGCCCCAGCACGGCGAGGCTGCCGGCGGAGGTGATGAAGATCGCGAGGAGCGCGAGCGGCTCGCGCAGCGGCAGGTGCACGAACGGCGCAGTCACCGCGAGCATCACCATCGCGACCAGGCCCGCGCGCGCCAGCGCCGCGCACACATACGCGCCGAACCATTCGAGCGACCCGATCGGCGCCATCAGCAGGAACACGAGGTTGCCCATCATCTTGCTCTGCGTCAGCGACGAGCTGGTGTTCGCGAACGCGTTCTGGATCACCGTCATCATCACCAGTCCCGGAATCAGGAACTCGGTGTAGGAGACGCCTGGATACACCGACACGCGACCCTGCATCGCCTGGGCGAAGACGAGCAGATAGAGCAGCGCCGTGATCACCGGCGCCGTGACGGTCTGCCCGAGCACCGACCAGAAGCGCTTGCATTCCTTCTTGAGCAGGGTCATGAAGCCGACGCGCACGTCCATCGTCGGCACCTGGCTCGGCGGCGTCATCGACAGGTCAGTCACTGGTGAGCTCCACGAAGATGTCCTCCAGCGTCGGCTCGCGCGTGCGCACGTCCTCGACCGCGATGCCGGCCTTGCGCAGCGCCTCGAACACGCCGCCGATCGGATGCTTGTCCTTCTCGAGCTTGAGCTCGAGCGTGCCGTTCTTCTCGCCGACGACGCGCTCGCGCAGCGACTGCGGCAGCTCGATGCCCTGCGGGAGCTTGAGGGTGAGGAAGCGGAACGGATGGCGCGCCAGGATCTGCTCGGTCGATTCGATCAATTGCACTTCGCCGTGATCGAGGATGGCGATGCGCTCGCACAGCGCCTGCGCTTCGTCGAGGTAGTGCGTCGTCAGCACGACCGTGGTGCCGCCGGCGTGCAGCTCGCGCGTGAAGCTCCACAGCGCGCGGCGCAGCTCGACGTCGACGCCCGCGGTCGGCTCGTCCAGGATCACCACCGGCGGCTTGTGCACGAGCGCCTGCGCGATCAGCACGCGCCGCTTCATGCCGCCGGAGAGCGCGCGCATCATCGCGTTGCGCTTGTCGTTGAGATCGAGCCGATCGAGCAGGTGATCGATCCACGGCCACACTTCCTTGCCGCAGCCGTAGTAGCCCGCCTGGATGCGCAGCATGTCGACGACCTTGAAGAACGGGTCGAACACGAGCTCCTGCGGCACCACGCCGATCGAGCGGCGCGCGGTGCGCCAGTCGGTGACGGTGTCGTGGCCGAGCACGCTGATCTGTCCCGCGTCGGCGCGGATCAGGCCGGCGATCGTGTTGATCAACGTGGACTTGCCCGCGCCGTTCGGGCCGAGCAGGCCGAAGTACTCGCCCTGGCGGATCTCGAAGTCGACGCCCTTCAGCGCCTGTACCTTGCCGAAGGATTTCTTGACACCCGCGATGCGGATCGCAGTCTGGGTCGATGCGGTCATAGGGTCGCGAATTATACTCGTCACTCTTCAGGGTCTTTCATTTCCATGGCGGCGTTGCGTCCCTTCCATCTCGAGCTTGCGATGAGCTGTCTCGCTGAAATCCAGCACGCACGGCGTCCGGCCGATGCGATCCTGCAGGAGGCGTTCCGGACCCGTCCGCAGATGGGCTCGAAGGATCGCGCCGGCGTCAGCGATGTCGTCTATGGCGTGCTGCGCGACTACCGGCGCCTCGAGGCGCTCGTCGGCAGCGATCCCGCGGCGCTGTGCAAAGCCCAGCTCGAGGGAGTGAGCGCCGACGAGTCGAAGCTCACCGAGGCGCAGCGCCTCAATCTTCCCGATTGGCTCTACACGTCGCTCATCGCGCACTACGGTCCGGAAGAGACGCGGGCGATCGCGGCTGCGCTCCAGCAGCCAGCAACCGTCGACCTGCGCGTGAACACGCTGCGGGCGACGCGCGACAAAGCGCGGATGCTGCTCGCCGACGACGAGATCGTCGCGCAGCCGACGTCGCTGTCGCCGATCGGCCTGCGATTGGGCAAGCGCGCGCCGCTGCAGGCGACGCACGCGTACAAGGAGGGCGCGATCGAGCCGCAGGACGAAGGCAGCCAGCTGCTCGCGCTGCTGGTCGCGCCGAAGGCGGGCGACGTCGTCGTCGATTACTGCGCGGGCGCCGGCGGCAAATCGCTCGCGCTCGGCGCGCTGATGCAGGGCAAGGGCCGCATCCACGCGTTCGACAGCAACGCGCATCGGCTCGCCAAGCTCGGACCCCGCGCGCAGCGCGCTGGCGTGGGGATCGTCCAGCCGCGCGTGCTGAAGCCCACGACTTCGCTGAAGGATCTCGAAGGCGCTGCCGATGCCATCCTCATCGACGCGCCGTGCTCGGGCAGCGGCGTGCTCCGCCGCAATCCCGAATTGCGGCTGCGCTCGGTGTCGCTCGACAAGCTGGCCGCGGTCCAGTCGAAGCTGCTCGAATCGGCCGCGCCGCTCGTGCGGCCGGGCGGCGTCCTGGTCTACGCCACGTGCAGCCTCGCCAACGCGGAGAACGAGGGCGTCGTCTACCGGTTCCTCGGCAGCCACACGGACTTCGTGATCGACGACGCCGCGACGGTGCTGCGCGCGCAAGGCGTTCCCTACGAAGGCCAATTGCTCAAGCTGTTGCCGCACCGGCACGGCACCGACGGCTTCTTCGCCGCGCGGCTCAGACGGCGTTCATAGCCCGTCATTTACAATGCCGCGATGACCAAAGTGTCCCGCGCAAGCCCGCGGCCGGCCGTGCCGTCCCGCGATCCCGAGCTGCTCCGGCGCATGGGGCGACAGGCGCTCGAGATCGAGCGCGCCGGCCTCGAGGCGCTGCTGCCCCGCATCGACGACGCCTTCGTGCGCGCCTGCGAGCTGATGCTCGCGTGCACGGGCCGCATCGTCGTCACCGGCATGGGCAAGTCGGGTCACATCGGCGGCAAGATCGCGGCGACGCTGGCGTCGACCGGATCGCCGGCGTTCTTCGTGCATCCCGGCGAAGCCTCGCACGGCGATCTCGGCATGATCACGCGCCAGGACGTCGTGCTCGCCATCTCGTACTCCGGCGAGACCGAGGAAGTGGTCACCATCCTGCCGCTGATCAAGCGCCTCGAAGTGCCGCTCATCTCGATGACCGGCAAGCCGGGCTCCACGCTCGCGCGCACATCGACCGTGCACATCGACGTCTCCGTGCCGCAGGAAGCCTGTCCGCTCAAGCTCGCGCCGACCGCCAGCACGACGGCGACGCTCGCGATGGGCGATGCGCTCGCCGTGGCGATGCTGGAAGCGCGCGGGTTCACCAGCGAAGACTTCGCGCTCGCGCATCCGGGCGGATCGCTCGGCCGCAAGCTCCTGCTCACGATCGCCGACCTCATGCACACCGGCGCGCGCCTGCCGAAGGTCTCGCCCGACGTCACCATCTCCGCCGCGCTGCTGGAGATGACCCGCAAGGGACTCGGGATGACCGCGATCGTGGATGCCAACGACAAGATCCTCGGCGTTTACACCGACGGCGATCTGCGGCGCACGCTCGACCAGGGCATCGACGTGCGCACCGCGAAGATCACCGAGGCCATGACCCGCGGCGGCAAGACCGTCCGTGCGGAGAGCCTTGCCGTGGAAGCGGTGCAGCTCATGGAGAAGCACAAGATCACGTCGCTGATGGTCGTCGACGACGCCGGCAAGCTGATCGGAGCGATCCACATGCACGACCTGCTGCGCGCGGGAGTGGTCTGATGGCGATCATCAAGGGGCGCAGCGCGGTCGCACGCAAGGGCACCGGCCGCACGCGCATCACGAGCCTCGCCGAGGTGAAGCGGCGCGCCGCGAACATCCGCTGCCTGTTCCTCGACATCGACGGCGTGATGACCGACTGCAAGCTCTATCTGACGCCCGACGGCGAGGAGCTCAAAGCGGTGAACGTGAAGGACGGGCTCGGCATCAAGATGCTGATGCAGGCCGGCGTGCAGGTCGCGGTGATCTCCGGCCGGCCCTCGCTCGCGATGCAGAAGCGGCTGTCGTCGCTCGGCATCGAGCACGTGTTCCTGAACGCGCCCGACAAGCTGCCGGCGTACGACGAGGTGCGCAAATCGCTGGGCCTGCGCGACGAGCAGTGCGCGCACATGGGCGACGACATCCTCGATCTGCCGCTGTTCGAGCGCGTCGGACTCGCGCTCGCAGTCGCCGACGCGCATTCCAGCGCGAAGAAGGCCGCCGACTGGATCGCCGACAATCGCGGCGGCGACGGCGCCATCCGCGAAGCGGTCGACCTGATCCTCGAAGCGCAGGGCAAGAGTCCGTAGGGTTTTTTCGCCGATGCGTCGCCTGCTCTTCGCTCTGCCGATCCTCCTCGCCGTCGCGCTGCTCGTGCTGACCTGGCGCGGCAACGAGACCGCCGTCGAGCCGTCGAGCCCCGCGGCCGAGGCGCAGCCGCGTTACCAGCTCGACGATGCGCGCTGGATCCGCTACGACGAGCGCGGCCAGCCGGAATTCCAGGCGAGCGCCGAGTCGATCGAGTACTTCGACGACGAGTCGGCGAAGCTGTCGACGATCGAGATGCATTCGCTCGGCGGCGCGTCGTCGCCGTGGCGCATCAGCGCGCCGCGAGGTCATGCGCCGCCGCACTCGCAGCAGCGCGTGCAGCTCTACGGCGGCGTCGACGCGAACGGACAATGGCCGCAAGGCGAGCCGCTGTCGTTCCAGACGCCGAGCCTGTGGGTCGACGAGAAGACGCATCAGATCTACACCGACGCGCCGGTGCAGCTGCGCGGTCCCGGCCGCAGCGCGAGCGCGGCGGGCATGCGCGCCGACTGGATCGGCAAGAGCGTGGAGCTGCTCGGCCAGGTGCGGACGCAATATGTCCTGCCGCGCTGAGCTCCTCATCGCTGCGCTGATCGTCGTCGCGACGGCGTCGGCGGCGCCGTCCGCGGAGGAAGGCGCGCAAGCGGTGCCGCAGTCGGTCACGCCCGCGAGCGAATCGCCGGCGGTGAGCGCGCCTGCGGTGAGCAGCGAGACGCCGGCAGTTCCGGCGCCTGCGCCGGCGGAGCCTGCGCCGGCCTCGACGCAATCGCCGCCGCCGCCCGCTGCCGTTGCAGCGCAACCGCCGGTGAGCACCGACTTCCGCGCGAAGGCGCACGAGTACAAGTCCGCCGCCGAAGGCTTCCACAAGCCGACCGGCGAGATCACCGTCACCGCAGATCACGTCGAGTGGCAGACCGGCGCGATGCATTACACCGGCAACGTCACGCTCACCGTCGACACCATGGAGATGCGCGGCGGCGATCTCGAGCTGAAGCTCATCGAAGGCCGCCTGGATCACGCGCATCTCACCGGCGAGCCGGCGCGCATGTCGGACAAGGGCGTCGAAGGCCAGCCGCCGATCAGCGCGGTGGCCAAGCGCGTCGACTACGACCCGACCACCGCGATCGTCGAGCTCGCAGGCGGCGCGCAGCTGATGCGCGGCGCCGATCGCCTGACGGGTGAGCTGATCCGCTACGACGTCGCCGCGCGACGCGTGCAGGCCGCGGGGACCGGCGGCAGCCAGGTGAAGATCGTGATCCAGCCGCCGGCGCCGCCGAAGAGCGTCACGCAGCCGTGAGCTACGATTCTGCGGTGAGCACCCACGACACCGCCGAGCCGAAGGTCTACACGAAGGCGCGACTGTCCGCGCACGATCTGGTCAAGCGCTACAAGAAGCGCACGGTCGTGCGCGAGGTTTCGCTGCACGTCGACGCCGGCGAGATCGTCGGATTGCTCGGGCCCAACGGCGCCGGCAAGACGACGTCGTTCTACATGATGGTCGGGCTGATCGCGCCCGATGGCGGACGCATCGAGCTCGACGGCAAGGATGTCACGCGCCTGCCGATGCACGCGCGCGCGCAGAAAGGGCTCGGCTATCTGCCGCAGGAAGCGAGCGTGTTCCGCAAGCTGTCGGTCGCCGACAACATCCTCGCGATCCTCGAGATGCGGCCCGAGCTCGATCGCGAAGGCCGCAAGCGCGAGCTCGCGCGCCTGCTCACCGAGCTGCACGTCAATCACATCCGCGACAGCATCGGCATGTCGCTCTCCGGCGGCGAGCGCCGCCGCGTCGAGATCGCCCGCTCGCTCGCGGCGAATCCGCGCTTCATCCTGCTCGACGAGCCGTTCGCCGGCGTCGACCCGATCGCCGTGCGCGACATCCATCACATCATCGAGCACCTGCGCAATCGCGGCATCGGCGTGCTGGTCACCGATCACAACGTGCGCGAGATGCTCAAGATCTGCGCGCGCGCGTACATCCTCAATGAAGGACAGGTGATCGCCGAAGGCACGCCCGAGCAGATCGGCGCGGACGAGACGGTCAGGCGCGTTTACCTGGGCGAAGACTTCAAGCTCTGAAGCGGAGCTGTTCTCCGGTGCGCGAGCTGTTGAGCCTTGTGCGCAATTCCTACGACGCCGAAAGCCCCAGCGATTTTGGATCGTGCTCGCGGTCGTCGCCTATCCGGCATCCTGCCTTACGGCGACTCGGCGCGACATCGGTCGCGCCGACCGCTGCGCCGATCCAAATCGCTGGCGGCGCCGAAAGGAATTGCGCACAAGGCTCAAAGCTCGTGACCGGAGCAGCGCCTCGGATTTGGTCTGCCGGGGGCGTGCGCGGCCAGGGATGGCCGTGCACGAGCTCCAGGGAAGGAATTTTCAGGCGTCCCCCGGCGACCAAATCCGAGTGCGCCGCCGCGCAGGATTTATTTGAGCTGTTGCGCAATCCAGAGATCGACGTTGCGCTCGAGCACGTCGAGCGGGACGGGACCCGATCCGAGCACGACGTCGTGGAAGGCGCGGATGTCGAAGCGCTCGCCGAGCTTCCCCTTCGCGCGAGCTCGCAGCTCCTTGATCTTGAGCTCGCCGATCTTGTACGCGAGCGCCTGTCCTGGCCAGGCGATGTAGCGATCGATCTCATTGACGATGTCGTGCTCGGTCTTCGCCGCGTTGGCCTTGAAGAACTCGATCGCACGATCGCGCGACCAGCCCTTCGCGTGCATGCCAGTGTCGACCACGAGCCGCACTGCGCGCCACATCTCGTAGGTGAGCTGGCCGAACTTCGAGTACGGATCCTGATACATGCCGAGATCGTCGCCGAGCGATTCGGCGTAAAGACCCCAGCCCTCGACGAACGCGGTGAAGTCGAGCTGATGACGGCGGAAGCTCGGCACGTTCGGCAATTCCTGCGCGAGCGCGATCTGCAGGTGATGGCCCGGCACCGACTCGTGCAGCGACAGCGCTTCCATCTCGTACTTCGGCCGCGTCTCCGGCTTGTAGAGATTCACGTAATAGGTGCCGGCGCGACCGCCTTCCTGCGAGCCCTGGAAGTAGTACGCCGTCGTCACGTCGGGCGCGAGATCGTCGGGGATCGGCTTCACGCCGTAGGGCAGGCGCGGCAATTTGCCGAACAGCGCCGGCAAGCCCGGATCGATGCGCTTCGCCAATGCCTGATACGCCGTGAGCAGCTCGTCGGGCGTCTTGTAGTAGAAGCGCGGATCGGTGCGCAGGAAGGCGATGAACTCGTCGAAGCTGCCCTGGAATCCGACCTGCTTGATGATCGCGTCCATCTCGGCGCGGATGCGCTCGACTTCCTTCAAGCCGAGCGCGTGGATCTCGT
The DNA here is from genome assembly GCA_035650495.1 of Nevskiaceae bacterium. Lineage (GTDB taxonomy): Bacteria > Pseudomonadota > Gammaproteobacteria > Nevskiales > Nevskiaceae > DASRHK01. The sequence continues at coordinate 47,667 of DASRHK010000104.1, read as the reverse complement.
CGGCGGTGAGCTTCGTGGTGGTGAAGCTGCGGATGCGCCACGCGTAGAAATCCTTGCCGTCCGGCAAGTCGCTCGCAGCGATGCTGTTGCGGCACGCCGGCAGATAGGTGTCGTTGAAGTACTTCAGCAGGCGTCGGTAGGACGGCACGACGACGGCGCGGATCGCCATCGTCGCGCGCTCGGTGAGCCAGCGGCGCGCGTCCGGCGGCACATCGGCGGAGAACTGCTTGAACGGGGCGAAGAACGCGCTGTCCTCGGGCTTGTCGACGATCTGCGCCTCGAGCTGCCGCGGCATGCGCTCCATCAGGATGCGCGGCTGCACGCGGTTCTCCTTCACGCCCTGCTTCATCAGCTCGATGGTCTGATCGGCATAGCGGCCGAACGCTTCGAGGCGGGCGACGTAGTCTTCGTAGTCCTTGACCTTGATGAGCCGCACCGAGCGTTGCACCTCGTCGGCCGCGGACTGGATGCCGCCTTGCGGGTCGATCGGCATCAGGAACGCGCGATAGCGATCGCCTTCGATGCGATCGTCGAGGCTGCGCGCGAACAAGTCGTAGTTGAGCTGATCGGCGGCGGACAGCGCGCCGTAGTCGACGCCGCCGAGCCGCTTGCGCGCGTCGACGTCTTCGTTGTGGCGCGTCGCGTAGGCCTCGAGGCTCTCGTCGCGCCAGCGGTCGTTGTAGCGCGCGTCGCCGATGCGCGAGGCCTCGATCGGGTTCTCGCGCAGGTAGCGCTCCCACTCGTCGTCGAAGAGCTTGTGCAGCGCGCTCGCAGCCGTCGGCTCCGCCGCCTGCGGCGGCGCAGCGATCAGGAAGGTCGCTGCGACCAGCAGCAGGCTCCAGTTCTTCATGTCACTCCAGATTCAGCTTCTTGATGCGGTAGCGCAGCGAGCGGAACGTCATGCCGAGCAGCGCGGCGGCCTTGGTCTTGTTGTAGCGCGTCTTCTCGAGCGCGTCGCGGATCGCCCGACGCTCCATCTCTTCCATCTGATCGGGCAGCGGCGCGTTGGCGGGCACCGTCGAGGCTGTTCCGCCCGCGGCGGGCGCAGCCTCGGAGGAAGGGAGATTGCGCAATTCGAGATCGGCCGCGGTGATGTGCTGGCCGTCCGACAGCGTCACCGCGCGCTCGAGCACGTTCTCGAGCTCGCGCACGTTGCCGGGGAACGGATAGCCCTGCAGCAGCTTCACCGCGCCGTCGTCGAGCACCGGCGTCGCCGCGAGCTTGTTCTCGCGCGCGTGACGCGCGAGGAAGGCTTTCGCCAGCAGCGGAATGTCCTCGACGCGCGCCCGCAGCGGCGGCACGCGCACTTCGATCACGTTCAGGCGATAGAACAGGTCCTGGCGGAAGCTGCCTTGCGCTGCGAGCCCGGCGAGATCCTTGTGCGTCGCCGAGATCACGCGCACGTTCACCGGCACTTCGGTCTCGGCGCCGACCGGCCGCACCGCGCGCTCCTGCAGCGCGCGCAGCAACTTCACCTGCACGTGCAGCGGCAGATCGGCGACTTCGTCGAGGAACAGCGTGCCGCCCTCGGCGGCCTGGAACAGGCCGGTCTTGTCGCGGATCGCGCCGGTGAAGCTGCCTTTCAGATGCCCGAAGAACTCGCTCTCCATCAGCTCGGAGGGGATCGCGCCGCAGTTGACCGGCACGAACGGCGCGGACGCGCGCGGGCTCTTGGCGTGGATGAGGCGCGCGACGAGCTCCTTGCCCGTGCCGGATTCGCCCGCGATGTGCACTGGCGCCTGGCTGCGCGCGAGGCGCTCGATCATGAGCCGCAGCTGCTTGATGCTCTCGTGATTGCCGAGGAGCCCGCCTTCGCTGGGCGCGTCATCGTTCTTGCCGGGCGCGAGCTTCAACGCCGTGTCGACCAGCTTGCGCAGGACTTCGAGGTTGACCGGCTTGGAGACGAAGTCGAACGCGCCGGCCTTCAGGCTCTCGACGGCGGCCTGCGCGTTGCCGTATGCGGTGATCACCGCGACCGGCAGGCGCGGATGCTCGGCCTGGATGTGCTGCACCAGCGAGATGCCGTTGCCGTCGGGCAGGCGCATGTCGGTGATGCAGAGATTGAAGGTCTTCTTGGTGAGCGCCTCGCGCGCTTCCGCGAGCGTCGCGCAGGCTTCGCTGCGCACGCCCATGCGCGCGAGCGTGATCTCCAGGAGCTCGCGGATGTCGGCCTCGTCGTCGACGACGAGCGCAGTGGGCTTGTGGTTCACAGCCATGGTTCCCCGGCTTGCCTTTATCGAGCCGCCTTGACTTCCATCAGCGCCAACCGGAAGCAGGCGCCGCCTTCGGTGCGCGGCACGTAGCTCAGGCTCGCCTGATTGTACTCACAGAGCTCGCGGGCCAGATAAAGGCCGAGGCCGGTGCCCTGATGCGCGGTGGTGAAGAACGGCTCGAAGATGCGATCGACCAGCTCGGGCTCGATGCCGCGGCCGGTATCCTCGACGTCGATGCAGGGCTTGCGCGTCGGGCCGACACGCAGGCAGCGCACGGTCACCGCGATCTTCTCGCCGCCGTGCTGGAACGCGTTGTCCCACAGGTTGACCAGGATCTGCTGCAGATGATTCGGGTCGAACACCACGTCGAACGCGGACGTCGCCATCTCGATGCGGATGTCGCGCTTGGCGGTGGCGACGCTCTCGCGATACTGCAGCACCGCGCGCTGCAGCCACGTCGGGACCGCGATCACCGCGGGGCTGCCGGTCTCGCGCCGCGACAGGGCGAGGATGTCGTTGATGATGCGATTGATGCGATCGCTGTGCCGCTGGATCATCCCGAGCAGCCGCTCGTCTTCGGGATTCCGATCGGGATTCTCCGCGAGCAGCTGGCCGGCGTTGCTGATGGCCGCGAGCGGATTGCGGATCTCGTGCGCGATGCTCGCCGAGAGCCGGCCGAGCGCGGCGAGCTTGAGCTGCTGCGCGCGGGCGCGCGCCTCGCGGGCGTCGTCGAGGATGATCAGCGCCGGCGCGTCGGGATCCGAGCCGAGGCTCGAGAAGCGGATGATGACTTCCTCTGCGCCGGGCGCGGGCGCGAGCGGCTCCGCGCTGATCGGCTTGCCGTGCTTCCAGTTCGCGAACGCCGCGCCGAGCCGAGGCGCGGCGTCGTGGAGCCGCTGCTCGCCCGGCACCGCGGTGAGCGACAGCAAGCGCCGCGCTGCGGCGTTGATCAGCCGGATCTGCTGGTTGTGGTCGACGACGATCGCGCCGGCGCCCATCTGCTCGACGATGCGCTCGTTGAGGCGCGTCAGGCTGGCGAGGTCGCTGCCGACGCGCGCCGCGAGCGCTTCGCTGCGCCGCGCGCGCTCGGCGACCGCGTTGGTGACGATCGCGGTGATCAGGACCAAGGTGCCGAGGATGCCCGTCTCTGTGAACGCCGCGCCGCCGGAGGGGATTTGGTACAGGCGCAGCGTTTCTTCGCCGAGCAGCGCGAGCGCGGCTGTCGCCGCCATCAGCAGCGACACGCGCGCCGAAAGGATGAGGCTCGCGCCGACTGTAGGCATGATCAGCAGCATGCCGAGCCCGCTCGGCACGCCGGTGCTCGCCCACATCAGCGGCACGAGGCAGACGAGATCGGCGAGGTATTGCACGATCGTCTGCGTTGCGACCGAGGGCCAGCGCATCGACAACGGCACCATCAGCCCGATTGCGATGGCGAGATAGCCGAGCCCGGCGAACTGGAAGACCTCGCCGTCGACCTGCTCGAAGAAGCGAGGCGCGTAGCCGCTGTAGTAGAGGATCAGCAGCAGGACGGCGAGCAGCAGGCGATAGAGCGACAGCGCGCGCAGGATGCGCCAGTCGTCCGCGGCGATCGAGCTGCGGACCGCGGCGCGCACGCGCGGACGCCCTCTAGCGGGAACGGCAGCGTTCACAGATCGGCGCCGCGTTGTTCTGCGGCTGCGGGATGTGCGCGCCGCAGATCGCGCATTTGGTCAGCGGCAGGTAGTCGTCTTTCCCGGGCGGTGCCGGCGGCGACGGGCGCGCCGACAGCGCTGCGCGCAGCAGCCATCGCCAGATGAACCAGCCGATCGCGAGGAGAGCCAACAGACGTAACAACCCCATGCGGCAAGTGTACCGCACGGGTGAGGGACCCTAGCGCCGCCGGGGCGATTCGCGCGAGAATCGCGCTCCTTTTGCACCGGGCGAGGCATGGCATGAATCTCCACGAGTACCAGGCCAAGGAAATCTTTGCGCGCTATGGGATTGCAGTCCCGCAAGGCGCGCTGGCGGCGAGCCCGGAAGCGGCGCGCGCCGCGGCCAAGCAGCTCGGCGGCGACAAGTTCGTGGTCAAGGCCCAGGTGCACGCGGGTGGTCGCGGCAAGGCAGGCGGCGTGAAGCTCGTCGAGGGCTTCGACGCCGTCGAGGAAGCCGCGAAGAAGATGCTCGGCCAGAAGCTCGTCACCAAGCAGACCGGCGCCGGCGGATTGCCGATCAACAGCGTCTGGGTGGAGAAGCCGTCGAACATCGCGCGCGAGCTCTACGTCTCCGCGCTGGTCGATCGCTCGCGCGAGCGCGTCGTCTTCATGGCGAGCGCCGCCGGCGGCATGGACATCGAGGAAGTCGCCGAGCACTCGCCGGAGAAGATCAAGCACGTCTACGTGCATCCGGCCGCAGGCCTGCAGCCCTATCAGGCGCGCCAGCTCGGCTTCTTCATGGGGCTCACCAAAGAGCAGGTCGACCAGTTCACCAAGATCCTGCTCGGCATCTACAAGATCTTCACCGAGCTCGACGCGAGCCAGGTCGAGATCAATCCGCTGATCGTCACCAAGGAAGGCGGCGTGATGGCGCTCGACGCCAAGCTCAACTTCGACGGCAACGCGCTGTTCCGCCAGAAGCCGATCGCCGAGATGCGCGATCCGTCGCAGGAGGACGAGCGCGAGCGCGAAGCGAGCAAGTTCGATCTCAACTACGTCACGCTCGACGGCGACATCGGCTGCATGGTCAATGGCGCCGGTCTCGCGATGGCGACGATGGACATCGTGAAATTGCACGGCGGACGTCCGGCGAACTTCCTCGACGTCGGCGGCGGCACAACGGCGGAGAAGGTCACCGAAGCGTTCAAGCTGATCACCAAGAGCTCCGAGGTGAAGGCGATCTTCATCAACATCTTCGGCGGCATCGTGCGTTGCGACCTCATCGCCGAAGGCATCATCACCGCGTGCAAGCAGACCGGACTGAAATTGCCGGTCGTCGCGCGTCTGCAGGGCACCAACATGGACAAGGGCCGCGAGCTGCTGCAGAAGTCGGGCCTCAAGATCACACCGGTCGACGATCTGACCGAAGCGGCGAAGACCGTCGTCAAGCTGTCGAAGGGAGCGTGAAGCCGTGAGCATCCTGATCAACAAGAGCACCAAGGTCATCTGCCAGGGCTTCACCGGCAAGCAGGGCACGTTCCATTCCGAGCAGGCGATCGCTTACGGCACGCAGCTCGTCGGCGGCGTCACGCCGGGTCGGGGCGGATCGAAGCATCTCGACAAGCCCGTGTTCGACACGTGCCACGACGCGGTGAAAGCCACCGGCGCCGACGCGACGATGATCTACGTGCCGGCGCCGTTCGCCGCCGACGCGATCCTCGAAGCCGCCGACGCGGGCATCAAGGTGATCGTGTGCATCACCGAAGGCATTCCCGTTCTCGACATGGTGAAAGTGAAAGCCGCGCTCGCCGAGAAGAAGGACACAGTGCTGATCGGGCCGAACTGCCCCGGCGTGATCACGCCGGGCGAATGCAAGATCGGCATCATGCCGGGCCACATCCACAAGCCTGGTCGCATCGGCGTGATCTCGCGCTCCGGCACGCTCACTTACGAGACCGTGCATCAGACGACGCAGAACGGATTGGGCCAGTCGACGTGCGTGGGCATCGGCGGCGATCCGGTGCGCGGCATGGGCTTCATCGACGTGCTCGCGCTGTTCGACAAGGATCCGAAGACCGAAGGCATCATCATGGTCGGCGAGATCGGCGGCAGCTCCGAAGAGGAAGCCGCTGCCTACATCAAGAAGAACGTGAAAAAGCCGGTCGTCGCCTACATCGCCGGCGTCACCGCGCCGCCGGGCAAGCGCATGGGACACGCGGGCGCGATCATCGCGGGCGGCAAGGGCACCGCGGATGAGAAGTTCGCGGCGCTCGAAGCGGCCGGCGTGAAGACGGTGCGCTCGCCGGCGGATCTCGGCTCGGCGATCAAAGCGGCGTTGAAAGCGTAGGACTGGATTCCCGCCTGCGCGGGAATGACGCGATGGCCCAGAAGATCGTCCTCGCCGCCGCCCAGCTCAACCTCTGGGTCGGCGACGTCGAGGGCAACGTCGACAAGATCATCGAGGCGTCGCGCAAGGCGCGCGACGAATTGCACGCCGACCTGATCGCGTGCCCAGAGCTCTCGCTGATCGGCTATCCACCCGACGACATCCTGATGCGCAGCGCGATGCCGGCGAAGATCGAGGAAGGCGTGCAGCGCCTGCTCGACGAAGTGCGCGACATCGTGCTGGTGATCGGGCTCCCCGAGTACACGCAGGACGCGATCTACAACGCCGCGTTCGTGATCCACAACGGCAGGATCATCGCGCGCTATCGCAAGCAGGAGCTGCCGAACTACGGCGTGTTCGACGAGCGCCGGCATTTCAAGCCGGGCTATGCGCCGTGCGTGTTCGAGCTCAAAGGCCGCCGCTTCGGGCTCACCATCTGCGAGGACTGCTGGTTCCCGCAGCCGATCGCGCAGGCGCGCGACGCCGGCGCCGAGTATCTGCTCAACATCAACGCGAGCCCGTTCCATCGCGGCAAGACGCGCGAGCGGCTGGAGACGCTGCAGGCGCGCGCGAGCGAGTCGGGCATGCCGGTGCTCTACGTCAATCTCGTCGGCGGCCAGGACGACGTCGTGTTCGACGGCGACTCGATCGCGCTGCACGCCGACGGCTCCGTCGCGTTCAATGCGCCCGCGTTCGAGGAAGGCATCTACACGGTCGAGATCGCGAGCGGCCGACTGCAAGGCGACGTGCATCCCGACGAAGGCGACGACGCGCTCGTCTACAAGGCGCTCGTGCAGTCGGTGCGCGATTACGTCGATCGCAATGGATTCCCCGGCGCGATCATCGGCATGTCGGGCGGCATCGACTCTGCGCTCGTCGCCGCGATCGCTGCGGACGCGCTGGGCCCCAAGCGCGTATGGGGCGTGTCCCTGCCGTCGCGCTACACGGCCGCGATGTCGAACGACGACGCGCGCATCGAGGCGGAGATGCTCGGCATCCAGTATTCGGTGATGCCGATCGAGCCGGCGTTCGAGGCGCTCGGCCAGACACTCGCGAAGGAATTCGCCGGCCGCGCGCCCGACATCACCGAAGAGAACATGCAGGCGCGCATCCGCGGCGTGCTGCTGATGGCGCTGTCGAACAAGTTCGGCCACATCGTGCTGTCGACGAGCAACAAGAGCGAGATGGCGGTCGGTTACGCGACGCTCTACGGCGACATGTGCGGCGGCTTCGCGCCGATCAAGGACGTCTACAAGACGCTCGTCTACCGGCTGACGCGCTATCGCAACGGGCTCGGCATGGTGATCCCGGAGCGCGTGATCACGCGGCCGCCGTCCGCCGAGCTGCGGCCGGACCAGAAGGACTCCGACTCGCTGCCGCCCTACGAAGTGCTCGATCCGATCCTCGAGTACTACGTCGAGCAGCAGCTCTCCATCGCGGAGGTTGCGAAGAAAGGATTCCCGGAAGAGATGGTCAAGCGCGTCGCGTCACTGGTGCGCCGATCCGAGTACAAGCGCCGCCAGGCGCCGCCAGGACCGAAGGTGTCGCGTCGCGCGTTCGGGCGCGAGCGGCGGTATCCGATCACGGCGGTGTACGGCGATATCTGAACGAAGTCCCGCGGTATGCGCGCGCGTCGCCGATCAGGTTCGCCCGGGGGACGCTAAAAGACGACTTCCATGTCTGCTCGTAATCGCCGTCCCTGGCGATTAACGCCCCCGGTCAAACCTGATCGACGCCGCGCAGAACGGTTGCTGTGCTTCGCCGAATTGGATTTGGCGGGGGCGTCGCGCGGCCAGGGAGGGCCGCGCACGAGCTAAACGGAGCTTTTACAGGCGTCCCCCGCCAAACCAATTCGGCGGAGCACCGAACAGCGCGCGAAACCTACGACGCTTGGTTCTGTTGCGTGCGCAGCTTGCGCACATCGTCGGCCTGGCTCTTCAACCCGAGCTTGTCGTAGCACTTCTCCAGCGACTCGAGCGCGTCGACCGTCGCGGGCGCGCCCGGGTAGTCGCTGACGACGTGCTCGGCGCGCTTGGCGGCGGCGAGCCACGCGCCGCGGCGCATGTAGAAGTCGACGACCGTCATCTCGGACTTCGCGATGCGGTTGCGCAGCTCGATCATGCGCAGGCGCGCGTCGCCGACGTACTGGCTGGTCGGATATTTCTGGATGAGCAGCGCGAAGTCGTCGAAGGCGCGCCGCGAGGACGTGACGTCGGAGAGCGCCGGATCCATCGCCGGGATCATGCGGATCGCGGGCTCGTCCTTCTGCGCGTTGATCAGGCCGCGCAGGTACTGCACGTAGTCGGCGTGCGGATGGCGCGGATGATCGCGCAGGAAGCGGTCGGCGCCGGCGAGGGCCTGCTCATCCTGGTAATTGCGGAAATAGCAGAAGATGCGTTCCATCTCGCCCTGCGTGGCGTACTCTGTGAACGGATGGCGCTGCGTCAGCTGGTCGTAGCGCGTGATCGCGGTGTTGAAGTCCGACGTCTCCATCGCGTCGCGCGCGAGGTGATAGAGCTTGTCGGCGGCGAACTTCTCCTCGCGCGTCACCCGGTTCGGGTCCGGCTTGAACGGATTGACCGGCGTCGGCTTGTCGGGATTGGAGCTGCAGGCGGCGATCGACGCGGCGAGCAGGGCGCAGGCCACGCGGGGCAGGGAGAATGAGTTCATGCGAAGTGGAGTGACCAGGGCTGATGCGGGCCGGAGTATAGCCGATGGCTGACGCCGACCCGCTGCGCGCCCGCGTGCCGCTCGCGCTGGCGGGATCGCGCCTGGATGCGGCCGCCGCGCAGCTGTTCCCCGATTTCTCGCGCTCGCGCCTGCAGGCATGGATCGCGGAAGGCGCCTTGCGCGTCAACGGCGCTGTCGCCGACAAGGCGCGCCAGCCGGTGCTCGAAGGCGACGAGCTCGAGCTCACGGCGGAGACGCCGCACAACGCGTCGGTGGTCGCGCAGGACATCGCGCTGTCGGTGCTCCACGCCGACGAGCACATCGCGATCATCGACAAGCCCGCGGGCCTCACGGTGCATCCGGGCGCCGGTCAGAGCGAAGGCACGCTGCAGAACGCGCTGCTGCACGCGTTCCCCGAAACGGCGCAGGTGCCGCGCGCGGGCATCGTGCACCGCCTCGACAAGGACACCAGCGGCGTGCTGGTCGTCGCCCGCACGCTGGTCGCGCACACCAAGCTCGTCGCGATGATTGCGAATCGCGAGCTCCATCGCGAATACGACGCCATCGTCGCCGGCGTGCTGTCGGGCGGGGGGCGCGTCGAGGCGGCGATCGCGCGTCATCCGAAGGATCGCAAGAAGATGGCGATCAGCGAGACCGGCCGTCCCGCCGTGTCGCACTATCGCGTGGTCGAGCGCTTCGCCTTCCACACCCATCTGCGCGTGAAGCTCGAGACCGGCCGCACGCATCAGATCCGCGTGCACATGGCGCACCTGAAGCATCCGATCGTGGGCGACTCCGTCTACGGAACGAAGTCCGTGCGCGGTCGCGGCATGGACGCGCGGCTACGCGAGACGCTCGCGAAATTCCCGCGGCAGGCCCTGCATGCGCACGAGCTCGCGCTCGCGCATCCGGTCACGGGCGAAGCGATGAGCTTCAGCGCGGCGCTGCCCAAGGACATGCAGGATTTGATCGCGGCGCTGCGCGCAGATGCTGCTACGGCTTCCCGACCTTGAGCGGCCCGTAGATCAGCGCCTGGACGAACACGTCGACTTCCTCGTCGCCGATGCCGCGCGCCTTCAGCCCGTCGCGGATCATGGCGATGAGCTTGGCTTTCTTGAAGACGTTGAGGCCGAGGCTGCGATTGAAGTCGACCGCGCGATCGGCGAGGCGCTGCAGCCGGCTCTCGAGCCGCGGTGTCTTGTCGCCGCGCGCGGCGGCGCCACTGCGGCTGCGGCAATAGTCGTCGACGAGCTGCGACGAGAACGCGGCGATCTCGGACGTATCGAGCCAGCGAAATAACATAGGATCAGCCTAGCATGCGATCCTTTCTCGAAGGCATCCTCAAGAAGATCGAAGCGCGCGCCGAAGCTCGCCTCGCGAAGACGGCGTCCGACGATCGCGCTGCTCGGCCGAGCGCTCCGCCGGCGCGCGAGGATTTCATCGGCGACGCGCTGATCGAGCGCGGCAACCAGCTCGAGGACGGCGGCGAGGTCGAAGCCGCGCTGCGTCTGTACAAGCAGGCGGCGGAGCAATCGCCGCACTACGCGCGTGCTCAGATCAACATCGGCAACGCGCTGCGCGCGCTCGATCGCGCCGATGAGGCGCGCGCTGCTTATGAGCGTGCGATCGCGATCGATGCGGCCGACGAGCGCGCGCATCTGAACCTCGGCAACCTGCTGCTCGACGAGCGCGAGTTCGCGGCCGCGGAGCGCGAGTATCGCGAAGCCCTGCGGCTGCGGCCGGAGTGGCCGGACGCCTGGCTGGGGCTCGGGTGCGCGCTCGAGGAAAAGCCGGACGTGGCGCAAGCCGAGCGCGCGTACTCCGAAGCGCAGCGGCTGGCGCCGAATGATGCGCGCGCGGCGCACAACCTCGCGCGCATGCGCCGCGATCTCGGCGACGCCGCTGGATCGGTCGCGGCGCTCCAGCAGGCATTGGCGATCTCGGCCGGCGATCCGGCGATCGAGAGCGATCTGCTGCTCACCTTGAATTTCCTTCCCGGCATTGCCGCCTCCGAGCTCCTCGACGTACATCGCAAGGCCGGCGAGGCGTTGTCGGCGCGCACGGCGCGGGTGCAGCCGCGCGTGTCGAGCGATCCGCAACGCCCCCTGCGCATCGGCTTCGTCTCCGCCGATTTGCGACGGCACCCGGTGTCGTGCTTCGTCGCGCCGCTGTGGCGCGCGATGGATCACGCGCAGTTCTCCGTGCACGCTTATTCCAGCGCGAGGGAAGTCGACGAGATCACGGAGCGCCTGAAGAAGCTCGCCGACGGGTGGCGCGACGTTGCCGACGTCGACGACGACGCACTCGCGCAGCGGATCGTCGACGACGGCATCGACGTGCTCGTCGACCTCTCGGGGCACACCGCAGGTCATCGCCTCGGCGTGTTCGCGCGCAAGCCGGCGCCGATGCAGCTGACCTGGCTCGGATACCTGTCGACCACGGGCCTGCCGACGATCGACGGTCGCATCTGCGATCGCTGGTCCGATCCGGTCGGCGAGGCCGAGCGCTGGCAGGTCGAAACGCCGATGCGGCTGCCGAACAGCCAGTGGTGCTACGAGCCGCAAGTGCCGGTGCCGCAAGTCTCTGCGTCGCCGCGCGCGAGCAACGGCTACTGGACGTTCGGCTCGTTCAACCAGGCGCCGAAGCTCGGCCCCGACGTGCTGCAATCGTGGATCGCGATCCTGCGCGCATTCCCGGATGCGCGGCTGCGCGTCGTCGGCATCACCGCGCCGGCGATGCACGAGCGCATCGGCGCGACGCTCGCGGCCGGCGGCATTGCTGCGGATCGCGTCGACATCCTCGATCGCCTCGACATCGACGGATATCTGCGCGCGTTCCGCGACGTCGACGTCGCGCTCGACAGCTTTCCCTACAACGGCGGCACGACGACGTGCGATGCGCTGCTGATGGGCGTTCCCGTCGTCGCCGTCGAGGGATCGCGTCCGGTGGCGCGCAGCGGCGTGAGCCTGCTCAACACGATCGGCTTGGCGGACTGGATCGCGCGCAGTCCGGAAGACTTGCCACAGCTTCTGCGACGACAGCTCGCCGACGCCGATCGCATCGCGAAGCTGCGCGCCGAGCTGCCGGAGCGGATGCGTGCATCGCCGCTGATGGATGCGCCGCGTTTCGCGCGCGACTTCGAGAAGCTGCTGAGGGACGCATGGACGTCGCACTGATCCATCCCGACTGGCCTGCGCCGCGCAACGTGTTCGCGGCGTCGACGACGCGCACCGGCGGTGTCTCGATCGCGCCGTTCGACACGCTGAACCTGGGCAAGTCGAGCGGCGACGATCCCGCCGCCGTCGACGAGAATCGGCGGCGCGTGTTCGACACGCTGAAGCTGCCGTCGCAGCCGAGCTGGATCATGCAGGTGCACGGACCGCGCGTCGTGCGCGCGCCGTTCTCGCGCGCGGCTGGCGAGCCCGATCCGCAAGCCGATGCGAGCTTCACGACCCAGAAAGGCGTGGTTTGCCTCGTGCAGTCCGCGGACTGCTTGCCCGTGCTGTTCTGCGATCACGACGGGACCATGGTCGCCGCTGCGCATGCGGGCTGGCGCGGGCTTGCGGCCGGGGTGCTCGAGCAGACCGTGCGCGCGCTGCCGGCGCCGCCGCGCAAGCTGATGGCGTGGATGGGGCCCGCGATCAGCGCGCGACACTTCGAAGTCGGTCCCGAAGTGCGCGCGGCGTTCGAGTCGTCGAGCCCCGAAGCGCTCCCGGCCTTCACGCCGGGTACCAAGCCCGGCAAATGGATGTGCGACCTCTACGCTGCGGCGCGAGTGCGACTTCACCGCGCCGGCCTCGAAGTGGTGCACGGCGGCGACTTCTGCACCTTCAGCGACGCGTCGCGCTTCTTCTCGTTCCGGCGCGACGGCAACTGCGGGCGCATGGCCAGCCTCATCTGGCTGGGCTAACATCTGCCCCAAGCGCAGGAGGGGAGCTCCATGAAAACAGCGAAAAGCTTGTTGGCACTCGTCGGCGTCGTGGTCAGCCTCGGCTGGCTGTCGATCGCAGCAGCGCAAGACCAGCAGCAACAACCGCAGCAGGGCGCCGGCGATGCCGCCGCCACCGAATCCGCCCCCGAAGGCGCGGCCGCCGAAGCACCGGCGGCGCCGGTCAAGCCCAAGCCCGCCGAAGTGATGCCGCTGGCGTCCAAGGGCTTGCTCCTCGACATCGTCAACACCGGCGAGCGCCTGGTCGCAGTCGGCGATCACGGCGACATCGTCGCCTCGGTCAACGGCGACACCTGGGCGCAGGCCGAAGTGCCGGTGCGCGCGCCGCTCACCGCGGTCTACTTCGTCGACGCCAAGAACGGCTGGGCCGTCGGCCACGACGCCGCGGTCGTGCACACCGCCGACGGCGGTCGCACCTGGACCCTGCAGAATTTCCAGCCCGAGCTCGAGAAGCCGCTGCTCGACGTATTCTTCCTCGACAACCAGCACGGCTTCGCGGTCGGCGCCTACGGCATGCTCAAGGAGACGCTCGACGGCGGCCAGTCGTGGAACGACGTCAAGAACGCGATCTCCGAAGGCGAGCTGCACTTGAACAGCATCATCTGCCTCGGCGACGGTGCGCTGCTCATCGCCGGCGAGCAGGGCACCATCGGTCTGTCGAACGACCAGGGCAAGACCTGGAGCAAGCTCAACTCGCCGTACGAGGCGTCGCTGTTCGGCGCGCTGCCGGTGGGCGACAAGGGCGCGATGATCTACGGCCTGCGCGGCAACATCTTCGTCTCGCAGGACGTGCGCGCCGGCAAGTGGGCGAAGATCGAGACGGGCAACGTCTCGTCGATGTTCGGCGGGACCAAGCTCGCCGACGGCCGGCTGGTCATGGTCGGCCTGAACGGCGTGATCTGGGTGACCGACGCCAACGGCGCCAACATCAAGCGCGTCAACGGCACCGTCGGCACGACGCAGTCCGGCGTGGTCGGCTTCAAGGGCGGCCTGCTGATGGTGGGCGAGTCGGGAGTGCAGGTCGTCCCCAACGTGCAGTGACTTCGCACCGGCCCGCGGCCGGAGCGCATAAGGCTTCTCCATGAGTGACGCGAGCACGCTCACGGCCTCGCAGCGGTTCCTGCGCAGGATCGAGCCGCTCATCTACGCGCGGCGCCGGGTGACGATGGGCATCCTGATCGCGATCACGCTGCTGCTCGCGTGGCAGATGCTCGCGCTCAAGCGCGACGCGGGCTTCGACAAGTCGATCCCGCTCGAGCACCCGTACATGAAGGTGCTCAAGCAGTATCAGGCGGAGTTCGGCGGCGCCAACACCGTGCTGGTCGCCCTGATCGGCAAGGACGCCAGCGCCGACATCTATAACGCCAAGTTCCTCGGCGAGCTCAAGGCCGCCACCGACGAAGTCTTCTTCCTGCCCGGCATCGACCGCTCGCGCGTGTCGTCGCTGTTCACGCCCGACGTGCGCTTCATGGAGATCGTCGAAGGCGGCTTCAAGGGCGGCAACGTCGTGCCCGCGGACTACACGCCGACGGCGCCGATGTTCCAGGCGATCCGCGACAACGTCGGCAAGGCCGGCGTCATCGGCCGCTACGTCACCAACGACCAGCGCGGCGCGATGATCAGCGCGGAGCTGCTCGAGATCGATCCGGTCAGCGGCGAGAAGCTCGACTACGAGAAGGTCGCGCACCAGCTCGAGGAGAAGGTGCGCGGGCGCTTCGAGAGCCCGAAGAAATACGTCTACAGGATGAAGACCGCGCGCGCGCCGTTCGCGGCCGGCGAAGTGGTCTACGAAGGCTTCGTCGACTACGGCTGGAAGCTGTGGCTGCAGCAGTTCGACGTCGTGCACAAGACGCCGGGCGCCGACAAGGCCGACGTGGTCGTGGTGCAGGGCAAGGAGGTCGCGGTCGAGGCCGTCGACAATCCGCAGTACGACCCGAACGTGTCCGTCCACATCATCGGCTTCGCCAAGATCGTCGGCGACGTGATCGACGCGACGCTGGAAGTCGTGCTGTTCTTCCTGCTGACGCTGGTGATGACCGGCTTCCTGCTGTGGGCCTACACCGGCAACCTCAAGCTCGCGACGCTGCCGCTGGTGTGCTCGATCACCGCGGTGATCTGGGAATTCGGCCTGCTGCGCCTGTTCGGCTACGGGCTCGATCCATTCGCGATCCTGGTCCCGTTCCTGATCCTCGCAGTGTCGGTGTCGCACGGTGTGCAGTACGTCAACGCGTGGGCCGGCGAGATCGCGGAGAACGGCCGCTCGAGCTTCGACGCGTCGCTTCAGACCTGGAGACGCCTCGCCGTCTACGGGACGATGGCGATCATGACCGACGTGTTCGGCTTCCTCACCATCTATCTCATCCCGATCGACATCATCCGCGAGATGTCGATCAACGCCACGCTCGGCATGGCGGCGATCATCGTCACCAACAAGGTGATGATGCCGATCCTGCTCACCTGGATGAAGGTCGGCGATCCGCGCGCGTTCCGCGACAAGCAGGAGCGCCGCGACTCGATCTTCGATCCGGTGTGGCGCGTGCTCACCATCACCACCGATCGCGTGGTCGCCGCGGCGATCATCGTGCTGTGCGGCATGGTGCTCGGCTGGGCGCTGTGGAAAGGGCAGTGGCTGCAGGTCGGCGACAGCCAGGCCGGTGTCCCCGAGCTCCTGCCGAAGTCGCGCTACAACCAGGACAGCGCGGCGATCGGCGCCAACTTCGCGATCGGCACCGACGTGCTGAAGGTCATCGCCGAGACCGACGCCGACGCCTGCGCCGACTTCGAGGTGATGGACCAGGTCGACCGCTTCACTTGGCGCATGCGCAACACGCCGGGCGTGCGGTCGACGCTGTCGCTGCCGGAAGTGGGCAAGCAGGTCAACGCCGCCTTCAACGAGGCGTCGCCGAAATTCCGCGTGCTGCCGCGGAACAAGTACGTCATGGTGCAGGCGATCACGCCGGTGCCGACGTCGTCGGGCCTGCTCAATGCCGACTGCTCCGCGCTCGCGGTGCTGACCTTCACCCGCGATCATCGCGCCGCGACGCTCGACACGATCGTCGCGGCGGTGAAGCAATTCAACGAAGACAACGCGCGCCAGTTCTTCGACGATCACAAGGAAGTCGAGGCGAACTATTGCGAGGGCAAGCGTGCGGCGCGCCGCGAGATCGGCACCACGCGCGTGGCGCTGCAGCGGCTGACGGAGAAGCTCAAGAAGAAGGGATTCAGCGACGACAAGATCGCCGCCGACGCGCGGATCAAGGCGGCTGCGGACAAGCTCGACGCCGCGACCGAGGTCGACAAGAACTTCGACAAGGCTTGCCCGGTGAACTTCGCGCTGGCGTCGGCGAATGTCGGCGTGATGGCCGCGACCAACGAGGAGGTGCACCGGCTCGAGAAGCGCACGCTGTTCTACGTCTATCTCGCGATCGTGTTCTGCGTGTTCGTCTCGTTCTTCGAGTGGGAGTCGATCGTCGCCATCATGCTGCCGCTGGGGCTGGTGTCGTGGACGGCCTACGCGGTGATGGCGATGCTCGGCATCGGCATGAAGGTCGCGACGCTGCCGGTGGTCGCGCTCGCGGTCGGCATCGGCGTCGACTACGGCATCTACATCTACGCGACGATGGCCGACGCGGTGCACGGCGGCTTCTCGATCCGCGAGGCGTACTACAAGACGCTGAAGATGACCGGCAAGGCAGTCATCTTCACCGGAGTGACGCTCGCGCTCGGCGTGCTCACCTGGCTGTGGTCGGGCCTGCAGTTCCAGCGCGACATGGGCAAGCTGCTCGTGTTCATGTTCACCGCGAACATGTTCGGCGCGATCCTGGTGTTGCCGGCGATCGCCGCGTACTTGCTGAAAGTGCGCAAGCTCGCGCCGGGCGAGAAGCCGGTGTTCCGTCCGAGGCACTGACGTTCATGGAAGAGGTCGCGCTGCCGCCGCCGCTTCCGCCAGAGCCGCCGACGCCGCCGCCGGTCGTCGAGCCGATGCGCTTCACCGGCTCGGGCGGCGAGTACTTCCGCATCTGGATCGTCAACCTGCTGCTGACCGTGCTCACGCTCGGCATCTATTCGGCGTGGGCCAAGGTGCGACGGCTCAAGTATTTCGATCGCCACACCGAGCTCGCCGGCGCGCGCTTCGACTACCACGGCGCGCCGATCGCGATCCTGAAGGGCCGCGTCATCGCGATCGCGCTGCTGATCGCCTACCAGCACGCGTTCGATGTCTCGGTGACGGTCGGTCTCATCACCGTCGCGCTGATGGCCATCGTGCTGCCGTGGCTGATCCGCAACTCGTTCCGGTTTCGCCTGCACAACACGAGCTATCGCGGCTTGCGCTTCGCGTTCAAGGGCGGGCTGTCGCACGCGTACTACGTGTTCCTGGTCGGCGCGCTCGGCAGCGTGTTCACGCTCTACGCCGCGATGCCGTTCTTCCATCAGCGGCTCAAGGCGTATCAGCACGGCAATGCGTGGTACGGCGCCACACGGTTCTCGTTCACGGCGACGCCGGGCGCGTTCTATCGCGTCTACCTGGTGATGATGGGCCTGATGATGCTGTTCATGTTCGGCATGGGCGTGCTGATCGCCGTGGGCGTCGGGCTGTTCGCGCATCCCGGTGCGACGGCGGACGGCAAGCCTTCGAAGGAGCTCGCGCTCGGCATCACCCTGGGGATCGTGGCGCTGTACTTCGCGCTGATCCTGTGCATCGCGCCGTATCTCACCGCGCGCCTGCAGAACCTCGTGTGGAACCACACCGGGCTGGGGCCGCACCGGTTCGTGAGCACGCTGTCTGCGCGCCGGCTGTTCTGGATCTATCTCACCAACCTCCTGGGCGCGATCGTCACGCTCGGCCTGTATGCGCCGTGGGCGTCGGTGCGGCTCGCGCGCTATCGCGTCGAGAGCGTGTCGCTGGTCGCGCTGGGATCGCTCGACGACGTCGTTGCCGGAGCGCCGGAAGACGTCGGCGCGACCGGCCAGGAAGCCGCCGAGTTCTTCGACATCGACATCGCGCTGTGATCCCTGCCACTTATTACGACGGCCGCAGCGCGACGCGCCGCGCGGCGACGCTGCAGGTCGACGGCGATGCATTGCGGATCGTGCTCGAGGGCAGCGAGCGCATCGTACCGCTCGCGCAAGCGCAGATCTCCGAGCGTTTGCGGGGCGCGCCGCGGACGCTGCACTTCGCCGACGGCGCGTCCTGCGACGTCGACGAGAGCCCGGAGCTCGACGCGCTGCTCAGCCAAGCAGGCCACAGCGCCGGTCGCGTCGAGCGCTGGCAACGCAGCTGGACGATCACGCTCGCCTCGCTCGCAGCACTGGCGATCCTCGCGACCGTCGGCTATCGCTTTGGCCTGCCGGTCCTCGCGAGCTACGCCGCCGATCGCATGCCGTCGGCGATCGCGCAGCGCATCTCGTCGCGCGCGCTCGCGAGCCTCGACCAGTCGTTCCTCAAGCCCTCCGCGCTCAGTCCCGCGCATCAGAAGCGCATCCTCGACGGCTTCGCGAAGCTCAAGGATCCCGAGGACGACAGCGCCGTCGTCATCGACCTGCGCGATGGCGGCGAGCTCGGGCCCAACGCGTTCACGCTGCCGGACGGCACCATCGTGCTGCTCGACGCGCTGGTGAAGCTCGCCGACGACGACGAGCAGATCTACGCCGTGCTCGCGCACGAGCGCGGCCACGCGCACTATCGCCACGGCTTGCGCGCGATGCTGCAGACGTCCGCGATCGGCGTGGTGCTGTATCTGTGGGTCGGCGATGCGAATACGCTGCTGGCCGTGGTGCCGACCGCTGCGCTGCAGGCGCGCTACTCGCGCGCGTTCGAAGCCGACGCCGACGCCTACGCAGCGCGCATGATGCGTGCGAACGGCATCGCGCCGAGCCGGCTCGCCGAGATGCTGGAGAAGCTCGAAGCATGGTTGCGCGCGAAGCATCCGGGCGCGACCGAGGCCAGCGCCAGGGCCGGGTTCCTGCGCACGCATCCGACGACGCCGGAGCGCATCGAGGCGTTGAAGCAAGTCCAATGAGTCCACCGGAGATTCCCGTGAACGAGACGTTCGCCGCGCGCATCGCGCAGATGAACGCGATGTACAAGCTGGCCGCGCATGACCGCCCGACCATCCCGCCCGACGTGGCCGATCGCCTGCGCAAGTTCAAGGCGACGCTGATGGACGAGGTGCACGAGATCGACGAGATCGTCGCGCAGGCGGAGCAGGGCGCTGCGCCGCTCGACCTCGCGGTCGCGATCGCCGACCTCTTGGGCGATGTGATCGTCTACTGCCGCTCCGAGGCCTTGAAGTACGGCATCCCGCTGGAAGCCGTGCTGCAGATCATCATGGACAGCAACGCGAGCAAGCTCGGCGCCGACGGCAAGCCGATCTACGACGCCAACGGAAAATTCCTGAAGGGCCCGAACTACTGGAAGCCGGAGCCGAAGATCCGCGCGCTGCTCGGCGCAGGCTGAAGCTGGGTCATCCCGTTCCCTGCCAGCCGCCGTGCCAGCCGGCGAGGTAGGTCTCGAGCTCGAATCCGGATCGCTGCACCATCGACGTCAGCTCGCGCACGTCGAGCAGGCGCGTGCCGTCCTTGTGCACTTCGATGATGCCCTGCTTCGTCCAGTCCTTGAGGATCTTGTTGACGCGCTGGCGGGTGCCGCCGACGCGCGCGCCGATCTCCGTCTGGCTGTCGTGCGCGGCGATCCACACCGAGCCGTCGCTGCCGGTGACGCCGCGAAGGTGCGCCATGCGCAGCAAGTAAACGGCGAGACGCACGTCGAGGTTGTGCAGGCTCAGGAGCTCGATGCGCCCCAGGATCACGCCGACGCGATCGATGAACTCGTGATAGAGGCCGCGGAACAGCGCGGGCCAGCGCTCCGCGAATTCGGTGAGCACCGCGATCGGGATGACCGCGACGGTGCTGTCCTCCAGGCACACGCAGTTGCCGATGTATTTCGGCTGCTCCACCGGGACCATGTGCGGGAACCAGCCGCCGCGCACGACTTCCTCGAGCGTGATGTCGTCGCCCTTGGGCGTCGTCACGTAGATCCGGAACAGGCCGCTCATCACGCCATAGATCGCGGTCGCCGGCATGCCGGGCTCGTAGATGAGCTGGCCCTTGCGGATGCGCTCGACTGCGGTGTGCTCGGCGAGCCAGCGCTGCGCTTCGGGCGGCGCATAGCTGAACCATCTCCAGCCGGAGATGAGCTCGAGCACGGACGGCGAGGTCGGTTTCACCTCGCGATTCTATCGGCTGACCGCGCGCGCAAGCGCACGCGGGCTTACTGCATCGCGCAACTCGCGGTGCGATCCGGCAGCGGCGGCGACAGGATGCCGACGTTCCAGTTCCAGGCTTGATCGCCTTGGGCGCGCCGGCGGCAGACCACTTCCTCGTGCAGCGCGAACGTGCCCGGTAGCAAGTCCTGCGCGGGATGCGGCGTGTCGGTGAAAGCCATGTACGCGCTCTTCGAGCCGAACGCGGGCCAGTCGGGCTCGTTGCCGGCCTTGGGCTCGCCGCTGCGCGCGAAGCTCGTCCAGTAGTCGAGCATCGCGTCGGCGAGCTCGGTCTCGATCGGCGTCTGCGGGATCTTCGGCCATAGCGGCGGCGTCCGCGCAGCAGTGCCGAACACGTACGGCAATTCGGCTGCGTGGAATCCGTGCAAGCCGGCGGCGTCCGCGGCCGGATAACCATGATCGAAGAAATACAGATACGACGGCACGCCGAGCGCCGTCTGCTTGCGCACGAGCCGCTGCGCCGTCCAGCCGTACATCGCGTCGCGCGTGGTGGCGAGGATGCTTTCGGCCATCGTGGTTGCCGGATAGAGACTCAGGAACCGATCGGCGACGTCGCGATAGCCTTTTCGGATCGCGCCTTCGTAGTCCTCGATTTTCGCCGGCGCCGGCGGTGCGAGGATGCGGAGCGAGCGGATCTCGCCGCTGTTGAAGCCGGCCAGCACCGGCACCTTCGCCTGCTCGCCGCGATCGAAGACGTCGATGAGCTGGCGATGGAGAACCTTGCCGTCGATCGTGCCGAGCGGACCGAATCGCGCCGCGGCCGCCGCATTGGTCAGCGCGCCGGCCTCCATCTTCCGCAGCGCTGCGACGTCCGCAGCGTGCAGGGCAGTCGCGAGATCACGCCCGCTCTGCTCGGCCGACGGCGAGCCGTGCTTGCCTGCGTTCAGCTCGGGCGTGGAAATCATGTACGAACTTTGCGCGATCGCCTTCGCGAACAGGCCGCGCGCGGC
The DNA here is from genome assembly GCA_035650495.1 of Nevskiaceae bacterium. Classification (GTDB taxonomy): domain Bacteria; phylum Pseudomonadota; class Gammaproteobacteria; order Nevskiales; family Nevskiaceae; genus DASRHK01. The sequence continues at coordinate 26,582 of DASRHK010000104.1, read as the reverse complement.
GGGCGACGCCATCAGATACACGACGCTCAAGCCGCCGGCGGATTCGCCGGCGATGGTGACGTTCGCTGGATCGCCGCCGAACGCGCCGATGTTCTGCCGGACCCAGCGCAGCGCCTGGATCTGATCGAGCAATCCGTAGTTGCCGGAGATCGCGTCGGGCGATTCGGCGCTGAGCTCGGGATGCGCGAGCCAGCCGAGGACGCCGAGCCGGTAGTTGATCGTGACGACCACGACGCCGTGCTGCGCCAGACGCGCGCCGTCGTACAGCGATTCGCGGCTCGAGCCGTACCAGAACGCGCCGCCGTGGATCCAGAAGAAGACCGGTGCGTTCTTGGCGTCGGCCGGCGCCCAGATGTTCAAGCTCAGGCAATCCTCGCTCGATGGCATGTCGGGCGCGTGGTAGATGCTCGCAGCCGGGACTTTCGGCTGGATGCACGCGGGCCCGAACTCCGTCGCCGAGCGCACGCCGTTCCAGCGAGGCAGCGACGACGGCGCCTTCCAGCGCGCTTCTCCGATCGGTGCCGCGGCATATGGAATCCCCTTGAACACGCGCAGCCCGCCATCCACCGCGCCTTTCAGCATGCCGGCGGGTGGATCGGCGATGCCACTGGATTCGATCGGCGCAGTCGCGCACGAAAGCCCGGCGAGGGTGAGCGAAACGATCACGACGCGTTGGAGGAAATTCATGGAGCGAGCTCTCGGTTGTTGCTTTCCGCTTTGCGCAGCACGCGCGACAGCAGGAGGAAAATCCCGGCGGCCAGGAGGTAGAACGGCACCAGCGTGTACAGCGCCATCTGCAGCGAGTGGTCGGGATGATCTGCGCGGAAGAAGTCGCTCGCCGCGCCGACGTAGGTCGGCCCGAGGCCCAGCCCGATGAAGTTCATCACGAGCAGCAGCAGCGCGCCCGACATCACGCGCTGATCGGGCCGGACTTCCTGCTGCACCAGCGTCACAGACGAGGTGAGGTAGAAGTAGTTCAGGAAAAAGAGGCCCGTCAGCAGCAGCAGGGCGATCGGCCACGAGGACGTCCAGACGAAACCCAGATAGAACGGGATCGCGAAGAGGAGCGACGCCGCCGGGAGCAGCGCGTACGCCCGCTTCGAGCGTCGTGCGTAGCGATCGATCATGCGTCCGGAGACGAAGATGCCTCCGCCCATGCCGATCGCCAGGACCAGCGCGTAGTAGATCGCGACGTCGCCGAGCGTCATGCCCTTCTCGCGCATCAGGAACAGCGTGGCGAAATTGCCGAGCCCGTAGGTGACGAATTGCGTTGCGCCGCTGCCCAGGGCGGCGAGGAGCAGCGTCGGCGTGGAGAAGAACAACGCCACCGCATTCCAGAAGCCGCTTGTCGCGCCGCTCGCCGCGGACGCGTGATCGAGCCCGCCGCGCGCCGGCTCGCGCACGACGAGGAGCGTCACCACGGCCGCGACGACGCCAACCGCGCCCAGCACCAGGAACGCCGCGCGCCAGCCGAAGGCGGCGGCGATCGAAGCGCCGAACGCGGTGCCGAGCGCCGCACCGACCGGCGGGCCCAAGTTGAAGATGCCGAGCGCGGTGCCGCGGCGCGTCGGCGGGAAATAGTCGGAGATGATCGCGTAGGACGGCGGCACGCCGCCGGCTTCGCCGATGCCCACCGTCATGCGCGCGGCGACGAGCTGCGCGTAGCTCACCGCCAGCCCGCAGCCGATGGTCGCCGCGCTCCACAGCGCGCACGCCGCGGAGAGCACGCGGACGCGGTTGGATCGATCGGCCAGCCACGCGACTGGAATGGCGAGGAAGCAATAGAACAACGCGAAGTAGAGACCGCTGATGAGCCCGAGCTGACCGTCGGTGACGCGGAGGCTGTCCTGGATCGGCTTGGCGAGGATCGACAGCAGTTGCCGGTCGAGGAAGTTGAGCACGTAGACGAACCAGAGCACGCCGAGCGCGACCCAGGCGCGCCGATCGACTGCAGGAGACATTGTTTCGTCGGCGCTCATGGCTCGTTCGGGATGATCGGCAGCATCAGGTGCGAAGCGCGTACGCTGTCATGGAAGACCTTTTGGCGCGCCGTCGCGAAGGTGCGCGCGTCGATGCCGAGCTCGCCCGTATTCGGATTGCGATCGTAGCGCGGAAAATCGCTCGAGGTGATCAGCACGGCAAGGCGATGGCCCGCACGGAACAGCATCGACGTCGGATGCAGCGCGATTTCGTAGCGCACGACCGCGCCGGGCTCCAGCAGGCGCCGCGACGTTGCCGATTCGCGATAGCTCGCGCGCAGCACGCCATCGGTGACGTTGAGCGTGCGGCCGTCCGCGTGCACGTCGCACAGCTTCACCATCCAGTCGGTGTCGCGCGCGTCGCTGGCTGCATACAGCACGAACGTGACCGGACCCGTCACCTCCAGATCCGATGCCAGCACGTCGCTCGTATAGGTGAGCACATCGCTGCGCGACAGGATCGGCGATTGATCCACCGGTCCGCGCCGGTAGACGGCGGGCATCAACAGCGAGCCGCCGCAGGTGGGGCGGGGATCGCGCGGGTCGTACGGATACGCGTCTTCGATCTCGCTCGCGCCGGGCGGCTCCCACGACAGGCCGTGCTTCGAGCGCAGATAGAGCCTGGTCGATCTGGCGCGTGCGAGCGGCCACGACGTTTCGCCGCGCCAGCGATTCAGTCCCTGCACGAAGATCCTGACCGGCGCTTCCTCGTCGACGCCGTTGCGCTCGCCCTTGAGCCAGCGATCGAACCAGCGCAGCTGCAGGGACGTCAGGTCCTCGCGCAGATCGAGCGTCGCGCCGCTCGCGCGCATGCCGAAGTCGACGTCGCCCACCGTCGAGCCGAACATCCCGTGCGACCACGGGCCGATCACGATGCGGGTCGCGCGCCGCGCTTGCTCCGTTGCGGCGTGCTGCTGCATCGACGCGAAGTGCTCGAGATCACCGTCGAGCATGATGTCGTGCCAGCCGGCGATGATCAGCGCCGGCGCGCGCACGTTGCGATGCTTGCCCGCGATGAGCAGCGCGTCGGTCCACGCGTCGGGCGCCGGATGCCGCGGCACTTCGCGGAAGAACGGCAGGAACTCCGCGTCGTCGGCGCGCGCGGGCGCAAAGTCGCGCAACGGCAGCGCGCGCACGCGCTCGTCGAACGCGTCGATGTCGTCGACGAGCTGAAGGAACGAAGCGTCGCGATCCGACTTGTCCTTGTTCGCGCGCAGCAATGCCGCCGGCCCGATCGCCTGCAGTGACCAGTTCACCAGCAATCCCCAGTTCAGCGCGCCGCCTCGCCACATGTGGTCGCGCCAGAAATCGCAGGGCGCCGTCGTCGGCGACAGGGCAAGGAGCGCCGGGTCGCCGCTGGTCGCGGCATGCCAGGTGGTGCCGCCCATGTACGAGACGCCGTAAGCGCCGAGGCGGCCGTCGGACCAGTCGGCGTCTGACGCCCATGCGACGGTGTCGCGACCGTCGGCAGCTTCGTCGCGATAGAGGAAGAACGGACCACCGTCCGAGGCCCATCGCCCGCGCACGTCCTGGATGACCACGTTGTATCCGGCCCGCGCGGCGCGCAGTGGGTCGAGCGTCAGCGCCGTGAGCGGCAGGAATTCCTTGTTGTACGGCGTGCGCTGCAGAAGCACGGGATGGCGCCCGCCCGATGCCGGCCGGTAGAGATCTGCGCGCAGGACGGTGCCGTCGCGCATGCGCGCTTCGACGTTGCGGTCGAGCCGCACGCTCCCCGCGATCGCGTTTACGCCGTCGTTCATCGTGCCAGCCATGGCGTACGAGTCTGCTCGCGACGGGCCGGCTTGCGTTATCTAACCGGTGACAGCGGTGTCACCGGTTAGATAGGTTCGCCGCAGGCGCCGGGCGCAGACTGGGCTTGGGCGTTGGGGAACGCCGAGGAGAGAACAAGATGCCGAAGTGCGTCGGACTGACTGCGCTGGTGCTGGCTCTGACCGTTGGCTGCGCGGACGCTGTTGCGGACGAGCAGGCGCTCGCGACGATTCCGGTTCCGGAGCAAAGTCCCAAGGCCGAGAAGCCGGCCGCTGAAGCGGACCAGGACACCACGCAGCTCGAATCCGTCGTCGTCACCGCCACGAAGCGCAAGAAATCGCTGCGCGAGATTGCCGAGTCGATCGACGAGTTCAACGGCGCGCGGCTGGAGTCGGAAGGCAAGTTCAACATCGCCGACTACATCCAGGAGAAGCCGGGCGTGACGATGACGAGCATCGCGCCCAACCTCAACAAGATCTCCATCCGCGGCATCGCCACCGACGCGTATCCGGGATCGCCGCTGTCGTCGGGCACCGGCATTCTCATCGGCGACACGTCGTTCGGCGACCCGTTCATCACCAACATCCAGCCTGATTTCTCCGCGTTCGACCTGCAGAGCGTCGAAATCCTCAAAGGGCCCCAGGGAACGCTCTTCGGCGGCGCGGCGCTCGCGGGTGCGATCCGCTATGTGCTGCAGGAGCCCGCGCTCGGCGAATGGCAGGCGCGCGCGTTCGGCCAATACGTCGCGCCGACCGACGGCACCGCAGTGTGGAGCGAAGGCGGCATCGTCAATGCGCCGATCGGCGACAGCGCCGCCGTGCGCCTGGGCTACGTGCGGCACAACTATCCCGGCATCGTCGACAACACGATCTCGGGCGAGAAGGACGTCGACTACACGACCGGCAATCAATACCGCGCGCTCGCATCGTGGCGGCCGACCGACGCGCTCGACGTGAAATTCACGCACGTGCAGGAAGACACCGCGACGCCGAACGCGACGCCGCTCGTGGATTCCCCGAACGGTCCGCGGCAGACGAGCCTGAAGATCCTGCCGCAGCCGAGCGACACCCGGTTCGGTCTCACCTCGCTCGAGCTCGGCTACGACTTCGGGCCGATGCGCGCCACTGCGCTTGCTTCGCGCACATTCAAGGATTGGTATCTGGATGCCGATGCGACCGCGGCGATCACCGGTCCGCCGAACCAGCCGCCGGGCGGATTGCCGTTGCCCTTGCCGTTTCCGGTGCTGCCTTCTCCGCTCGAGCAGGAGACCGGCTCGTTCCAGATCGTCAACGACCGCTCGAAATCGATCTCCGAGGAAGTGCGCTTGCAGTCGACCGGCAAGCACGGACTGCAGTGGCTCGTCGGCGTCTTCAACATCGACTACAAGGTGTTCTTCGAGATCCTCACCGACACCATCGCCAACCGCGATGCCAATCAGGCGGCCGGCACGCCGCCCGACGTCTATCACGAGACGACGCTCTTCTACGGCGTGACCAACGTCAAGGCGCACGAGCGCGCGGTGTTCTTCGACCTCGGCTACAAATTCTGGGATCGTCTCGACCTCTCCGCCGGCGCGCGCCTGTACGAGACCGAGGTCAAGGGCGGCTTCGCCGGCGTCGGCAGCGTCGCGCGCACGCAGAACGGCGGCATGGACTTCAACTTCTCCGATCACGACATCTCGGAGAAAGGCGTGAGCCCGAAGGTGAGCGCGATGTTCGACTTCTCGCGCGACATCTCGACCTATTTCACCGCGAGCCGCGGCTTCCGCTTCGGCGGCCTGCAGAGCGTGCCGTCGAGCTCGATGAACGGCGTGCCGCCCCAGTACAAGTCCGACAAGCTGTGGAATTACGAGCTCGGCCTGCGCACCTCGTGGCTCGGGAACACGCTGCACTTCGATTCGGCGCTCTTCTACATCGACTGGAAGGACCCGCAGATCGCGCTGCGCACCGCGCAGAGCCCGCCGCTCGCGTATCTCGACAACATCGGCCACTCGATCAGCAAGGGATTCGAATCCTCGCTCGTGTGGCTGACGCCGCTCGGCGTGCGGCTCGAGCTCGCGGGCGGCATGACCGACGCGCACATCACCGTGCCGTTCTCGGCGCCGGATCCGACATCCTCCAGCGGTCAGCGCGTGGTTCCCGCCGGCTCGAAGATGCCCGGCTCCGCGAGATCGCAGTACGCGGCGGCGCTCAACTACGTCACGCCGCAGATCGGCCCGTTCAACATCGGCGCGCGCGTGGACTATCACTACGTCGGCAAGGGCTTCGGCGACATCACCGAAGTGCATCCGATCAACGACTACGGCACCTTGAACGCCGGCCTCGTGCTGATGAACTCCACGTGGCGGCTGCGGCCACAGCTGGCGGTGAACGTCAGCAACATCACCAACGTCACTGCGGCCACGTTCGGCGCGTCGGTCAAGCCCACGGTCGGAAACCTCTACGACCTGTGGTATCTCAATCCGCCGCGCACGCTCACCGCGCGGCTCGCGCTCGAGTTCTGATGGGCAGGCGCGGGCTCTTCATCTGCAGCGCGGCGCTGATGCTCGCCGCGTGCGGCAATTCCTCTGGCGTCGCAACGCAGGTCGTGGCGTTGGCCGGTCCCGCGTTGACCTGCGACAACGTCGATGAGCAGACGCTGAGCGAGGGCGACTCCGGCGTTCAGGACGCATCCGGCGATACCGGCAGCGCGCAGACCGAGCAGACGCTCGCGGTGGACCCGACGAATCCCGACAACGTCGTGATCGGCTACATCGCTGGCGTGTCCGTCTCGCACGACGGCGGTCGAAGCTGGGCGCTCGCGCCGATCACGTGCAGTGGCGACAACAATCCGGCGTTCGATCGCAACGGCATGGCGTACTTCGAGTGCGACAACAACGGCGTCGAGTACTACACGTCGAATCATGCAACCGATGCGTGGACCGGCGCCTTGAGCGCGGTGAGCTTCACCGAGAACAACGGCGATCTCGTCGATCGTCCCTGGCTCGTGCGTGGCGTGGGCCAGAAGGATCTCGTGGTCGGCTGGGAATCGTTCTTCAGCAATCCGATCGGGCGGGTGAACCTGAAAGTCTCCAACGACGGTGGCGCGACGTGGGGACCGCAGCTGCGCGTCGACGATCCCAACGATCATCCGGCGATGCAGGACCCTCGGCAGGTTCCGATCGTCGGCGCCGACGGAACCATCTACGTCGCCTATGCATCGGGGATGGGGCCGTTCCTCGACTGCAGCAATTGCGGCGCGCTGCCGACCGACTACATCGTCGCGCGCTCGTCGGACAGCGGCGCGACGTTCGAGCGGGCCGTCGCGGCACCCAACGTCGCGCGGACGGCGTCACCGGACGAGGAGAGCGAGGCGATCAGCTGGCTTGCCGCGGATCCCAGTCCTGCTCGGGCCAAGCATCTCGCGCTCGCGTGGTCGGACGAGCGCAGCGGTGTGTCGCGCATCCTGATCGTCACCAGCGTCGACGGCGGCATCACCTGGAGCGATCCCTTCGACGTGACCGACGATCCCGCGGCCGACGCCGCGGAACACGATCATCCGTTGATCGCGTTCGCGCCGGATGGGCGACTGGTCGTCGTCTGGCGCGACTGGCGCTGCTCGGGAACCGGATTCAGCGTGCCGTACCGGATCTTGTCGCGTGCGCTCACCTTCGATGCCAGCGGTGGCCTCACGCCCGGTCAGGTGGTGCAAGTCACCGATGGACCGCAGGTGCCGAATGCGAACACCAAGTTCAACGAGTACTTCGGCATGGCCGTCGGACCCGAGGGCGTGTCGGTCGCCTGGAACCAGCCGCGCGACGGCGTCGCGAGCACGACGTACCGCAGGATCCCGTTGCCGGCGCCGTAGCTAGATCGACAGCTTCGGATCGCCTTCGCGGACTTTCGACTCGAGCAACGGGCGCTCCTTCGCACTCCACAGTTTCGCGCGATGCGTCACGCGGTACTTCACCGGCCCGCCGTCGTCGGTCTCGCTGCGCCGGATCGGGCGCGGAATGCAGACGAACTCCGTCTCGATGTCGTGCGGCGTCGCGCGCACGGTCGAATAGCCGTGACCGCCGAGGTCGAGGAATTTCAGATGCGGCGCATTGTCCGGATTCGCGGCCGCGTGCGCCTTGGCGAGGTCCTTCGACTTCGCGTACTCGAGCGACGAGCGCACGCCGAGCCGTAGCGTCATGTTGACCGTCGGCTCGGGCTTGGTGCCTTGCTCGCCGTCGACGAGGAACAGCGCGCGCAACGGATGGTCCTTCGGGAAATTGTGCTCGAACGACTCGACCAGTCCCGGCGCCGACACCGAGCCGGTCACGAACGCGAGACCCACAGGCTCGAAGGCTTTCGGCGGCAGCGCCTTCGCGGCGTAGCCGGCCCAGAAGCTGTGCCGGTCGCCGGCGACCGTGACGAAGCCGGTGATCTTCTCGCGCGCGATCGCGTCGTAGATCTCGCCGCGCTCCGCATAAGCCGCGCCGAAGTCGCCGCCGCCGAACATCGCGTAGCCGCCCGGCCATTTCGCCTTGAGCGCGTCGGGAAGGTTCTGCGGATCGGCGCGCCAGTCGAGCGTGCCGAGCGAGCTGCCCCAGATCTTCCACGTCGCCTGCGACTGCTGCAGGCGCTCGATGAACCAGCGCCGCTGCGTCTCGCCGAGCAGCGTCCACGGCGCGGCGTCCTTGCGGTAGTTGTCGATCTCGGCGCCGCCGAACCTGATCTTGTCGGGCGGCTTGCCACCGTTGTACGCGCGGCCGCCGTCGACGATCTGCACGACTTCCTCGGGATAGAAGCCGGCGAGATCCGGCACCGGCAGCGATTCGAGCTCGCTTGCGTTGGTCGGATCTTCCATCGGGTAGCTGCGCTGGTCGGTGATGACGAGCTCGACGTTGCGGCCGTAGCGCAGCGTGCGATAGCCGATGAGCGCGTTGATCGCCGTCTGGTTGTTCGGCTCGATGCCGAGCCCGGCATCGTCGAATTTCGTGATCGGCGCGTTGCTGACGCTCGGAGCGTCGAAGCGCTCGAGCGACGGCCCGCTGGATTTCAGGACGCGCGCCGGCTGGTATTCGAACCACGCCTGCATCGCCGCGACCTTCAGCGCTTGCGCCGGCTCGACCTTCTGGCCGTACTTGATGAAGCTCTGCCAGCCCTGCCAGGAGAACTCGTGGTTGTCCCACATCGGCACGAAGGGCAGGTAAGCGCGCGCATCCTGGATGTCGGGATCGTTGAGATGCGCCTGCCAGACGAAGCGATAACCTTCGAGCGTGGTCGGCACGTGGAAGTTGGCGACCTTGCGCGCGTCGGGAATGCGGCCGAGGTCGTAGATCGTGCGGTCGTAGCGCGTCTTCACTTCGTCGGGGTATTCCACGACCTCGTAGATGAAATCGCCGAGGTGCAGCACGAAGCCGAGACGCTCCGCCTCTGGCGCGCGGCGATCCTCGTAGATCATCCGTCGATACGCGTTCTGCGCGCCTTCGTTCACCGACTGGCAGGAGACGAAAGCGAATTTCACCGCGTGCGTGTCGCGATCGCGCGGCGCGGTGATCGTGCGGCCGATGCGGCTGCCGTTGCCCTGCGCGTCGGTGAAGCGGTACCAGTAGACGGTGCGCGGAGCGAGGTTGCCGACGAGCACGCGGCAAGTCCAATCGGCGTCGGCGTGCACCGGTGTCGCGGCGCTCGCGATCACTTTCGTGAAGCCGGGATCGAGCGCGAGCTCGACCGTGAGCTGCGCGGATTGCGCGCCGCGCTCGAAGGGCCGGCGCGTCCACAGGATCACGCTATCGGGATGCGGATCGCCCGAGGCAACGCCCTGCGGATAGAGATCGCGCCGCTCGTGCCACGCCAGCGCGGACGGCCGGGTCGCCGATCGAGCCCAGACCGCGGGACAGCCCAGTGCCGCGGCTGCGAGGATGAACTGTCTGCGATTCACGCCCATGATCGACCCCCTCCCGAAAATCAGGCATCACTGTCAGTGATGCACGAGGCCGTGGTTCGGTCGCACTCGGGCCTTGTCGATTTGGCGCTCCCCAGAACGACTAAGGGACAGGACCACCCAACATGAGACCGAAATGACTGACCCGACCTACAGCACGGCGATCGAGCGGAAGTCCGAGCGTGAGCTCGTCGTGACGCGAGCCTTCAATGCGCCGGCGCGCATCGTCTTCGAAGCGTGGACGCAGCCCGATCAGTTCACGCGCTGGTGGGTGCCGAAATCCGCCGGCATGACCCTGCTTTCCTGCGAGATGGATGTCCGTCTCGGCGGCGGCTACCGGCTGGTGTTCGCCGGGAACCCGCAGCCGATCGCGTTCTTCGGCAAGTACCTCGGGGTGACACCCAATGCGCGGCTGTCCTGGAGCAACGACGAAAGCCCCGACGGCGCGGTCACCACGGTGACCTTCGAAGAACGTGGCGGCAACACCCGCGTCGTCCTGTGTGACCGCTATCCGTCGAAGGAAGCGCTCGACGCCGCCATCGCCTCGGAAAGCACGGGTGCATTCACCGAGCAGTTCGCTCAGCTCGACGAGCTGCTGGTCGTATCCAAAGCGGGTTGAACTCGAGGTCGCGGCCGCAGCCTAATCCACGCTGCTCCCCATGAACCTCCGCCAACTCGACAAGAAGTACTTCGGCCGCCGCGATGAACCCGAGGACGTCGTCGTCGGCGACTCCGCCGGCAGCGATCTCACCGACAGTCGAGGGCGCAGATACATCGACTTCATGATGGGCTGGTGTGTCGGCAACCTCGGCTGGGGGAACACGGAGATCCGCGCGGCGGCGCGCAAGTTCGACGGCCCGGAGTACGTGCATCCGAACTACCTCTACCGCCCGTGGGCCGAGCTCGCCGAAATGCTCGCACGCATGACGCCGGGCGATCTCACCGTGTCGTACCGCACCACCGGCGGCACCGAATCGGTCGAAGCCGCGCTGCAGATCGCGATGGCGTACACCGGCCGCGGCGCGTTCGTCTCGATCGAGCACAGCTACCACGGCAACTCGATCGGCACGATGAGCATCGGCGCATCCGACAACCGTGAAACGTTCAAGAGCCTGCTGCCCAACTGTCACAAGATCGAGCCGCCGCTGGATGGCAAGGCGCTCGGCAAAGTCGAGACGCTGCTGAAGAAGCGCGACGTCGCCGCCTTCATCATGGAGCCGATCATCTGCAACCTCGGCGCGGTCGTCCCCGACGACGAGTTCGTCCGCGGCGTGCGCAAGCTCTGCACCCGCTACGGCACGCTGTTCATCGCCGACGAAGTCGCCACGGGCTTTGGCCGGACCGGCAAGCTCTTCGCATGCGAGCACTTCGATCTCGAGCCTGATGTGCTGTGCATGGCGAAGGCAATCACCGGAGGCTACGGCGGCATGGGCGCGGTCATTACCACGTCGAAGATCGCGAAGGCCATCAAGGGAGACTTCAGCCTCTATTCCACTTACGGCTGGCATCCGCGCGCAGTCGCGGTTGCGCTGACCAACCTTCGCTATCTGATGCGCCACCGCAGCAAGCTACTCAAGAACGCCACCGAGTTGGGCGAGCACTTTCTCGCGCGGCTCTCCCAGATGCGCTTCCACGGCAAGGCCACCGTCCGCGGCAAAGGCCTCGCGATCGGCATCGAGCTGCAAGACGAAGACTACGCGGCCGAAATCGGCGATGCGTGCCGGAAAAACGGCTTGCTGATCTCCGCCGAAGAGAACGTCCTGATGCTCTTCCCGGCGCTCACCATCGATCGCGCCACCGCCGAGCGCGGACTCGACATCTTCGAAGGCGCGCTCTAGCGGTCGACGCGGCGCCGACGCTGATTTCCAGTGGGAGTGTCCGCTTTGGCCGATTGCGACTAATTCTGTAATCGACCCGAAGCGGACATTGCGCTCAGCGGATCGTTCAGACGAGCCGAGTGCGGATATCGATCTCTGAAGTCAGCGTTCTGTGCACAGGGCACTTGTTGGCGATGGCCAGGAGGCGGGTGCGCTGCTCCTCGTTCAGGTCGCCATGTAGCTCGATGGCGCGGTGGATACGATCGATCATGCCGTCCTTGGTTTCGCAGTCCGCGCAATCGTTCGCGCACACCTTGGTGTGGTGCAATCGGACTGTCACAGCATCAAGCGGCCATCCCTTCTTGCGCGCGTACATGGATACGGTCATCGACGTGCACGCGCCGAGCGCGGAGATCAGCAGATCGTATGGATTAGGGCCTGCGTCGCCGCCGCCAGAGCTAACGGGCTCGTCGGCAACAAAGTTGTGGTCGGCGACGCGCACACTCTGTAGAAAGCCCCTTGAAGAGCCGTGCACGACAGCTTCACTCTGCTCCCTGCTCGCGTCGGTCGCTGCGGTTACTTCACTGATTGCCGCCATTTGAATTCTCCTGTAACCGCGCTCGGCCGCGCCTCCAGGTCAAGGTGATCCTGCGCTCGACTCGTCGTCACGATCGGCAAACATCTCACGCAGGGAAAGATCGCGCTGCAGCGTCTTTAGCTCGGCGCGGTGCGGTCCCGCGAGTTGCGCCAAGCGGCGCTCGCCGGAGGCCGTTAGGCGTACATGAACCTCGCGACGGTCGATCGAGGAGCTTTCACGCGTCACGAGGCCGAGCTTTTCGCAACGCGTAACGAGGGAAACCACTGCATTGTGTTTTGCCTGCAAACGCTCCGCGAGCTCGCTGACCGTCGCCCACTCTCGCTTAGGGAAGCCCTCGATCTGAAGTAGCAGCTGGTATTGGAGGGGCGTCAGTCCGTGACGCCGGGACAGTTGCTCCGAAAAGCGCAGGTAGCGCCGGAGTTGATAACGGAACGCAGCAAGCTTTTCCAGCTGAACCTTTGTAAGCGCCGCGGGCTTCGACTTCGTGGGTTTGGTGGTCATGCTTGCTTCTGGCAACTTGGACGATCGTGCATCCTAGGGCATTGCCAGCGCTCGATGAGTTTCAAGCAGGTGATCGCTGGCGCGCCTGGGCTAGAGGCACGGGTCATCGAGAATCGCGTGGCATAGCCGCAACTGAGACTCGGCCTGCTTTCCAATGTTGTGGACGAGCGTTGCCGCGGGCTCCACGGATTTGATCAGATCGACGCATTCCCCCGCCCAGATCATCGCCTGGGATGGATCGCCATCGCGTTGGGCCTGCAGGAACAACGGCAGGACCTCAGGCGCCCGGGCCGCCAGCTCCGCCAGGCGATCGTTCCATGTGCGCACGAATACGTTGCGGATGGCGCGGCCCGAAAACTGGGGCGGCCATTCGCGGCCGCGCACGACGTCGAACACGCGCGTCTTGGCCGTCTCGCTGCCACGACTTGACGCAAGCACCTCCTTCAGGTGATCGCTACCGAGCGCTTCGGAGGAGGCGTAGAACCGGGTGCCTAGTAATGCTGCCTGTGCTCCTAAGACCAAAGCGGCGGCAACGCCGCGACCATCGGCGATGCCCCCTGCCGCAAGCACGGGAATGGATCCGGCAAGATCGAGGACCGCCGGGACCAACGGAAACGTCGCACGGGATCCGGCATGGCCGCCTGCCTCGGCGCCTTGCGCGACGATGAAGTCAGCTCCTGCATCGACGGCCGCCGCGGCACCCGCTTCATCCTGCACCTGGCACATCAATAGGCATCCATGCCGCTTAATCGCGGACGCCCATTTCGAGACGTCGCCGAATGAAAGCATGATCACCGTGGGTTTGAAGCTCAGCGCCAGGTCCAAAACTTCCGGCACGAGCGACCATGAGATCAGGCCGACTCCCCAGGAACGTCCAGTCCCTGCGCGGACAAGTGCCAGTTGCTCTCGCAGCCACTCGGGATCTCCATAGCCTCCTCCGACAAGACCCAACCCGCCCGCCTCTGAGACGGCAGCCGCGAGGAGTCCGCCCGACACGCCGCCCATAGGCGCCAGTACGATCGGGTAGTCCAGGCCGAGGCGTCGTGAGAACGTCGTTGCGATGGTCATCGTGCATGCACTCCAGCGTATGGGGTCGCTACGAAAGTATATCACAGTGTGATATATTGGCTGCCATAGAGCGATGGCTAATCGCTCTCGCGACTAGCGGAGACAGATCGATGAACTTCGGCGCGTATGCAATAGCTGTCAGCGTTTCGGTATTGCTGTGGGCGCCATTGCTGAGCCTCACCCTGGCGCTGGTCGTCTTGTTGATGGTTCTCATCGCTCAGCAATCGAGGACGCGATCTCCTGCAAGGTCATTGGCGCGCGAACCGGTCCGCGCGTCGAGCTTGAAAATGACGCGTTCCACTGGCTCGACAATCCGACACCACCTTCCGTGATGTAGCGGGTCCGCTCCTCGGATATCCGACGACCCAGGAGTATCGTTGGGCCTTGAGAGAGGAGATCGCCTATGGATATTCAGCAGGCCCTGAAGAATCCCGGGAAGATGTTCGGCGACGCGCCAGAGGCCCTCGAATCGTCGGCAGAGTTCAGCGCGTCACAGAAAAGAGCGATCCTGCTTCAGTGGAAGGATCAGCTCATGCAGCTTCAAAAGGCAACGGAAGAAAACATGCCGGGGCCCGAGTCGAATGGAGTAGGTGCGGAATGCCTGCGGCGAGTGGTCGACGCGCTCACACGGCTCGACAACGCGGCGAGCGGTTAGGCTGAGCGCAACGCTGTCATTTCTATTGAGCGAATGATGACTTCGAAGATGCCCTCGGTGTTTCTGGGACATGGCAGCCCCATGAATGCGCTGGAGGTCAATCGCTACAGCAGCACGTGGCAGAAGTTCGGCGCCAGCAGCCCGCAGCCGAGAGCCATCCTGGTCGTCTCAGCGCACTGGTACGTCCCGTATACCGCCATCACGGCGATGCCGCGGCCGCGCACGATTCACGACTTCTTCGGCTTTCCGCCACGGCTCTTCGAGGTGCAGTACCCAGCGCCTGGAGATCCCGATCTCGCGCGCGAGATCGCGGAGCTCGTCAAACCCACGCATGTTGGGCTCGATCGCGATAGCTGGGGCTTGGACCACGGGACTTGGTCCGTACTGGTGCACGCCTTTCCGCGGGCCGACGTTCCCGTTCTGCAGTTGTCGATCAACACGACCAAACCCGACGAGTGGCATGTCGAGCTCGGTGCCAAGCTTGCGCCCTTGCGCGAGCGGGGCGTCATCATCGTGGGCAGCGGCGACGTCGTTCACAACCTCCGGGCCATGAATTGGAACCGGCCCGAACTGGCCTTCGATTGGGCGAGACGTTTTGGTGACGCTGCGGCGGAAGTCGTGACGACGCGTCCCGGAGCGATCCTGGCCCTGCGTGATCATCCCGACTACTCACGCGCGGTGCCGACGCCAGACCATTACCTGCCGCTGCTTTATCTCGCCGGGCTTGCGCAAGCTGCCGGCGAGCCACTCACGACGCTGATCGATGGCTATGCCTTCGGATCCATTTCCATGAGCTGTTATGGCTTGGCCGCTCGATGCCCCGAGACACAGAGCGCCGCGCCGTCCGCTCCGCTCACTGGGCAAGTCGCGCCGGAGGACACGAACACTTAGCCGGCTACGGGAAGTAGGGCCGGTATACCAGCGCTGCCTGCAACAACAAGCTGGTGTCTTCGGCGCCGATCTGTGCGCCTGCACCGACTTTCAACGTCAGGCTTTCATCTGCACCGAAGTACGCGCCGAGAAGCAGATCGTGATCCCGATCGCGCTCGAACCAGCCCAAGGCTTCGAAACCGAGCCCGAGCCCGTGCGCGATTTCAGCGCGATAAGCCGCGGCGTAGCCAAGTGTCGGAGCCTCTCCTTCGAGCCGTTCGACCAGCACATTGAACGCTGCCGTGGAGCTGCTGAATCGATGGCCCACGATGAGGCGCCCTTCGAATCGATCAGGCTGCTCCAGGCTCTCACGGACGAATTCATATTCCGCAGCGATTCCCAGTTGCAGCGGAATGTCTGTGTCAGGGGCGGTAACCTGATAGTGCAGTGCCGGCGCAATCGCTTCGTAGTGGAGGGAGCCTGCTTCCTCTTTGGCGAAGTGCCCATGCACCTCCGCTGCCAAGCTTGAAAAGATGCCGATCAGGAGGCCGGGCTCGATGCCCAGCGTCTTGCTTTCTGGGTGAAACGACGCGTCTGCAGAAGTCAGTAGAAACAGGTCGCCTGGCCGCGGCACGTCGAAGCTCTCCACTTCCAGGAAGTCCTTGCCGTGGTGGGCGCTGGCCGGCGCAGCCAGCATGAGGAAGCAACTGCCACCCAATAACCAAGGACGGAGGTGCACTAACGACGCTTCTCTCGTCGACGAATGCGAGCGGGCTGCAGGAGCACCCTGCGGCGCCTCACTCCTTCTATGAGCAGCAGAACGAGAATCAAGCAGCCGATCACGCTATGCATCTTCCTTCTCCTTTGAATGTGCGGCGTCGAAGTTCTGCGAGACGAAGGCCCAGTTCAGAACCTTGAGGAACGCGTCCACGTATCGCCGCCGCTCGTTCTGATAGTCCAGGTAGTAGGCGTGCTCCCACACATCGCAGGTCAGAAGCGGCGTGCGTCCATGGCGCAGTGGCGTATCTGCATCGTTGGTGTTCTCGATCGCCAATGAGCCATCCGGCTTGATCACCAGCCAGGTCCAGCCGGATCCGAACTTGGCCAGCGCACTGGTTCGGAACTGGTCGATAAAGTGCTCGGGCGAGCCGAAGCTGTTCTTGATGGCGGCGCGAAGGCCGTCGCTAGGCGCGAGCCCCTGCCTTGGCGTCAGGCAGTTCCAGTAGAAGGCGTGGTTATAGGCCTGCGCGGCGTTGTTGAACAAGGCGCCCTGTGCAGTACGGACAATTTCTTCGAGCGGGGTCCCGTGAAACGGAGTGCCCACGACCAGCTCATTGAGCTTGGTGACGTAGGCGCGGTGGTGCCGGTCATGATGGTAAAGCAGCGTCTTCCTGGAGATTGCTGGCTCCAGCGCTTCCATCGGGTACGGCAACTCTGGAAGTTTGTAGACGTGATCTGTCGCGATGTTCATCGGAACTCTCCTATCGTCAAACGGCCACCTCGTCTTGAGGCAAAGCGGCATTGGCCATTGCCTTTCGGGGACACACCGCGGTGAGGCGGTCCGGATGCTCGTTGTGTGGGAGCGCACCCGCGGCTTTGTCGAGTCCGCCATCGGCGAGCCAACGCTTCGTCGATGTCTTTGCGCGCTGGATCAGCTCGGCTGTCCTGGAAAAATCGTAGGCGCTGATCGCAAGCGGACAAATCGGTGGGACGACAGCGATCCGAGCTCGATCTGCGTAGCGTTCGGTGTCGTCCACGAGCTGTCGCATGACCAACAAATTGAGAGCATGCAGCGCCATCTCGATGGTGCCCCGCGGTGGCCGATCGAGCGCACAGGAGAACCCGGTCGGAAGCACGATGATCCGGCGAGCGCCGAGTCTTACTGCTGTCGCGATGGGCGTGTTGCTGGCGACGCCGCCGTCAATGAGTAAGCGACCGCTGATCTGCACCGGGGGAAAGATCGCCGGCACGGCTGCGCTTGCCATCAATGCTTCAGAGGCAGGCCCTCGAGACAGGACCACCGCGGTGCCTTCGAGCAGATCCGTCGCTGTGACGTGACAAGGGATGCGGGCGTCGCCCAGGTCATCGAAGGACAGGGCTTGGTCGATGACAGCGCGCAGAGCATCGGGTCGAACGATGTAGCTGCGCTTCGTCAGAAAGCGCAGGAAGCCGCCCCAAAGTGAAAACGGGAACACATCGGCGCGGCGCAGTCCCAACCAGATTTGTTCCAGTGCGCGAATGCCCGCAGCATCCGGGCGTCCTGCAAAGTGTGCCGCGTTGAGCGCACCCACCGATGAGCCCACCAGGAAGTCAGGGACGATGCCGCCGCCGTGGAGTGCGTGCAGCATCCCAGCCTGCACCGCACCCAAGCTCCCTCCGCCTGCGAGGACGAAGGCGGTGGGCTCGGATCTGCGCGCTGCGGGCATGCGACCTCCAGTCAATATCCGGAAAAATCCTCGCTGCGGATGTCGTCGTCGTTGACGCCGGCTGCATTGAGCATCTCGCGCGTGGCAGCCACCATCGCCGGCGGCCCCACGACGTAGTAGATCGGCATGGACAGTTGTCCTGCGATGGCGTTGATCGACGCCCAAGTGATCCGGCCGGTTGGGCCTGTCCAGCCGCGATGCGCGTTGTGCATCTGGGTCATCGTCGCGAAGAGCCGGAAATGACCATTGCGCTTTTCGAGTTCGCTCAATTCCGGGAGGAACGCGGCTTCTTCCGGGCGGCGGTTCGCGTAGAAGAGAAACAGGTTCTGCGGCAATCGATCGGTGGTCGCTTGGCGCAGGATGCTGATGAATGGCGTGATGCCGATGCCGCCCGCGATGAAGATCGCCGGGCGCGAACGCGTGCTGTGCAGCAGCAGAGATCCGAAGGGCCCGTCCAGCTGGAATCGCGTTCCCATCGTGGCGGTCGTCAGCGTCCGCTTGAACGCACTGTCGCGCAGCCGTGTCGCGACCGTGAGCTCGCTCTCGGATGGCGCGCTCACCAATGAGAAAGCACGACGGGCGCCTTTCGCATCCGTTTCAGATGGGTTGAGCAAGGTCAGGTCGATCGCCTGACCCGGTTTGAAGCGAAAACCTGCTGGCTTGTCGAAGCGCAACGCCAGCGTGCCCTGGGCAATCTCTTCGCGCGCTTTGAGTGCGACGGTCCAACTGGTGGTGACCGGATCAGGCTGCGGCAGCATGGAGGCTCCTCCGGTTTGCTTGCGCGCGTGGAGGATGAGAAATCCGGGCGAAGGCGGAGTGGTTGTGGATGGACTCGAAGTTCTCGACCTCCACCGTGAACCCGATGACGCGCGGATCCCTGCGCAGCGCCAGCGCGACGTCGCGCACGAGATCCTCTGCGAACTTGGGATTATCGTAAGCATGCTCGGTGACGTACTTCTCGTCAGGACGCTTCAGCAGGCCATACACCTCGCAGGACGCGCTCGCCTCCGCGGTTGCGATCGCCTCTTCGATGGTGATGTCTTCGGAGAGATCCAGATCGAGCGTGATGTGCGAGCGCTGGTTGTGTGCGCCGTATTGCGAGATCTCCTTCGAGCAGGGACACAGGCTCGTCGCCGGGACGATCACTTGCAGGTGGAAGGAGAGGGGACCACGCGCTTCGGTCGTCGCTCGCCAAAGGACTTGGTAGTCCAGTTGGCTCTGCACACCGGTCACCGGTGCGGCCTTGCGAACGAAATAGGGAAAGCGCAGCTCGATCGCACCAGTCCTGGCATCCAGACGCTGGAGCATGTCGAGGAGCAGACGCCTGAACGCCGGCATATCGAGCGGTTCGCACAGCGCCTCCAGGGTTTCAACGAAGCGCGACATGTGGGTGCCTTTCGCATGGCCGGGCAGTCCCACCGACATCGACAACGTCGCGATCGTGGGAACCTCGTTGCCGCCGGAGCTGATCGTCACCGGATAGCGCAGATCCTTGACGCCTACCTCGTCGATGGCGAGATTCCGGCCATCGGGCTGAGCCTGGATGTCCGGTAGTGAAGCGAGTTCCATCAGAGTCATTGCTGGTCCTTGAGCCCCGGGGCCGGTTCAGGCCCAGGGGCTCGGATCACTTCAGTTGAACTTGGCGGGGAATTGCTTGGCGATGGCACCGGCCAGCGCGTCGGCGATCACGTACATGTGGTTCTTCATCTCGTCCCACGTGCGCGCTTCTTCCGCGTACTGCTTGTCGTGGAGCTGCTTGATCTGCTGAACGTGATGGCCGCCGTGCGCGAGCAGGAGTGAGCGCAGCGTGTCGACCGGAAGGTTCGGGTTCGCGCCGGCAAGGAAGGTCGCGATCTGATCGGCGTTCGAGGTGAGGTTCTTGAAGGCCGCGTCCTGCTTGGCCGTGCTGCCGGCGACCGTGGCATCCAAATAGTCCTTGATTGCGCCGTAGTGCCCCGCGAGAAGCTTGAACAGCTGGTCGGAAGCGGCGGCGCCATAGAACGGCTCGATCGCCGCAGCGATCTGCTTGGCGTTGGCGACAGCCTGATCCTCCGCGACCTTCGCGGCGGCGGTGTTTCCGGCGTAAGTCTCGATGACGACGTTGCGGACCCAGAAGACATGGCCGATCCAGAGATCGCGGAGCGCATCCTGGGTCTGGACCAGCTTCGAGGCGGCCGGCGACGTCGCGGCCTGGTGCTTCTCGGATCCATGGGCGAATGCCGAGGCAGTTACGCCGAGTACGGCCGCGGCGACGAGGGCTTTTGCAGCGTGTGAAACGAGGCTCATTTGAATCTCCCGGTGCGTGTGATGTGCGTCACACCGTAGAGGCCTAAAGATGCTTTGTCAAGTAGAATATGCTGAAAGTGTTTTTAAGCTAAGCTGCAACAGGTGCCGCTGCTGGGCCCTCCGAGGACATCGATGCTGGAGTTATTGGGTCAACGTCAAAAGGAACTGCTGAAGCTGCTTCTGCAGAACAAAGCCGGGCTCACGGTGGACGAGCTCGCCGAAGCCTTGTCCATCACGCGCAACGCGGTCCGCCAGCATCTGGCGGCACTGGAGACCGACGGGTTGATCAAGCTCGGGCCTTCTCGCCCGACCAAGGGCCGGCCGGAGCAGCTCTACCTGTTGGCCGACAAGGGGAAGGAGATCTTCCCGCGCCAATACTCCTGGCTCGCACAACTGGTGATCGAATCCGTGCGGGAAGAGTCCGGTTCGCAGGGATTGCGTGAGCGTCTCAGAGCCATGGGCTCCCGCGTGGCGAACCAACTGCGCGCGCAACACCCCGAGCTCAAGTCGCGTCAGGAGAAAGTCGTGAAGCTATCCGAGTTGATGGAGCAGCTCGGATACAACACGCTGGATCCAGGCGCCAAGGCGAACGCATCGGCGATCGAAGCCGACAACTGCGTCTTCCACGATCTCGCCCACAAGGATCCGTCGATCTGCGAGTTCGACCTGGCACTGTTGTCGACCTTCACCGATAGC
This sequence comes from Nevskiaceae bacterium, assembly GCA_035650495.1. Taxonomy (GTDB): domain Bacteria; phylum Pseudomonadota; class Gammaproteobacteria; order Nevskiales; family Nevskiaceae; genus DASRHK01. The sequence goes on along the minus strand of DASRHK010000104.1, from coordinate 6,006 downwards.
GCAGTCGACAATCCGGAATGCATGGCCAAAGGAGGCCATGTCTGCCGCTTCAAGTTCGGGCCGAAGGCGCGATAAGCCGATCACGCTTCCTTAGCGACACGCAACACTTCGAGCACCTGCGCCCGGCCGGCCAGCGGCCATTCGATCTGCTGACCCGCCCTCAAGCCGATGAGCGCGGCTCCCACTGCACTGACAACGGGCACCCGAAGCCGGGATAGATCCGCCTCGTGCGGAGAAACGAGCTGAATGGTGTTGACGGTGCCGGTCGGACCGACGCGATAGGTAATGAACGAGCCGATCCGGATCACGTCATCAGGAAGCTCGGATTCCGAGACGACATCGGCGCGATCGATCTCCTCAAGCAGGCTTTCCGCAACTTCTGGCTCGCGGACCATCGCTCTTCGGGCGATGTTGCGAAGACTGGCTTCACTACGGTCACCAATCAGCAACGGCGGTTGTCGCAGGTTGACGATGCGTTCCATGGAACTCTCCACTGAAAAAAAGGAATGCGACCGCTCGCGTGCGAGCGGGTCGGTCTAGGGGTGAATCGTGATCAGCGGCCCCGGGGCTTTGAATTACGCGCGGCGGCGCGTAGCCCGGGGCTGACTAGCCTTCGAGCAACGGTCCCCGATAGGGCGGGCGTCGGCGAATTACGCAGTTCATCACAGAGCGATGATCGGTCGTTCGCTGCTGTTGTGTCAATCGCGTCTGCGCAGCGCTGTTCAACGCGCATGTCTTGCAGATCGCGTCGTTAGCGAGATATATCACAGTGTGATATACATAAGATCATGTCGCGCGGTCATCAAAGCATTCCGCGATGTTGATCCGCCGATGTGTCATCCGGCCAACCGCCGGAATACGGAGAAACGCTCATGACACAGCCGCAACTGTTCAGCATGCCGCCTCAACGCGTCCGGAACCGGGGACGAATTCCCTGCGATTCAGCTCCGGGTTTTCGTAGCTTCGTCGAGCCGATCACGCCGGCACCAGTGGTGTTACCGACGCCTGTAAAGGAGGCGCGCCCCAAGCCGCGCTTTGGAGCTGATGGGCGCCCTCAAGAACTTTCGGACCTCGAAAGGTTGGTGTTTCCGAAATGGTTGGATCACGACAGCGCTACGGGAGGTCCAAGCTATCTCGGGTATGTGATGGTGGAGTTGGTGATTGGTCTGCCCCTGATTTTCCTGGTGCTCGCCATCGCAGTGGTCTGGTGAACGCCCTGGGAAAACAATCGGGGTCACTAAGACCTCCAGACTCGCACAGGCCTTCGAGGTCGGACGTTGATTCGTCGATCTACAAGCTGGCCTTCAGCCAGATCGTTGGGCTCAGGAATGAAGCTCGGGCGCGGAACGACTGCGCCGCCGATACGGGTGTACTAGCGACGGCTACTCCGGAAGCAAAACCGTCCGTGCGCACTGTTTGGATCGTGAGGCTTGCTCCAACCGGTTTCACTTTTTTCGTCGACGCACAGAGCGGTAAGGGTCTGCAACTTCGCGCCAATCCTTGGGCCGCCATCTGCTTCCACTGGCAAACACTTCGGCATCAAGTGAACGTGGAAGGTGCTACGCGGCTTCTCGAAGTGGGTGAGGCTGATCTGCTGTGGTCGAACGTGCCCAGGGATTACGCATTGGCTCACTGGGCGTCTGAGCAAAATCTTGAAACTGGGCATGTCGCGGCGCTGGACGAAGGCGCTCGTGCATTCCGGCGCCGCTTTGGCGCCCAGCGTGTGCCGAGGCCACCGAGATGGTCTGCCTTCGAGCTCAGTCCTGCCCGCATCGACATCTGGCACACAGGTTGGGAACGGCTGAGGCCGCATCTGCACTTCGAGAACGATGCCGGAAATTGGAAGATGTCTAAGAGGAATCCATAGCCTGGGGATCGCGGCTGCTTTGGGCTGGAGCGAACATCTGCTTAGTGGGAACCTGTGCTGCGACTGCGAGCGGCAGCTTCTGGCCCGGACGCGGACATCAACCTATCGTCAAGACCGCGGCTTTGACCTCTTTTGACCTCTAAGGCGGTCATCGGCTTCGAATCCGGGTTCAGCGTTCGGCAGCGGCGCCGATCAACGCTTACCAGCGCCTGCACCCAGGCGGCACAGCGGTTGATGATCGCGACTTTGCGCTTACCCGCCGCACTCGCTAGGCGGCATCCACGACTCACAACTGTTTCTACGTGCTCAGCTCCCGCTACTATCCTCACGTCCCGGGGTGGAAATGACCGACGAGTCGAGAGACGACGCTTCCGAAGCGCTGTACGAGGAGGCCAAGGCCAAAGCCGGCGGCGCACCGATGGCGCCGCTTCGGCGCATCCATATCTCCACGATCCCTGAGACCTCGCTAGCCGCAATGCGCGCGTGCGCGGCTGATCAGGAAGAACTGAACGGCGGCTGGAGTCTCGCTCCAGAACCTGTGGTGTTCATCCGCATGCGCGACGACGCCGCGGCGCGCCGCCTGGCGCGCGCAACGCCGGTAAATCTTGTGATCTGGAACTGGCCGACCCAATTCGGTCGCGTCGTGAGTTTCACGATCCTGTCGCGTGATGGCCAAGGGCGGGTGCTGGTCCCATTCAGCGAGGCATTGCTGGACCATTTCGAGCAGCACGGCTCAATCCGCGTCGTGCTGGGCACACACCGCACTTTCCTTCAGGCCTACGAAGCAAACTTTCGGGCATCGGATCCGCAAGGGTTGTGGCCACGCTATTTGAAAAGTGTCGACGACCGAACGATGGTGGTTCGCGATGAACGCGCCGCGTTCTGGGCCACCTATCTTCACCAGGTCGGCTCCACCTGGAGCCAATCCCTGACGCCGGCTGACCGCGTTCAGCTGCATTGGGTGGACGCGTGCTCGACCCAACTGCACATCCTCGCCAAGCTGCTGCCGGCATTCGATCCGAGCTACCCGCAGGACAAACTCGATCCCCCGCTCCGCGGCATGTCGGTCGATCCGACGCTGCTCGACGAAAGGATGCGCGAGCATTGTCCAGCCTTGCACGAGATCGCGTCTTTGATGACGCGATCGCATGAGAAGCCGCTGCAGGACGTGGCGGCGATGCTGGAGGCGGTGCGCACGAAGCGTGCGACCGGTTACGAAGCACTGAATCCGCTGGTGAACCTTTTTGGCGAGATGCGCGATGCCGCAGGCAACCGCGAGGCCTACCACTCAATCTCGGTTGAGATTACGAGACTTCTGCTGCTCGCCATCCTGCTCTCACCGGAATGTGCGGCAGGTCGAAGACGGCCCTGGCTTGATGGCCAGTACGTACCCTCGGTACTGCAAACCCTAGAGCTCGACCTCGCCTACATCGGCTCGCATGATCCGAAGTATTGGCTGTACGTAGATCCGCTGCAATTCATCAACACCGGCTACATCGTCACGGAGCGGGATCTGCCGATACCGCTCGCCGAGCTTGCCGAAAGCGCGCTCAAGCTCGAGCCCGGCGTGTCGGAGAACCAAGCCGAGGAACTCGTCGGCACTCTGCTCAAGGAAGCGGCTGCCTGTCGCAAGTGGTCAATTCCCTACGGCGCACGCGTGGAGCTCGAGGTCGCGGACTTTGTCGCGTTCCAGTTCTACGAGGTTGGCAGTGACATCATGGTTAAGCTGTACGACGCGAAGGGACGTTTTGCATTTCTGAGCGTCGATATCTCGAGCGGCGAATGGAATACGCCGTTTATGCGCCAGATCGCGCGCACCGATGCCGATCTGGCTCTTCGGATCCTGGTGGCATCCGTCATCCGAGATTTTCTAGTGGTGGAAGATCGCGAAGCCGCATTTGGCACGCGCACCGAACCGTCGAAACACCGCAGGCGTGAAGCTCAGGAACCACTCGTCATCTATCTGCCGCGGATTCGCTATCAGCAAACTCCTGCCGTCGAGCGCGGGCTTGCCGGTCTGGCGCTACGCGAGCGCACGCCTCACATGGTCGCCCCGCACTTGCGCCGTTCCCAGGAGATCTCCGAAGCGCAGCGCAAGCTCGCGCGCGCCTATGGGTTCACGGTGCCGGCGGGATATACCTTTGTGCGTGGCCATCGCCGAGGCCTCGGACGCCCCGACGAAGAGCAACGTGAGCGCATCTACCGATCGCGCTCTGCACTGGCGGCGATCTACGAAACCGTCGATGCGCCGATCACCGGGGTCGCGCAGTGGTTCAAGTTTGAAAAGGACGTTCAGAAACTGATGCGGCGCCTGGGATTTCGCGTTGAACATATATCGGCCCATCGCCGCGATGATCGCGGCGTCGACGTCTTCGCGATCAGCGAGGACGAGGCCGAAGCGTGGGCCATTCAGTGTAAGTGCTGGAGCCCTGATCGTCCGGTGGGCCCCGAGGTCGTGCGCGAACTGATGGGCGCGCTGAGCAACTATCCCGACGGCACCAAGGGAATGATCGTTACGACGAGCCGCTTCACCCCGGCAGCCTCTGCGGCGGCCCGCGACACGGGAGTCACGCTGATGGACGGCGACGAGTTTGCCGGGCTGGTCGGCACGCCACCGCCTTCTGCGAATTAGAGCGAATCATTCGGTGCCAACGAATTGGTCATATCGGGCGAAGCCCGCGTGGCGCAGTGGATTGGCGGTCCGGTAGCTGGATTGCGATTTATTCCCCGTCGTCTGGCGACATTTAACACGTGAAAAAACCGTAACGCTTGAGCGTCACAGCGGACATCCGAGAGTCGGCTGCAGAGAAAATTCTCATCGGCACTTGACCGACCGCTTCTGGCCGATTCCAGAAGCCCGAATGTCATCTCGTGACCAAAGCGGACGCTTCCGTCAGCTCTTCAGCCGATACCCGGTCTTGAAGATCCAGCCGACGATCACGAGGTCGACGATCAGGAACGCGAACGTCGCGGCGAGGCTGACGCCGACGGCGACGTCGGAGGTTTCGTAGAACGCCCAGCGAAAGCCGCTGATCAGGTACACGACCGGATTGAACAGCGTGATCGTGCGCCACAGCGGCGGCAGCATGTCGATCGAGTAGAACGCGCCGCCGAGGAACGTGAGCGGCGTCAGGATCAGCATCGGCACGAACTGCAGGTGCTCGAAGCCCTTCGCCCACACGCCGATGATGAAGCCGAACAGCGAGAAGGAGAGCGCGGTGAGCACGAGGAACGCGATCATCCACAGCGGATGCAGGATGTGCACCGGAACGAACGCGCTCGCGGTGAGCAGGATCAGCAGGCCGAGGATGATCGACTTCGTCGCCGCGGCGCCGACGTAGGCGAGCACGATCTCGAACGGCGAGACGGGTGCGGAGAGCAATTCGTAGATGGTGCCGGTGAATTTCGGGAAGTAGATGCCGAACGACGCGTTCGACAGCGATTCCATGAACAGCGACAGCATGATCAGTCCCGGCACGATGAACGCGCCGTATTGCACGCCCTGGACCTCGGTCATGCGCGAGCCGATCGCCGAGCCGAACACGACGAAGTAGAGCGACGTCGTGATCACCGGCGTGACGACGCTCTGCACGAGCGTGCGGGAGAACCGAGCGAGCTCGAAGCGGTAGATCGCCCAGACACCGTAATGATTGAAAGCAGGAACGATCGTGCTCACGCGGCCACCTTCTTCTTCCGGTCGCTGACGAGACTCACGAAGATGTCCTCGAGCGACGACTGATCAGTGTTGAGGTCCTTGATCACGATGCCGAGATCGGCGACGCGCTTGAGCAGCGCCGGGATGCCGGTCTTCTCGTGATGTGCGTCGAAGCTGTACTCGAGCGCGAAGCCGTCGCTCTTCAGCGCGAGGTTCCAGTCGGAGAGCATCCCGGGCACTTCGGTCATGCGCTCGGCGAGCTGCAGCGTGAGCGTCTTCTTGCCGAGCTTCTTCATCAGCGCGGCTTTCTCGTCGGCGAGGATCAGCTCGCCCTTGTTGATCACGCCGATGCGATCCGCCATCTCCTCGGCTTCGTCGATGTAGTGCGTCGTCAGGATGATGGTGACGCCGCTGTCGCGCAGGCCGCGCACCAGCTGCCACATGTCGCGGCGCAGCTCGACGTCGACGCCCGCGGTCGGCTCGT
>DASRHK010000103.1:0-16801 GCA_035650495.1 Nevskiaceae bacterium | reverse complement strand
GTTCGACATGCCGGGATTCGGGTTCTCGAAGCAGACCTGGAGCTATCGGCATCGGCTCGATCAGGGCGCGCGCGTCGTCATCGAGGTGATGGACGCGCTCGACGTGCGCGAGGCCTCGTTGCTGTTCTCATGCGCGAACGGTTTCTATGCGATCGCCGCCGCGAAAGCCGCACCGCAGCGCATCCGCAGCCTCGTGCTGACGCAGACGCCGGGCATCTCCGCGATGCCCGCGTGGACGCAACGCAACGTGCCGAAGCTGATCCAGACGCCACTCGCGGGTCAAATCACGATGAAGCTCGCGAAGCGCAAGTTCGCGCATGCGTGGTACGGCATCGCGATGAACGACAAGCAGCAGAAGAGCGAATTCCGTGCGCTTGCCGATCGCGCGCTCACGCAGGGCGCGTGCTTCTGCCTCGCCGACGTCGTCCAGGGTCTGGGCCGCGCGACGCACGGCGAGCTCGCCGGCGTGAAGCAGCCGACGACGCTGTTCTGGGGCGATTCCGATCGCAGCCACAAGGACACGCGCGCCGAGTCGCTGCTCGAATTGCTTCCGCACGCGCACATCAGGCATTGTCCCGCGTGCGGACACTTCCCCGATCTCGAACAACCGCAGGCGTACGCCGAAGCGACGCTCGCCGCGCTCAACGCATAAGGAGAACAACGATGGCCATGATGAACCGTCAGTTCAAGCTCGCGAAGCGTCCGATGGGGATGGTGAAGCGCGAGGACTTCGATTACGCGCAAACGCCCGTGCCGGAGCCGAACGACGGTGAGTTCGTCGTGCGGAATCTGTACATCTCGCTCGATCCCGCGATGCGCGGCTGGATGAACGAAGGCAAGTCGTACGTGCCGCCAGTCGGCATTGGCGAAGTGATGCGCGCCGGCGCGCTCGGCAAGGTGACCGCGTCGAAGCATCCGAACTTCAAGGTCGGCGATCACGTCGTCGGCATCTTCGGCGTGCAGGACTACGCGCTGTCCAACGGCAAGGGCGTCACCAAGATCGATCCGAAGCTCGGCACCCTGCCGGTGTATCTCGGCACGCTCGGCATGCCGGGCATGACGGCGTATTTCGGATTGCTGGAGATCGGCAAGCCGAAGCCCGGCGAGACCGTCGTCGTTTCCGGTGCGGCGGGCGCGGTCGGGCAGGTGGTCGGTCAGATCGCGAAGATCAAGGGTTGCCGCGTGATCGGCATCGCCGGCGGCCCCGAGAAATGCAATCACGTGGTCAAGGAGCTCGGCTTCGACGCGTGCATCGACTACAAGGCCGGCGATCTCAAGAAAGCGCTGAAGGAGCATTGCCCGAAAGGCGTCGACGTCTACTTCGACAACGTCGGCGGCGACATCCTCGACACCGTGCTGACCCAGCTCGCGATGCGCGCGCGCATCATCATCTGCGGCGCGATCTCGCAGTACAACAACACCACGCCGGTGAAAGGGCCGAGCAACTACATGTCGCTCCTGGTCAATCGCGCGAGCATGACCGGCATGGTCGTGTTCGACTGGGCCGATCGCTATCCCGAAGCGATCCGCGAGATGGCGAAGTGGCTGCTCGAAGGCAAGCTGCGCACCTTCGAGGACATCGAGAGCGGGCTGGAGAACTTCCCGGAGATCCTGCTCAAGCTGTTCAAGGGCGAGAACACGGGCAAGTTGGTGCTGAAGGTCGCCGACGCCTAAGATCGGCGGCATGCGCCACTCGGTCCTTGCAGCTGCGAGCATCACGCTCGCCGCTTGCGGCAGCAGCACCTCGCTCAACGAGCTCAGCGCCAGCCGCGCCGACGGCGGCGCGGCTCAGTGCCTGCAGGTCGTCGATGGCATCGACCTCGAGGCGGTCAGCGTGCCCGAGCTGCGAGCGGCGCTGAACGCCGGGCTGATCACGAGCGAAGCGCTGACGCAGGCGTATCTCGATCGCATCGCGACCTTCGATCTCGCCGGCCCAGCGCTCGACGCGGTGCGCGCGCTCGCCCCGGACGCGCTCGGTCAAGCGCGCAAAGCCGACGCCGATCGCGCTTCCGGCATCGTGCACGGACCGCTCGACGGGCTCACCATCCTGCTCAAGGACAACATCGGCACGCGCGACATGCCGACGACCGCCGGCTCGATCGCGCTCGCACTCAACTTCCCGAAGCACGAAGCGACGATCACGACGAAGCTGCGCAGCGCCGGCGCGATCGTGCTGGGCAAGGCGAATCTCTCCGAGTTCGCGAACTGGGTGTCGGAGACGATGCCGAGCGGCTATTCCTCGCTCGGCGGACAGGTGATCAATCCGTACGATTTCACGCAGAGCCCGCTCGGCAGCTCGAGCGGCTCCGCGGTGGGCGGCACGATGGCGTTCAGCACGCTGACCATCGGCACCGAGACGTCGGGCTCGATCATCAGCCCGTCGACGGTGAACAGCATGGTGGGATTGAAGCCCACGCTCGGGCTCGTCAGCCGCTACGGGATCATCCCGCTGGCGCCGAGCTTCGATACGGCCGGCCCGATCGTGCGCGACGTCACCGACGCCGCGATCCTGCTCGGCGTGATCGCCGGCGTCGATCCCAACGATCCCGCGACCGATGCGTTCACGCGCTCGCCGCTCGCTGGTGTCGTTCCCGATTACGCGGCGCACCTGTCACCGACGGCGCTGATGGGCGCGCGCCTGGGCGTGCGCTCCGACGATCTCGGCTCGAGCGATCTCTTCGACAACGCGGTGGCAACGCTGCAGCAGCAGGGCGCGACCATCGTGTCGATCCCCGATCCGGTGTCGTCGACGGTTGCGTCGTCGTCGGATGGCTCGATCGCCGAGCTCGGCGCGATCTTCAACGAGTTCAAGGTGTCGCTGAATCGCTATCTGGCGCAGGAAGCAGGACCGGATGTGCCCGTGCATACGCTCGGCGACATCATCCATTACAACAACCAGCATCGCGACAAGATCCCCTACGGCCAGAACCTGCTGGTCGCCTCCAACGCTCAAAGCGGCTTCGATAGCGATCCGGTCGAGCTCGCGTCGCGCAACGTCGCGATCCACTACGCGCAGCTGTGGATCAACACGATGGTCGATGCGTTCGCGCTCGACGCGATCATCGCGCCCGACTTCAACAACGTGAGCGCGACCGCCGCTGCGGGCTATCCCGACATCACGGTGCCGATGGGCTACGACGGCCAGAATCCGCACGGGCTGTCGTTCGCCGGCAAGGCGTGGACCGAGCAGCGTCTGCTCCAGCTCGCGTACGCGTACGAACAGGCCAGCAAGCTGCGCCAGCCGCCGGCGGCGATCAATCCACAGCTAGCGGCGTTCTGCGGGAGCTAGGTCGCGGCGTCTCGCGGCGCTGGCGCAAGAGCCACCGGTACGCAGCTTCGTCGGCGTACGCGCGCGCGGCGGTTTCGACGTGATTCAGGCCGTAATCGACGATCACCCGCAGCCCTTCGGGCTTCACCTGCAGGCCGAGCTTCGCGCGCAGCGGCTGCTCGATGAGCCGCGAGATCTCGCCGGACGAAAGCCACACCGGCACGCCAGGATCGTTCTCCGGCAGGCGCGTCGGATCGACCGGCCACAGCGCCGCCCACATCGGCGGCATCTCCAGCGCGAGGTCGAACACGCCGTTCGCGCCGAAGCTGAAACCCGTGAGATAGCGGCGATCGGCGTCGACGCGCCAGCGCGATTCGACGCGCTCGATCGCCTGGACGACATCGGCGGCGTGGAATCGCCAGCGGTCGCCGGCTTCGTGCAGCTGCGGCGCGAGCACGATGAAGTCGCTGCGCGCTGCGCTCGTCGGGGCCAGCGGACCGTGACGTCTCAGCGCTTCTCCTGGCGGCGTCGGCGCCGCTTCGTCGTAGCCGTGCAGGAACACGAGCAGCGGCAAAGGCGCGCGCGTGTCCGGAGCGGACACGAGGCAGCGCAGCGGGAGATCGGCAAGGACGTGCGTTCGCGAAGCCATCCATGCTGGGACCGCCGCGCGCCCCGGCGGTTCGATCCGCGACTAGTCGAGCAGCAGGGCGCTGCGCGCCAGATCGTTGAACGCGACCGCCACCGGATCCGTCATCGGCGCCGCGATCACGCGCTTGGGCAGCACGTCGAGATCGCGCAACGTGGCGACGAGAACGCTCGCGCGCTCGCGTGCCAATGTCGCGTTCGGGTTCGCGATGCTGCGGATCGTCACGGTGACTTTCAGCTCGGGATCGTCGCGCAGCATGGCCGCGAGCTCGCGGACCTGCTCGTACGATGCGAGGTCGAGCTTCGCGCGGCCCGGCACGAAGCCGAGATAGCAGCTCGTGCGTCCGGTGTCGCGGAGCTCGACGGCGAGATGCTGGGCCGGGATTACCGCGGGCCTGGCGTAGATGACCATCGGTGCCTGGTCACCCAGCGCGGCGAACACCGGTGCAAGCGCCGCCACCAATCCGATGGACCACCTGGAAACGTTGCTGATGCTCATCGACAACCCCCGTTTCGACTGGCGAGGGTCGAGCATGGACCGATGCTCCGCTGCCGGCGTCGCGCTGGCGTACTTTCTCTACGCACCGGAATCTACCGCCGCCTGATCCATCGCGGTGCGGTTGCGTCGCATGACAGTGCGGGCGTCGCGCCAATCCGCTGGCATGTCTCATGCTCGTTCGTTCCATGCCCGCGAAACGGCGCATCCTCTACGTCGTCGGACTCGACGCGACCGAAGCCGCGATCACCTGGCAGGTGACCGAGCTGGCGCGCGCGTGGTCGGCGCCGGTGGTCTTGCTCGGAGCGCGGCAGCGCCGGCGCTGGAAGATCGGCAGCGATCGCAAGTCCGAAGAGATCGCGCGCCGGCTGTCCGCGATCGCCGTGAGCATGAAGGGCTATGTCGCCGACATCCGCGTGACCGAGGAGCCGCTCGCCCTCGCCGCGGTGCGGATCGCCGACGAGATCGGCGCGGAGCTGATCGCGGTCGGCGCCGGCGAGTGCGCGATCGACCAGCCGGCTTCAGCGCTTCCCGACGCGTTGAAGATCGCGCGCGAAGCCCACGTCGACGTGCTGATCTGCAAGCCGTTCGCCGATCCGTATGTCGGCCATGTGCTCTGCGCCGCGGACACGACGCCCGCCGCCGGCGCCGCGGTGCTGCGTGCCGTGGAGCTGAGCAGCCGCTTCAACGCGCTGCTGCGCATCGTCAGTGTGATGCCCGAGCCGATGTGGTCCGCCGCCGACGATCCCGAAGATCAGGTCCGCAGCCAGCACGAGCGGCAGAAGGCGTTCCTCGATCAATTCGACCTGCGCGGCGTCGGGCTGTCGCGCGCGGTGGTGTGGTCGCGCAACGCGGCGGTCGAAGTGCTCGACGAGGCGCAGCGCTACGGCGAAGGCCTGCTGGTGATCGGCGCGTCGAGCCACGCGCCGCTGCCGTCGGGGCAGCTCGGTCCCAACGCGCAGGCGATCCTCGCCGAATGCCCGAGCTCGCTGCTGATCGTGAAGAAGCTGCAGCCTAGCTCGCGCGCTCGATCCGGAACACGCGCGCAGCCTGCTTCGACGGAATCGATATGTTGATGCCGGCCTGCAGCTGCTGCGCAGTGTAGAGCTGCACGTTCGTTTCCGACGGCGCCTCGAGCAAGCGGTAGTTGCCCGCGCGCACGTTGCGCAGCTTGATCGTGCGACTCGTCTCCGCTGAGTCCTGCCGATAGACGAGCAGCGCGCCGCGACCGGTTTCCGGATTCCAGGTCTGGAACGCGGCCCAGTTGTCGTTGGAGATCGGATCCTCCGCGAGCAGCGGATACGCGAAGCCCGCGAGATCGGCGCGATGCGCCTTGTAGTAATCAGTCCAGCGCCTGATCGTCGCGCGCAGCGGCAGCGGGATGCCCGGCAGATCGTTGAAGAACGTGATGTGCGAGAGCAGCGCGACCGCCATCTGATAGTCGGCCGAATACGTCGACAGCCGTCCGGTGTTGAGCGCGTTGCGACCGAGCGCATAGGGCGGCAAAAACGGCGTCAGCACGAAATTCGCGTGCAGCGCTTCGGGCGGCGAGGGTGAGCCGTTTTGATACCAGGTCGGTCCGCGCGCGAGCGCCTCGAACGGGAACAGGCGATAGTCGTTGGTCTCGTCCATCTGGATCGTCACGTCCGGATGATCGGCGAGGATGCGATCGAGCATCGCCATGAACGACTCGCGATAGCCGTAGAGATCGACCGTGCTGACGCCCGCGCAGTCGAGCCACGCGGTGAAATCGAACTTGAAGTAGCGCACGCCCCACTGCTCGACCGCGCGACGGATGCGCGACTCGAGATAATCGATGAACTTGCCGTCGGGCCCGAGCGCTTCCGGATTCCACTGCACGATGCCGGCTTCGTTGGAGCCGCTGTCGGGATCGGCGAGGTTGTCGGCGAGCAGCGCGGAGCCGATGGGATCGCACATCCACGACGGATTGTTCTGGAACGCGATGGCCTTCGGATTGAAATGCATCGGCGACATCCACAAGCCGAGGTGCATGCCTTTCGTTTGCAGCTTCGACTGCACCGCGGCGAACGACGGGTCGGGGAAGCGAGGCGCGAATTTCGGATCAGTGCCGCGACGCGGATCGGCGCACGCGGGATCGTCGGAAACCGAATCGGGACACCAGTCGCCGGAGCGCGCCTGCCAGCCGTCGTCGAAGATGAACGTCTCGATGCCGATGTCGCCGGCGACCGCGAGCTGGCGCAGGAACTCGTTGTAGTCGAGATCGTCCTTCGCGCCGGTCGAGATGCGATTGCTGTCGACGCCGTTCGAGTTGAAGGTGATCTCGCGCCGGTACGGCGGCGCGCGGAAGCCCGAGAGATATTTGTAGTGCTGCCACGGCTCGTCGTCGCGATTCAGCCCGACGCCGGTGAACACCGGCTCGAGCCGCAGCGGCGTTCCGGGAACCACCGTGCGCGTGCGCCCGCCCATGAAGCCGCGATTCTCGACGTGGATCTGCTCCTCGAACGGGCCGAGGTAGATGATGTCCTTGCGCAGATCGACGAGCGCCTTCGCGGTCTTGCCGTCGAAGCTCATCATCGACGACGAGAAGTCGTTGCGCTCGAGCACGTAGAACAAGCGGCGATCGGACGCGTCGTTGATCGACATCCACTCCGCGGTGCCGGAGACGTTCGTGCCTGACTGCGACGCGCGCCAGTCGCCGGGATGCGAGTCGCCGATCGCGACAGTGGGGCCGGTCCATTCGGGATCGCGCCAGTCGGAGCCGGCGCGGAATGCGTGGATCGTCGCGCTGGCGCCGGCGCCCGGCACTGCAGCGTCGAGCACGTAACCCGTGATCTCGAGCGGAATCGTGCTGTCGATGAACGTCGACGTGCGCATGCCGGCGACGCCCGGATACATCTCGACGATGCGGCGGATCGAGAGGCCCACGGGCGCGAGCGGCGTCGCGAACGGCGTCAGCGTCATCGTGATCCGCACGCCGCCGTTGGGCAGCGATTCGACCTTCGGATCGGCGACCGCGGAGAAATAATTCGACGGTACTTCCGCGCGTCGCAATTCGAGCGCGAAGTCGGCGCTGTTCGCAGACCAAATCCGGCCATTCCGCAGGTCGGTCAGGCGCGCCGTGCGGAACGGATTGCGCGTCCAGACCCGCTCGACCAGCCCGTTGCGGATCGCAATCTGATCCGCAGTGACCTGCGTCGTCACCGGTGTGGCCGCCGCGAGAGCAGCGTGATTTCCGATGAAAAACAGGAGCGACGCGACGAGCAACGCAACTGCGCGGACCGTTGCGGCCCGTCCCCTTTTAATCATGACACTTTGCCTCTGGAATCCCCCGCGAGAGATATTAGCGCGCCCCTCGCCGCTGGAGTCCGCCATGCTGACGCTCTACCACGCGCCGCAATCCCGCTCGACCCGTTTCCTGTGGCTCCTGGAGGAGCTCGGCGCCGATTACAAGATCGCCTACACGAACATCCCGCGCCGGGACGGCAGTGGCGCCATCGATCCCGCCAATCCGCACCCCGACAAGAAAGTCCCGGCGCTCGTCCACGACGGCGTGCTGGTGACCGAGTCGGCGGCGATCGCGCTGTATCTCACCGATCTCCACCCGAAGGCACAGATCGGTCCGCAGCTCGGCGATCCGGATCGCGGACCGTACCTCACCTGGCTTGCGTACTACGCGGGCGTCGTCGAGCCGGTGGTCAATTTCCAGTTCAACAACCTCGGCGATCACGTCGGGCTGCGGCGCACGTTCCGCGGGCGCGAAGAGCTCGAGCAGCGCTTGCTCGGCACGCTCTCCAAATCGCCGTACCTGCTCGGCGAGAAATTCTCCGCGGCCGACATCCTGCTCGTGAGCCTCGGACAATTCGCGCGGCAGATGCTGCCGGCAGGTGAAGTGATCGACGCTTATCTCAAGCGCTGTCAGTCGCGTCCGGCGCTGGCGCGCGCACTCGCGAAAGATTCGCCTGCGAGCCGCGCACAGCCGTGAAGATCGGGCCCGACCTCGACTGGATCCCCTGCACCTACGAAAGCTGCGGTCACATTCGCGGTCCGTTCTATCACGGCACTGCAGTGAAGCTTGAGCCCGGAACGCTGCTGAGCCCCGGGTTCCAGTCCAACTATCAGGACGGGCGGGTCTCCAACAACATTTATTTCACCGCGCTGCCTGCGCCAGCCGCGGGACTGGCGGCGGAGCTTGCAGCGGCGTTGACTGGCGCCGAGCCACCAGGACATGTTTACTTGGTCGAGCCGACCGGACCCTTCGAGGACGACCCGAACGTCACCAACAAGCGCTTTCCGGGGAATCCCACCAAGTCGTACCGAAGCGTCCACCCGCTCCGAATCATTGCCGAAGTCGAGAACTGGGAGCGGAGCGACCCCGAGGTGGTGAAACGGATGCTGGAGAATCTGGAAAGGCTGCGGAAGCAGGGCCTGCAGAACCTCATCGACGACTAGAGGAGTAGGGTACAGGCGTCGAAGCTCGCCGGTTTCCACGAACAAACGAGTCGGAGTGAGCAATGAAAGCCAGCCGATGCACGATCGCCGCGTTGATTCCGCTCCTCGTGGGTGCCAGTGATCCGCGCCCGGTCGATGCATGCGGCCTGGTTTCAGCCGGTGACGTCGAGCAGCTTCTAAAGGGTGGGACCGTTCGCGTCGATGCCACGGGAAACCGCGGGAGCCTTCCGAGCTGCAGCTACGTCGATGGCAGCGGAAATGCACTCTCGATCGTGGTCTTGCCGACCGCAGAATTCGCGGCGACCAAGGCGCGAGCAGAACGCGCGACGCAGCCGGGCAGCCCGCCGACCGAAGCCGTGTCAGGCATCGGCGCAGCCGCTTATCTGGACGATCTTGGTTATCTGCTCATCCAGCCAGCTGGCAAGCCGTACACGTTGCGCTTGCTTGCCTCGCGTCAGTTCGTTTCCGATCGTGCACTGACCGTTGCAGTCGGACACAAGCTCAAGCTGTAGCAAGCAAGTAACGCCGATTACGCGCGCGGCGCGCGACAATAGGGGATGACTGCTCCGATCCGCGGATTCCAGCGACGACGTTGCGTCGCTCAATCCGCGTTCCTCTGCTTGCTCGCAGGCGCCGCTCTCGCGCTGACCGGTTGCCTCGGCTTCGGCAATTACAAAGCGCCGATCGCGACCGTGCTCGTGCACGCCACGGAGCCGTCATCGCAGCATCCGCTCGTCGTCGTGTTGCCCGGCATCCGCGGCGATGCGGAATCGCTGCGCGATCACGGCATCGCCGAAGCCGTGCATAGGTCGTGGCCGCAAGCCGACGTGATGCTGACCAGTGCGACGTTCGCGTATTACGTCCATCGCAACATCGTCGATCGGCTCGACGCCGACATCGTCGAGCCCGCGCGAGCGCAGGGCTACAAGGAGATCTGGCTCGCCGGCGCATCGGTCGGCGGCATGGGTGTGCTGTTCTACGAATACGCGCATCCCGGCGCGATGAAGGGACTGATCCTGATGGCGCCGTGGCTCGGCGATTCCGACATTCACGACGAGATCCGCAAAGCCGGTGGCGTGCGCAGCTGGAATCCGGGACCGAAGCCAGATCACGTCGACGACGACAACTATCAGCGCGAGATGTGGCGCGTGATCAAGCACTGGAGCGACGATCCCGCGACCGCGCAGCGCGTGTGGGTGATCGTCGGCAGCGACGACAAGCTGATCAAGAGCGTGCGCATGCTGGCCGACACGCTGCCACCCTCGCATTACATCGAGATTCCCGGCCACCACGCATGGGAGACCTTCGTGGCCGCCGCCGAACGCGTCAGCAAGGAGATCAACCGATGAGCCTCTGCACGTATCAGCACGAGAACGGCGTCGCGACGATCGCGATGGACGACGGCAAGGTCAATGCGCTGTCGCCGGCGATGCAGGGGGAGATCAACGCCGCGATCGATCGCGCCGAAGCCGACAAGGCGATCATCATCCTCACGGGCCGCACCGGCGTGTTCTCGGGCGGCTTCGACCTGAAGGTGCTGCGGGGCGGCGGCGACGCGATGGGCATGCTCAAGGGCGGCTTCGAGCTCGCCGCGCGGCTGCTTACGTATCCGCGTCCGGTGATCGGCGCGTGCAACGGTCACGCGATCGCGATGGGCGCATTCCTCATGCAGTCGGTCGACTATCGGCTCGGCGTCGACGGCGCGTTCAAGATCGTCGCCAACGAAGTCGCGATCGGGCTCGTGCTGCCGCATCCGGCGATCGAGCTGCTGCGCGCGCGGCTGCATCCGGCGCACTACCAGCGCGCGATGCTTTTGTCGGAGATGTATACGCCTGCCGATGCCGTCGCCGCGGGATTCCTCGATCGCGTCGTGCCCGAGGCGCAGCTGATGGACGAAGCGCGCAAGCTCGCGGCGGATTTCGGCAAGCTCGATCGCGCCGCGCACAAGGGCACCAAGGAGCGCGTGCGCGGGCCGCTCGCGAAGACGATCCGCGAGATGCTGAAGAGCGAAGGCGCGTTCTAGAAGAGCGCTTCCGGCCGAACCGGCTGCGCCTGGATCGCAGGTCCCGTCGGCGCAGCGCTCTCGTCGCGCGGCGCGAGCTTCGCGGGGAAGCGGACGGTGAACTCGAGCCCCTTGCCGGGCGTGCTCGACACCTGGATCGTTCCGCACAGCGTCTGCGTCACCAGCGTGTAGACGATGTGCAGGCCGAGCCCGCTACCGCCGGCGGAGCGCTTGGTCGTGAAGAACGGATCGAACAGGCGCGGTACGTTCTCTGGCGGCACGCCGCGACCGTTGTCGCGATAGCGCATCAGCACCATCTCGCCGTCGCGCTGCGCGATGATCTGCATCTGCCCTGGCGGCATTTGCTCGAAGCCGTGCGTGAGCGAGTTGGTGACGAAGTTGGTGAGGATCTGCGCGATCGCGCCGGGATAGCTGTCGAGCGTGAAGTCGACGGGGCAGTCGACGCTGACCGCGTGACCGGTCTTCTTGAGCTGCGGCAGCAGCGACAGCAGCACTTCGTCGATGTAGGTCTTGAGATCGAAGCGGCGCCGCTGCCCGCTCGACTGGTCGACGCCGATCTGCTTGAAGCTGTGGATCAGGTCGGCGGCGCGCTGCAGGTTCTTCAGGATGATCTGCGTCGATTCTTCAGCGACCGCGACGAAGCGCTCGATGTCGGCCGGCTGGATGCCGCCGTTGCTGGCGCGGCGCTTCAGCTGCGTCGCGCGTTCCTTGAGCATCGACGCCGCGGTGACGCCGATGCCGACCGGCGTGTTCACCTCGTGCGAGATGCCGGCAACCAGCGATCCGAGCGACGCCATGCGCTCGCGCTGGATGAGCTGCGCCTGGGCTTCGGCGAGCTGCTCGACCGCCTTCTGCTTTTCTTTCTCGACCTCCGCGGGCGTGCGCATCGCGAGCGCTTGCGGGACGATCGGGATCAAGCCGATCGCGGTGATGATCGACACGATCGCCGTCGCGGCGCGCTCGACGGCTTCGATCGGGTACGCCGGTGTCCACACGGTGAGGATCGACAGGATGTGGCCGCTGCCGCACAGCACGATGAACAGCGCGAACAGCACGATCATCGCGGGGAACGGCACGTCCGGACGCCGCCGCAGGAAGTAGAGCAGCGTGATCGGGATCGAGAAGTACGAGGCCGCGATGACGGCGTCGG
The DNA here is from genome assembly GCA_035650495.1 of Nevskiaceae bacterium. Taxonomy (GTDB): domain Bacteria; phylum Pseudomonadota; class Gammaproteobacteria; order Nevskiales; family Nevskiaceae; genus DASRHK01. Next base: position 4,788 of record DASRHK010000103.1, on the reverse strand, counting down.
AGATCACGCCGGTCCAGAGCACGTCGGGCCGCCAGTAGAAGCAGTGCCCGTGCGGCATGAAATCCCGCTCGAATAGCCAGTCGAACATGGCGACGCCTCCGCACCGCAGGAACAGGAGACTCTAGGCTGTTCCGCGGCGGAGACCGATAGAGATGTCATACCGTCCGTCGTCGGGAGGCGACAGGTTTCGGACGGGGCGGACGACCAGCATGCCGTAAATCCCTGAAAAATTCTCCGTTGCGCCCGCGGTCCGGATGTTGCATGACTAGAGGCATGAGGCGTCCCGATTTCGCACAGCTCGGACCGCCCGCCCTCGATGCGCGGGATCTGCTGTTCCTGTTCGAGCATTTCCCGGTTCCCGGCGTCGACGCCGTGGAAGCCGCGCGGCGCATCCACGATCACTGGAACACGCTCGATTCGCTGCTCGAGAGCGACTATGTGTTCGAAGCGATCTGCGATCGCAGCGTGATGTGGCTCGAAGTGTCGCCGAAGCTCTTCTTCAACGTGCTGCTGCGCCGCGCGCTCAAGGGCAGGCGCCATTCGGTCGAGCGCAACACGATCCAGTACCTCGCCAACCTCCTTGGCGTGTTCACCCGCACCGATCGCATGTATCGCGTGCAGGGCGACGAGCAGCAGACGTTCCAGTACCTCGTCGATCTCGTCGCCGAAGCCGCGCAGTCGGGCCCGGAGCGCTTGTTCGTCGTGCACTCGCACATCGGCAACTACGCGCTCGTCACCTCGGGCCTGTTCGCGCCGTGGATCGAGCATCGGCATCGCTATCACCATCGGCCGGTCAACATCGAGTACTACTGCAAGATGGGCAGCTCGTACTACTTCACCGCGTCGCGCCATCATCTCGCCGATGAATTCGGCCTGCGCGCCGTGTTCCGCGATCTCGCCGATCGCTTCGAGTATTACCGCGGCGGCCTGGAGCGGCTCGGCGAGCGCTATCTGAAGCAGGCGGCGTAAAGCCCGACCGAGAGCGCAAGAATCGGAGCGATCTCTTCCGATCGCATCCGCATCATGGCGCCCATCTGATGCAAGATGAGGTGCGCCATGAATCTCCCGTCAAGCAATAACGCTCGCTGGCAGTCCGTCGTCGATCGCGATCGCTCGCAGGACGGCCGCTTCTTCTACGGCGTCGTCACCACCGGCGTGTATTGCCGGCCGTCGTGCGCGTCGCGCCGTCCGCTGCGCGAGAACGTGCGCTTCTTCGACACACCGGCGCAGGCGGAAGCTTCGGGGCTGCGTGCATGCAAGCGTTGCCGACCACTGGAATCGTCGGGCGATCCGATGGCGCGCCGCGTCGCTGATCTCTGTCGCTACATCGAAGCGCATGCGACGCAGCGCCTGAGCCTGAAGCAGCTCTCGGCGCACGCGCATCTCTCTCCATTCCATCTGCAGCGCAGCTTCAAGGACGTCGTCGGCGTGACGCCGAGGCAGTACGTCGAATCGGTGCGGCTGCGTGCGCTCAAGCGCGAGCTGCGCGAAGGCGCGCCGGTGACGCGCGCGATCTTCGATGCGGGATTCGGATCGACGAGCCGCGTCTACGAACGGATGGCGACGCGGCTCGGCATGACGCCGAAGCAATATCGAAAAGGCGGCGAGGGCGCCGAGATCTCCTACGCGTTCGCCAAGACTGCGCTCGGCTTGCTGATGATGGCGGCGACGGATCGCGGCCTGTGCTTCGTGCAGTTCGGCGCGAGCGAGTACGAATTGCAGCAGCGCCTGCGCATGGAATTCCCGAGCGCAGCCGTCGAGCCGATGAAGGGCGCATCGCGCGGCCAATTCGAGGCGTGGATGCGCACGCTCTCGGCGTATCTCGCGGGATCGCAATCGCGGCTCGCACTGCCGCTCGACCTGCGCGGCACCGCATTCCAGATGAAGGTGTGGAGCTACCTGCAGAAGATTCCGTACGGCGAACTGCGCAGCTACGCCGAAGTCGCGCGCGGGATCGGCAAGCCGGCTGCTGTGCGTGCCGTGGCCAATGCGTGCGGCTCCAACAACGTCGCGCTCGCGGTGCCGTGTCATCGCGTGATCCGCGGCGACGGCGGACTCGGCGGCTATCGCTGGGGCATCGAGCGCAAGCGCACCCTGATCGACCGCGAGCGCGCCGGCAAGGCCGGAACCCTCTGACGAAAACTGCCGAAGCGCGCGGTCCAATCCTCTAGAACTTCGGAAAATTCCGGTGAGGGCTGATGACTGCGCGATGCGTGCTGTGGCTGATTGGGTTTGCGCTTTTCTCCGTGGCGAACGCTCAGACGCCGCCGCAGATCACGCCCGATCAGGTCAATCAAGCGACGACGGAACCGCTCAAGATGGGCATGAAGGGCGCCGCCGTGTTGCGTGCACAGGTGCTGCTTGATCGCGCTCACTTCTCGCCTGGTGAGATCGACGGCGTCTTCGGCGGCAACTTGCGCAAGGCGGTGAACGCCTATCAGGAAGCGCACAAGCTGAAGCAGACCGGCACGATCGACGAGGACATGTGGCGCGCGCTCGACGCCGATCCGGAGCCGATCCTCATCCCCTACCAGATCGCGCCGGAAGACGTCGCCGGTCCGTTCACGCCCGTGCCGGAAGACATGATGGAGAAGGCGAGCCTGCCTGCGCTCGGCTATTCGTCGCCGCAGGAATTGCTCGGCGAGAAATTCCACGTGCGCCCCGAATTCCTGGAGGCGCTCAATCCCGACAAGGATCTCGGCAAGGCCGGCGAGCAGATCGTCGTGCTCAATGTCGCGCAGCGCGTGCCGCTGCCGAAGGTGTCGAAAGTGTTCGTCAACAAGTCATCGTCCGACATCACGCTCGTCGACGGCGAGGGCCGCACGGTCGCGCACTTCCCGGCGACGCTGGGCAGCGAGCATGATCCGCTGCCGCTGGGCGCGTGGAAGATCCAGGGCATCAGCCGCAATCCGAAATTCCACTACAACCCGAACCTGTTCTGGGACGCCGACGCGAAGGACGAGAAAGCCTGGATCCAGGCCGGCCCGAACAATCCGGTCGGTGTGGTGTGGATGGATCTGTCGAAAGCGCACTACGGCATCCACGGCACGCCGGAGCCGCGCAACATCGGCAAGACGGAGTCGCACGGCTGCATCCGCCTGACGAACTGGGATGCCCTCGCGATGGCGGACGCGGTGCGCGCCGGGATGCCCGCGATCCTGCGCAAATGAGATCCGCGCGATGTGGTTCGCCGCTCTCACTGCTGCGCTGCTCATCCCCGTCTCGGGCAAGGTCGCCGATCTGCACGACACCTTCGGCGATGCGCGCACCGGCCACGCGCACGAGGCGATCGACATCATGGCGCCGCGCGGAACGCCAGTGCTCGCCGTCGACGACGGCCGCATCGTCAAGCTGTTCAAGAGCGTTCCGGGCGGGCTGACGATCTACCAGTTCGATCGCAGCGACAAGTACACCTACTACTACGCGCATCTCGATCGCTACGCCGACGGCGTGCGCGAAGGGCAGCAGATCAAGCGAGGCGACGTGATCGGCTACGTCGGCTCGACCGGTAACGCGATCGCCACCGCGCCGCATCTGCACTTCGCGATGTTCAAGCTGGGGCCTGAGAAACGCTGGTGGCAGGGCGCGGCGGTGAACCCGTACCCGCTGCTGATCGGGCCGTAGGTTACGGGCCCGCTGCGGCGAGCCACATCTCGACGTCGACGAGATAGGGTTGCGGTTCGGGCTGCGACTTGTCGGCGCAGTGCAGATACGCCGACTTCGCGAGCCAGCCCGGATCGGGATAGTAGGCGAACACGTACTGGCCGCCCTTGAGCGTGTCGATCAGCGAGTGCGCGATCTCCGGCCGCACCGCGGGACAACCCCAGCTGCGGCCGATGCGTCCGACTTTCTTGATGAAGCTCTGGCTCACGTACGGCGCGCCGTGCATCACGATCGCGCGATCGTAGGCGTGGTCGTTGACGCCGGGCTCGAGGCCCTGCATGCGCAGCGAATAGCCGTTGTCGCCGGCGTAGGTGTCGAGCGTTTCGTAGAGACCCAGGCTCGACTGCAGGCTCGACGCCTCGTTGGAGAACGCGGTCGCGAGGTTGTCGCCGGAATTACGGCCGTGCGCGACGAGCTCCTGATAGAGGAGTGTGCCGCTGTTGAGGTCGAACACCCACAGGCGCGGCTGCGTGGACGGCAGCGAGTAATCGATCACGCCGAGGCGCGTCGCCGGCGCGTGACCCGTTTCGATGGCGCACTTCGCGGCGGCGGCGGCTGCACGCAGGACGTCGGGATTGGCGGCGGGCGCGGCCTGGATCAGCACGTCCGCGAGCGAGTCCATCGCGAAGACCGGCGCGCTACACACAAACAGAGCCGCGAGGAGACCGCGGCCGAACCAGCTGGACATAGAGTTGAACCCCCGCCGGGTCATCTTACCAAGGGCTAGGCAGGGCGGGGACGATGGATAGACTGGGTGCCGTGCCATGAGTTCACAATCCCCGTGACCTGCGTCACAAGGCATGCGCTTTGCAAGGTAATCTGCCCCCCATGGAAGCCCTCTCCTTCGACGTCGTCGCGCTCATCGCCGCGGGAATGGGGCTGGCCTTCTGGATCACCGACCGCGACAGCGGCACCAGCCGCGCCCTGGCGCTGTTCCTGTTCCTCACCGGGTGCGCGATCTCGGCCAACGGGCATGCCACGCTTTATCTCGAGGCGGCGAAGCTGCCCTGGTGGGTGCGCGGCATCGGGCTTCTGGACGCGCTCGCCTTCATCTCGGCGACCGAATGGGGCATCCGCGTCAGCCGCACCATCCTGCAGCTCGACGGCCAGCGCTCCGTCGGGCGA
>DASRHK010000102.1:0-3206 GCA_035650495.1 Nevskiaceae bacterium | reverse complement strand
ATGTTGATGCGCGAGGTGAACGAGCCGCCGAAGACGCCGTTCATGGTGCCGATCTCGATGAAGTTCGGCGCCTTCGACGACGGCGCCAGCAAGCCCGCGATGATCTGCGACTGCGCCGCGCCGGGCTTGTCGACCAGGAACACGCGCGGTTTGGGCGCTTCGGCGACGGTCGACACGTTCTTCGACGGGATCGGCGAGTCCGGCGCTTTCCAGTCGCCGAACGTCGCCTCGAGCATCGGCACGAGCTCGGCGAGCGTGGTGTCGCCGGCGACGAGCAGGGTCGCGTTGTCGGGTCGCAGCCAGTCGTGATGGAACGCGCGCAGGTCCTCCGGCGTCAGCGATCGCACCGACGTTTCAGTGCCAGAGCCGGTGAACGGGATCGCGTAGGCGTGACCTTCGCCGTAAAGCAGCGGCGGCGCGATGCGCAAGGCGAGCGCGTCGGCGTCGGTCTTCTCCTGCGCGATGCCGGCGAGCCACTGGCCTTGCAGGCGCTTGAACTCCTTCTCGTCGAAGGCCGGGTTGCGCACGACGTCGGCGTAGAGCGAGAGCGATTCCTTGAGCCTGGCTTTCAGCGCCGAGAGCGAAACGGTGTAAGCGTCGAGCGCGCTGCCGGAGCCGATGTGCGCGCCGAGCTCGAGCTGGCGCGACGACAGCTGCAGCGCGTTGAGATGCGTCGTGCCCTCGTCGAGCATGGCGAGCGAGAACGCGCCGGTGCCGAGCTTGCGGCCCTGGTCGGCGGCGAAGCCTGCGTTGAACACCATGCTGAACTCGACGATCGGGACGTCGTGGCGCTCGGCGAACACGACCTTGAGGCCGTTCTTCAGCGTCGCGCGCTGCACTTTCGGGAAGGACAGGTCGGGGAATTGCGTGACCGGCGGCGGACCGCTTTTGCGATCGACATTGGACGCCACGGTCGTGTAGGTCGGGAACGGCTTCACCGTCAGCGTGTAGTCGCCCTGTGCGAGCCAGCGGCGCGCGGCGTCACGGACAGCATTCGGCGTCGCCGCGAGCGTGCGGCGCATGTCGTCCTGGTACGCCGCGGGATTGTCCCGATAGACCTGGCCGCTGGCGAGGATCGTCGCCTTGCCGTTGCCGCCGACGCGATCCGCGGCGCGCACCAGATTCGCGTAGGCCTCGGTCTGCGCGCGGCTGATCTCGTCGGCGGTCGGACCGTCCTTGAGGAAGCGCGCGAGCTCTTCGCCGACGGCTTTCTCTACCGTCGCCGGATCGACGTCCTTCTTCACGTCGACGGTGATCTCGAACATGCTCGCGAGCTCGAAGGCCCCGACGTTGACGCTCACGCCGTCGGCGATCTTGTCGCGATAGACCAGCCGCTCGTACATGCGCGAAGCCTTGCCCGATCCGAGCACGTTTGCCGCCAGCTCGAGCAGCACCTCGTCGTCGGAGCCGTCCTGCGGCGCGTTCCAGGATTTGAGGATGCGCACCTGCGAGACGCGATCCTGCATCTCCTCGCGCGTGGATTCCGTGCGCGGCGCAACCCAGACTTCGCGGCGCTCCACCGGTGGGCCGGAAGGGATGTCGCCGAAATAGCGCGTGGCTTTCTCCACCGCGGTCTTGTCGTCGATGTCGCCGGAGAGCACGAGCGTCACGTTGCCGGCGCCGTAGAACTCGCGGAACCATTCCTTGACGTCGGCGAGCGAGGCGGCGTTCAGGTCTTCCATCGAGCCGATGGTTTCCCAGCGATAGGGGTGGCCTTCCGGAAAGCTCGCGCGCTGCTGCAGTTCGCCGACGCGGCCGTAGGGCGCGTTGTCGACGCTCTGGCGCTTCTCGTTCTGGACCACGCCGCGCTGCTCGTCGAGCGTCTTCTGGTCGATCGCATCGAGCAGATGGCCCATGCGATCCGACTCCATCCACAGCGCCATGTCGAGCGCCGTGGTCGGCACCGTCTCGAAGTAGCGCGTGCGATCGAGCCAGGTGTCGCCGTTCATGTCGGTCGCGCCGACCTTCTCGAACGGGCGGAAGAACTCGTCCTTGAAATGCTCCGAGCCGTTGAACATCAGGTGCTCGAACAGGTGCGCGAAGCCGGTCTTGCCGGGCTTCTCGTTCTTGCTGCCGACGTGGTACCACACCGACACACCGACCACCGGCGCCGAATGATCCTCGTGCACGACGAGCGTCAGTCCATTGCTCAGGATATGCTTCGTGAAGGGGATGTCGACCTCGGGCAGCTTGGCCGATTTCGGTGCCGGCGCGGTGTCGCCATAGGGCTCGTAGCTGATGGTGACGCCTTGCATCTTGTATTCGGTGGCGGCACAGCCGGCGACGAGCAGCGAGGCTGCCAGGGCGTAGACGATCTTCATGCGAATCCCCCGTTTCAAGGCGCACGAGTCTATAGGAGTGATGGCGACTAGGACGCTTTCGGAGGGACGGAGTTCCGGGCCGCCGGCCGAGCTTGAGCTGCCGTGGCCGGAAGTCGACCCCTCCACGCATCGCCTGCGCGAGGTGCGCTTCGTCGCCTCGCCGAACTGCGACGAGCGCCCGGATCCCTCCGACATCAGCCTGCTCGTCGTGCACAACATCTCGCTGCCGCCCGGGGAGTTCGGCGGGCCGTCGGTCGAGATGCTCTTCACCAACGCGCTCGACTGGGACGCGCACCCGTACTTCGGGACGATCCGCGATCTGAAAGTCTCCGCGCACTGCTTCATCGCGCGCGACGGCGCCGTCACGCAGTTCGTCCCCTTCGATCAGCGCGCGTGGCACGCGGGGCAATCGACGTTCGAGGGCCGCAGCCGTTGCAACGACTTCTCGATCGGCATCGAGCTCGAAGGCACCGACGATCGCGAATTCACCGAAGCACAGTACGTGCAGCTGTCGCGCGTCGCCGCGGCGCTGATGCGCGCGTATCCGAAGATCACGCGCGATCGGATCGCCGGACATTCCGACATCGCACCGGGCCGCAAGACCGATCCCGGTCCGCACTTCGACTGGGATTCCTTGCGGCTGCGCCTGGACTTCGTTCGATGATGCTGCTCGCGATCGTGCTGGTGCTGCTCGGCCTGCGCTTGCTCGACATCGCGCCGGAGCCGCGCGAGACGACGCAGGGCTACCTGGCGCGCGCGCGATCGCTGATCCGCAGCGAGCGCTTCTGGTCCTCGCCGGTCGCACCATGGATCCTCGCCGGCGTGCCGGCGCTGATCGTGGGCGTGGTCGACGCACGCCTGCCGTGGTTCCTCCATCTGCTGCTC
>DASRHK010000101.1:0-8845 GCA_035650495.1 Nevskiaceae bacterium | reverse complement strand
GGAAAGCACGCGCCGGCGCCGACGTGTTCTGGAAGCCGGTTGCGACGCACCAGGTCACCGCGACGATCAACCCCGACTTCGGGCAGGTCGAGAGCGATCAGCTCGTCGTCAACTTCAGCGCGATCCCGACCTTCTTCCCCGACAAGCGTCCGTTCTTCACCGAGGACCTCGGGCTGTTCTCCACCGAGAATCGTCTGCTCTACACGCGGCGCATCGGCGCGGCGCCAGACGCCGGACCCGAAGGCAGCACCGACATCCTCGGCGCCGCGAAGTACACCGGCAGCGTCGGGGCGTGGGACGTCGGGCTCATCACGGCTTTCGAAGATGATTCCGACGACGCCAAAGGCCGCGATTTCTACGTCGCGCGCGTCCGCGCCAATCTGTGGAAGGACTTCAAGCTCGGCTGGATGGGCACCTACGTCGATCGCCCGACGCTCGACCGCCGCGCCGACGTCAATTCGCTCGACTTCGCGTGGACCCCGTCGGTGGGTCTCACGGTGCTCGGACAGTTCATGCGCTCCGACATCCGCCGGCCGGACCAGATCCCATCGACGCCGCTCGATCCCTCCGGCATTGGCGATGGCGACACGCTTTATCTGCGCTACTCCGGCGAGCACTGGGAGCACGCGGCCGCACTGTGGCACTTCGATCGCAACTTTCAGCTCAACGATGCCGGCTTCCTCGAGCGCAACAACTTGAACGAGCTCTCCGACATCTCGACCTATCACTGGCGCACGTGGCCGGACTCGAGCGAGATCCAGGAAACCTCGCTCTACGGCACGTTCACCGGCGCCTACAACGACCAGGGCGACAAGCTGCAATCGCACGTGAGCGCGAACTATCGCGTGAACCTGCGCGACAACAGCGGCTACATCGCGCAATGGAACCTCGATGATTTCGGCGGCGTCGATGACCTCATCACGCGCGGCAACGGCCCCGCGAGCCTGCCGCCGCAGAACAGCGTCTATCTCTCCTACTACAACCCTCAGACCGGATTCTTCCGCTATACCGCCACGCTGGGCTGGATCGACGGACTTTTCCGCAGCAGCGGCCTCGAGATCGATGCGAACGCGGAGCTGCACTTCAGCGAGCAGCTCATCGCGCGCATGATCGTCAATTACTACAGCGCGCCGGATTTCCCGATCTGGCAGGGCGTCGAGAATCTCATCGGTACGTTCCGCTATCGGCAGACGTACCTGCAGGCCGGCCTGGACTGGTTCCCCGCCCAGCGCCACGAGCTGCGCGCGCGCCTGCAGTGGACCGGCGGCGTCGGCGCGACGGTCGGTGCCTATCGACCCGACGCGACGGGGAATCTGCACGCCACCGACGACGCGATCGGCGATTTCGGCTTCAGCAACGTCGCGCTGCAGGTGCGCTATCGCTACGAGCTAGGCTCGCTGTCCGATCTCTACGTCGTCTACACGCGCGGCGCCGACCTCTTCCGCGACGATTCGGAGCGCAACCTGCCCCGCCTGCTGTCGCAAGGTCTCGGCGAGCAGACGGACAGCCAGGTGCTGGTCAAGATCCGGTATCGGTTCCGCTTGTTCTGATCACCGGCCGTATCGCGGCCCTTCCGACGGCACGTACTCGTAGCCGCCGCCGTGACCGCGGATCGTCTTGATCACCGTCGGGTCGCCGGGGACCGGCTCGATCTTGCGGCGCAGGCGCGTGATGCGGATGTCGATCGCGCGGTCGAAGGTTTCGCCGGGCTCTGCGCCGCTGAGCTCGAGCAGCTTCTCGCGCGAGAGCACGACGTTCGGATGATCGGCGAACACGGCGAGCAGCGCGTATTCCGCCGCGGTGAGCTGCAGCGGCGTTCCATCGAGATCGATCAGCCCGCGCCTCGCGCGATCGAGCCGCCAGCGCCCGAACCATTCGCCTTCGTGCTTCTTCGGCGCCGGCGCGGCAGTGGTCGGCTTGGGTTTTCGTCGCAGCACCGTGCGGATGCGGGCGAGCAGCTCGCGCATGTCCGCGGGCTTGGCGACGTAGTCGTCAGCGCCGAGCTCCAGGCCGACCACGCGGTCGGTCGTTTCAGCATTCGACGTGAGCATGATCACCGGCACGTCGGAGGTGCTGCGCAGCCAGCGCAGCGCGGACAAGCCGTCCTCTCCGGGCATGACCAGATCGAGCACGACGAGCTCCGGTGGACGCTGGTGCGCCATCGACGCGCGCAACGCCTTCGCGCCGTCGAGCGAGATCACGTCGAAGCCGAGGCTCTTCAGGTACACGACCACGGCTTCGCGCGACACCGCCTCGTCGTCGACCACCGCGATGCGCGTTGCAGACGCGTCCATTGCCTTCAGCGCGGCGCGCGCCGCAGCTCCACGAGATCGCCGAAGGCGTGCGCGAAGGTCGCGGCGATGCCCGGATCGAAATGCTTGCCGGAGCGCTCGGCGATGTAGCGCCGCGTCTCGTCCTCGGTTCGCACAGAGCGATACGGACGCGCCGAGAGCATTGCGTCGAATACGTCGCACAGGGCTGCGATCCGGCCGACCAGCGGGATCTGCTCGCCCTTCAAGCCTCGCGGATAACCGCTGCCGTCCCAGCGCTCGTGGTGCGTCCACGCCGCGAGATGCGCGGCTTCGAGCATCGGATCCTTGTGCTCGCCGATGATGTCGGCGCCGGTCTTCGCATGCGCCTGCATCACCGCGCGATCGGCCTCGGAGAGGACGTGCGTGCCCTGCACGATGCGATCGGGCACCGCGATCATGCCGATGTCGTGCAGCGGGACCGCGACGCGAAGCACGTCGGCTTCCCGCTGCGACAATCCCAGCTCGCGCGCGAGTCGGAAGACGATCGCCCCGACGCGCTGCATGCGGCTGCCGTGATGATTGGCGAGGCGCGCGTCGACGATGCGTCCCAGGCTTTCGAGCCACTTCATGCGCTCGCGCGCCAGCAGCTCGGCGGTGTCCCACAATAGCTGCTCGACGTGCTGGAGATGCTTGCCCTGCTTGTGGAACTCGAGATAGGTCTGCACGCGGGCGCGCACAACCGCGGGGCTGATCGGCTTCACCAGGAAATCGCAGGCGCCGGCCTCGAAGCCCTTGCGCTCGTCGTCGGGCTCCATCAGCGCAGTGACGAAGATGACCGGCACGCGCCGCGTGCGCTCGTCGCGCTTCAGTCGCCGGCACACCTCGTAGCCGTCGAGGTCCGGCATCATCACGTCGAGCAGGACGAGATCCGGTGGATTGGCTTGCGCCACTTCGAGGGCGCGCGCGCCGTCGGTCGCGATGCGCAGCTGATAGAGATCGCCGAGCGCTGCGCGCAGCACGTCGATGTTCGTCGGCGAATCGTCGACCAGCAGCACGCTGGCGCGCGATGGATTGCCTGTCATGTTCCCCCCTGTCCCCGACGCATTATAATTTGCGCCCCTCGCGCCCACCGCGCGCCGTTCTTCCAGCAGGAGCGAAGTCCATGGCGGATAGCTTCAAGTCCAAGTCGCAGCTCAAGGTCGGTGGCAAGACCTTCTCCTACTTCAGCCTCAAGGCGCTGGAGCCCAGGTTCAAGTTGGCGCGACTGCCGTACTCGTACAAGATCCTGCTCGAGAACCTGCTGCGGCACGAGGACGGCGAGAACACCAGGAAAGAGGACGTCGAGGCCCTCGCCGGGGCGGACCTGAAGAAGCTGCCGCTCAAGGACATCAACTTCACGCCGGCCCGCGTGATCCTGCAGGACTTCACCGGCGTGCCTTGCGTGGTCGACCTCGCCGCGATGCGCGACGCGATCAAGAAGCTCGGCGGCAACGCGGCGAAGGTCAATCCGCTGTGCCCGGTCGAGCTGGTCATCGATCACTCGGTGATGATCGATCACTACGGCACCAAGGAAGCGCTCGATCTCAACGCGAAGATCGAGTTCCAGCGCAACCAGGAGCGCTACACGTTCCTGCGCTGGGGCCAGGAAGCGTTGAAGAACTTCAAGGCCGTGCCGCCGGACACCGGCATCGTCCATCAGGTCAACATCGAGTACCTCGCGCGCGTCGTCTTCGAGAACGAGAACGGCATGCTCTATCCGGACTCGTGCTTCGGCACCGACTCGCATACGACGATGGTCAACGGCATCGGCGTGCTCGGCTGGGGCGTCGGCGGCATCGAAGCGGAAGCCGCGATGCTCGGTCAGCCGTCGTCGATGCTCATTCCTGAAGTCATCGGCGTGCGCATCACCGGCAAGCTCGCCGAAGGCGCGACCGCGACCGACCTCGTGCTCACCGTCACCGAGATGCTGCGCAAGCGCGGCGTCGTCGAGAAATTCGTCGAGTTCTTCGGACCCGGCGTCGGCGCGCTCTCCGCGGCCGACCGCACGACCATCGCGAACATGGCGCCGGAGTACGGCGCGACCTGCGGCATCTTCCCGATCGACGAGGAGACGCTGAACTATCTGCGCCTCACCGGCCGCAGCGATGCGCAGGTCGAAATCGTGAAGGCGTACGCGCAAGCCCAAGGCATGTGGTGGACGCCCGACGCGCCCGAAGCCGAATACACCGACGTGCTGCACCTGGATCTCGGCTCGATCAAGCCGTCGCTCGCCGGCCCGAAGCGTCCGCAGGATCGCGTGCTCCTCTCCGACGTGAAGACGAACTTCCGCAAGGCCTTCGACGCCGAGCAGAAGCTGCGTCCGTCGGCGGGTCCCGCCAAGGTCACCGACGGCGGCAAGAGCTATGAGCTCAAGGACGGCGCGGTGGTCATCGCCGCGATCACTTCGTGCACGAACACCTCGAATCCTTCCGTGCTGATCGGCGCCGGCCTGCTCGCGCGCAAGGCGCGCGCGCTCGGGCTGACCGCGAAGCCGTGGGTGAAAACGTCGCTCGCGCCCGGATCGAAGGCGGTCACGGAATATCTCAAGAAGGCCGGATTGATCGAGGACCTCGAGCATCTCGGCTTCAACATCGTCGCCTATGGTTGTACCACCTGCATCGGTAACTCGGGCCCGCTCAACGAGCCGATCAGCAAGGCGATCAACGACAACAAGCTCAGCGTGTCGGCGGTGCTGTCGGGCAATCGCAACTTCGAAGGCCGCGTCCATCAGGACGTGCGCATGAACTATCTCGCCTCGCCGCCGCTGGTCGTCGCGTTCGCGATCGCCGGCTCGACCGATCTCGATCTCACCAAGGATCCGATCGGCAAGAGCAAGGACGGCAAGGACGTTTTCCTGAAGGACATCTGGCCAACGTCGAAGGAAGTGCAGGAGCTGGTCGCGAAGTCGGTGACCTCCGAGCTGTTCAAGAAGAGCTACGGCGACGTGCTCAAAGGCGACGAGCGCTGGCAGGGCATCAAGGTCGCGAAGTCCGAGACCTATCCGTGGGACAGCAAGAGCACCTACGTGCAGAACCCGCCCTACTTCGTCGGCATGACCAAGCAGAAGCCGGGCATCCCGACGATCAAGGGCGCGCGCGTGCTCGCGCTGCTCGGCGATTCGATCACGACGGATCACATCTCGCCCGCCGGCGACATCAAGAAAGACGGCCCCGCAGGAAAATATCTGATGGAGCATGGCGTGCAGCGCGCCGACTTCAACTCGTTCGGCTCACGTCGTGGCAATCACGAGATCATGATGCGCGGCACGTTCGCCAACACGCGCATCAAGAATCAGATGACGCCGGGCGTCGAAGGCGGCGTGTCGAAGTATCTCAACGGCAGCAACGCAACGACGCCGGGTCCGGTCGAAGCGATCTACGACGTCGCGATGAAGTACCAGAAGGACGGCATCCCGCTGGTCGTCATCGGCGGCAAGGAGTACGGCACCGGCTCGTCGCGCGACTGGGCGGCGAAAGGCACGATCCTGCTCGGCGTGAAGGCGGTGCTCACCGAGAGCTTCGAGCGCATCCATCGTGCGAATCTCGTCGGCATGGGCGTGCTGCCGCTCAACTTCGTCAACGGCGAGAGCGCCGCGACGCATGGCCTCGACGGCACCGAGATGTTCGACATCGACGGCCTCACGCGCGGCGCGAAGGAAGTCACCGTCAAGGCGAAGAAGAACGGCAAGGACATCACCTTCAAGGCGCGCGTGCGCATCGACACGCCGAAGGAGTGGGACTACTACGAGAACGGCGGCGTGCTGCACTACATGCTGAGGCAGATGGCGTCGTAAGCCATGAGCCGGCAGCCCGACCCGACGGCCATACTGCAGACCGCAACTGCGTTCTGGCCGTCGAAAGTGCTGCTCAGCGCGGTCGGCGTCGGACTATTCAGCGCGCTCGGCAAGAGCGCCCTGACCGCGGAGGAGCTGGGCAGGAAGCTCGGGCTCCATCCGCGCGGCTGGTACGACTTCTTCGATTCGCTCGTCGCGCTCAAATTCCTCGAGCGCGACGGCGACGGTCCGTCCGCGCGCTATCGCAATACGCTCGACACCGCGACCTTCCTCGACAAGGCGAGCCCTGCCTACATCGGCGGCATCGCCGACATGATGAACACGCGGCTCTATCGCTTCTGGGGCGATCTCGAGACCGCGCTCAAGACCGGCAAGCCGCAGAACGAGCTCAAGCACAGCGGCAAGTCGATGTTCGAGGAGCTCTACTCCGATCCCGCCCGGCTCGGCACGTTCCTCGAGGCGATGAGCGGATTCCAGGGCGGCAATTTCATGGCGCTCGCGGAGAAGTTCGACTGGAGACGCTACAAGACGGTCACTGACGTCGGCGGTGCGCTCGCGCTCCTGTCGCGCGTCGTTGCGAGCCGTCACGCACATTTGACCTTCAGCTCGTTCGATCTGCCGGTCGTCGCGCCGCACGCTGAGAAGCACGTGCGTGCTGCGAACATGAGCGAGCGGATCAAGATCGTTTCGGGCGACTTCTTCAAGAACGCGCTGCCCAAGGCCGACGTCGTCACCATGGGCAACATCCTCCACGACTGGAATCTCGACGGAAAGAAGATGCTCATCCGCAAGGCCTACGAGGCCTTGCCGGCCGGCGGCGCGCTCATCGCGATCGAGAACGTGATCGACGATGCGCGTCGCGAGAATGCCTTCGGCCTGATGATGTCGCTGAACATGCTGATCGAGTTCGGGGACGCGTTCGATTACACCGGCGCCGATTTCCGCACATGGTGCGCCGACGCGGGCTTCAAGCGCTTCGAGACCATCCCGCTCGCGGGACCGACGAGCGCGGCGATCGCCTACAAATAGCGCGGTGATGCTCACCGGCACCTGCCATTGCGGGGCGGTCTCGATCGAGGTGCCGCGCAAGCCGCGGCGTCTCACCAGCTGCAACTGCTCGATCTGCCGGCGCTACGGCTCGCTGATGGCGTACTACCCCGCGAGCAAGGTGCGCTTGCGGCACGCGCGCGGCGCGGTCGATCG
Source organism: Nevskiaceae bacterium (assembly GCA_035650495.1). GTDB lineage: Bacteria > Pseudomonadota > Gammaproteobacteria > Nevskiales > Nevskiaceae > DASRHK01. The sequence goes on along the minus strand of DASRHK010000101.1, from coordinate 1,558 downwards.
CTACGCGTGGGGCGACAAGATGATCGATTTCGTGCGCTGTGCGACGTGCGGTTGCTTCATGGGTTGGCAAGCCCGGCGCAAGATGCGCGATCGCATGGGTGTGAATATGCGCAACTTCGATCCCGCCGTGATCGAGGGCGTACGGATTCGCCGGCTGGACGGAGCGAGCACATGGAAATTCCTGGACTGAGACTTCTGGCGCTCCTGCTCGTCGCAACCTCCGCGCACGCGGGTTGCGACGCACCCGAATATCGGCAATTCGATTTCTGGGTCGGCGAGTGGAAGGTGCACAAGCCCGACGGCGGCCTCGCCGGCACCAACAGCATCACGAAGGAGTACGGCGGCTGCGTCATCCACGAGCACTACGTCACAGGCCACGCCTACAGCGGTGAGAGCCTCAACCTGTACGATGCGTCCCGCAAGCTCTGGCATCAGAGCTGGGTCGACACCGACGGCACGCTGCTGCTCTTGGAAGGCGGGCTGAAGGGCAACAGCATGGTGCTTGAGGGCGACAGCAAGGCCGCGGATGGCAGCATCGTGAAGAACCGCATCACCTGGACGCCGAACGCGGACGGGTCCGTGCGCCAATTGTGGGAAGCCACCGACGCGAAGGGAAAATGGACGACGGCATTCGACGGGAGATACGTCCGCAAATGAACATCCGGGTCGACCCGCTGCACGATCCGCGCGTCATCGCGCTGCTCGAGGAGCACATGCGCGACATGCGCTCGGTGTCGCCGCCGGAGAGCTGCCACGCGCTCGACCTCACCGGCCTGCGCAAGCCCGACGTCTCGTTCTGGTCGATCTGGGACGGCGACCTGCTCGCCGGCTGCGGCGCCCTGAAGACGCTCGACGCGACGCACGGCGAGATCAAGTCGATGCGCACCTCGCGCACGCACCTGCGCAAGGGCATCGCGCGGATCATGCTCGAGCACATCCTCACCGAAGCCAGGAAGCGCGGCCTGCATCGCCTCAGCCTCGAAACCGGCTCGCAGGCGTACTTCGATCCCGCGCGACGCCTCTACGAAGCATTCGGCTTCCGCGAGTGCCCGCCGTTCGGCGAGTACGTGCTCGATCCCAACAGCGTGTTCATGACGCGCGAGCTGTAGATGCGCCTGTGGACGCTGCATCCGCGCTATCTCGATCCTCAGGGCCTCGTCGCGCTGTGGCGCGAAGGCCTGCTCGCGCGCGCGGTGCTGCGAGGTCGAACCAAAGGCTATCGGCATCACCCGCAGCTTGCGCGATTCCAGGAGCACGACTCGCCAGCGCGCGCGATCGACGCGTATCTCGGCTGCGTCGTCGATGAGGCCGACGCGCGCGGCTATCGGTTCGATCGCAGCAAGATCGCGCCGGTGCGCGCTCCGCTGCGATTGGCTGCAACGACCGGCCAGATCGAATACGAATGGAGGCATCTGATGCGCAAGCTGCGGCAGCGCAATCGCGCGCTGCATCGGCGCTGGATCGCGGAAGCCAAGCCGCAGCCGCATCCGTTGTTCCGCCTGCGGCGCGGCGGCGTCGAACCTTGGGAGCGCACATGACAGCCACGGACAAGCTCTTC
>DASRHK010000100.1:0-3509 GCA_035650495.1 Nevskiaceae bacterium | reverse complement strand
CGGCGGGTTGTTCGCGATCTCGCTGCTGCTGTTCGCCTTCACCGGCGGCAACATGTTCCAGACCTGGAACGTCGCCGACACCACGCGCGAATATTTCGGCGTGCCGACCTGGGTATCCGGCGTCGTCATCGCAACCGCGGCCGGCATCGTCATCATCGGCGGCATCAAGCGCATCGGCATGGTGACCAAGACGCTGGTGCCGCTGAAGTGCGGCGTCTACGTGTTGTGCGGCCTCGTGATGATCTTCCTGCATCGCGCCGAGATGCCGGACATCTTCCGCATGATCTTCCACGATGCGTTCGCGCCCGCGAGCGGCGTTGGTGCATTCACCGGCGCGGTGTTCGGCACGACGTTCATGTTCGGCATGAAGCGCGCGCTGTTCTCCAGCGAGTCGGGACTCGGCACCGCACCGATCGCGCACTCGGCGGTGAAGACGCCCGAGCCGGTGACCGAAGGCGTCGTCGCCGGGCTGGAGCCGTTCATCGACACGATCTTCGTCTGCACCGTCACCGGACTCGTGATCCTCTGCGCCGGCATCTGGAATCGCGGACCGTCGCTCACGTGGGAGACGCCGCCGCAGATCGTTGAAGTGTCGTTGGGGCAATGGCAGCCGGATCTCAAGCAGATCCCGAACGACGCGAATGCCGATCTGCAGCGCCCGAGCGTGCCGGTGTTCGTGATGGTCGAGCGCGATGGCAATCGCGCGCGCGTTTACGGGACGGTTCAGAAGGCGAGTGACGGCTACCAGATCTCTTGGCAGCCGATCGCGTCGAAGACGGCGCCGACCTTCGCTGAAAAAGGATTGTTCGCCGACTATCGCGGCGCGACTCTGGTCGCGAAATCGTTCGACACGGTGACGCCCGGTCTCGGCCGCTGGCTGATCACCATCGCGGTCTGGGTGTTCGCGCTGTCGACGCTGATCTCCTATGGCTACTACGGCGAGCAGGGCATCACGTATCTGCTGGGTGCGAAGTACATCGCGCCTTATCGCTGGCTGTGGTGCATCGCCGCTGCGGCCGCGTGCTTCGGATTCATCAAGACGTCCGAGGAGCTCGACGCGATCTCCACCGTCGGCATGGGCTTCATGTACTGGATCAACCTGCCGTTGATGCTGGTGATGGGCAGCAAGGCGATGAGCGCGTATCACGATTACTTCCGCCGCCTGCACGCGGGGCAGATCAAGCGCGTGTGAGCACGGATCGCAAAGCGGCGGTCCTGCTGGTCAATCTCGGCACGCCGGACGCGGCGACGCCCGCAGCGATCCGGAAGTATCTCGAGGAGTTCCTGAGCGATCGCCGCGTCGTCGCGCTGTCGCGCGCGATCTGGCTGCCGCTGCTCTATGGATTCATCCTGCCGTTCCGGCCGCGCGCGCTCGCCGAGAAGTACGGACTGATCTGGACGAGCGAGGGCTCACCGCTGCTGAAATTCTCGCGACGCCTCACCGATCGCGTCCGCGAAAAGCTGCAGGCCTCCGGCGCGCAGGTCGCGCTTGCGATGCGCTACGGCGAGCCGTCGATCGCGTCCGCGCTGCTCGCACTCGCGCAGAGTCGCGCCGAGCGGCTGATCGTGCTGCCGCTGTATCCGCAGTATTCGACGACGACCACTGCGTCGGTGATGGACGCCGTGAGCGCGCGCCTTCCGTTGCCGGACTGGAATCCGAAGCTCCAGTACATCGAGCGCTATCACGACGATCTGCGCTACATCGAAGCGCTCGCGGAATCGGTGCGATCGCACTGGCTCACCCAAGGACGCGGCGATCACCTGATGATGTCGTTCCACGGCATCCCGGAGCAGTACGTCGCGCAGGGCGATCCGTACGCGCGCGAATGCCACGAGACCGCGCGCTTGCTGGCGCGCGCGCTCGAGCTCGGCGATAAGGGCTGGTCGGTCGCGTTCCAGAGCCGGCTCGGCCGGGCACCGTGGATCAAGCCGTACACCGATCAGGAATTGCCGCGGCTCGCGGCCGCAGGCGTGCGCACGCTCGACGTGATCTGCCCGGGCTTCGCGGCAGATTGCCTGGAGACGCTGGAGGAAGTCGCGATCCGCTACGACGCGCAGTTCCGCGAAGCGGGCGGGGCGGCGTTGCGCTACATCCCTGCGCTGAACGATGCACCCGCGCACGTCGAAGCGCTGGCGGGCATCATCGAGGATCGTCTTACGACGTCGGGACCCTGATCTCGGCGCGCATGTTGAGATTGCGCGCGGGATCGCCCTTCTTGCTGGTGAGCGGCTGCGTGTCGGCCGCGCCGGCGGGATGCAGATGCTCCCGATCGACGCCGCGGGCGACGAGCTCCTTCACCAGCTCCTCGGCGCGACCTTCGGCGAGCACGTCGGCCTGCGCCGCTTCGGTCAGCGGATCGGCGTGGCCGACGATGTCGACGCGCACGCTCGGTCGCGACTGGATGAGCTTCTGCACGCGGATCGCGAGCGCGTCGATGGTCGCCGAGGAGCCGGGCGTCAGCGTGCGCGCGTTCGCGGAGAAGTAAGCCGTGCCCTGGATGAAGTAGGCGCCCTCGCCGGGCAGCGCAGACTTTGGCGGCGCCTTGATCGACGGCGGCGCTACGTAGCTCGAGTTGGTCTGGTTGTCGACGATCTTCTTGCCTTTCTCGGTCAGCAGCGCCTTGTCGGTGGCCTCGGGCGTGAGCGTCGGCGGCGGCGTGTTCATCGCCTGCTGGATCGCAGCCTGCTCGGCGGCTTTCTTCGCTTCCTCGGCAGCGCGCTTCTTCTCCAGCGCGTTCTGTCGGGCCTGCATGCGTGCCTGCTCCTGCTGCTCGCGCTTGAGCTCGGCCGCGGCCTGCCTGCGCTCGAGCTCGGCTTCCTGCGCTGCCTTGCGCTCTTCCGCCGCTTTCAATTTCGCCTGACGCGCGGCTTCCGCGGCTTCGGCCTTCTCGCGCCGCGCCATCTCGGCCTGCTCGGCCTTCTGGCGCTTGAGCTCTTCAGCCTCTGCGCGCTTCTGCGCCGCGGCTTCTGCGGCGGCCTGCCGCTTCGCTGCGGCGTCGGCGGCAGCCTGTTCTTGCTGCGCCTTCCTCGCGGCGAGCGCCTGTTCTTCCTTCTCACGCTTCATCGCCGCTGCGTCGGCTGCGGCCTGGCGCCGGTTCGCGGCTGCGTCCTCTTCGGCTTTGCGCATCTGCTCGTCGGAAGACGGTTCCGCCGGCGCGGTCGTGACGGGGGCCGCGGGCGCCGGCACGACAGCAACAGCAGGCGGCGCTTCGGCCGGTGGCGCGCTCGGCGCGGGCGTCGGCAGCGGCTGCGAGAACTGGCTCATCGCCAGCGCGTCTTCCGCGGTGATGCGGATGTCGACGCGGCTCGAGCCCTTGCCCGCGACGGCGCCGTGACCAACGGGCTCCATGCGCTCTGCGGGCAGGCCTTGCGAGATCAGGTATTCCCAGACTTTCTGCGCGCGCGCGTCGGCGAGCGGACCGGGCTTCTTCTCGGACGAAGCGGCGTAGCCGCCGATCTCGATGGACGAATCGGGCCGATAGCGCAGCAGGACGGAAAGGGATTCGACG
>DASRHK010000099.1:0-31593 GCA_035650495.1 Nevskiaceae bacterium | reverse complement strand
TGCAGGTCGATCTCGACGCCGGCAAGGTCCTCGGGCCGCGCACGATCGCCGTGGAACGTCACGGTGATGTCGGCGAGCTTCGACTGCTCCGCCGCCGGAAAGCGGATCGTGCCGGGGATCTTCTCGGCGCCGTTGATGCAGCAGTGCGCGGGCAGCTGGTCGAAGCTGATCGTGCGCCACGGTCCGGTCTGCGCGAGATGCAGCCGCACCGGCGGCGGCTTCTCGACCGCGCCGAACAGGACCTTGTCGCGCTGGCGGCTCCTGAACTCGGGCGAGCCGGTGAGCTCGCGCATCAGATTGCCTTCGTCCTTCGCCGCCATCTTGGCGGCGACCGCGGCGTCGGACTCGGGATTGCGCCCGAGCAGCAGCCGGTAGGCCCAGATCACTGCGTCGCGCGCGACGGCCATAGATCCACTCGCTCATCGTTGGCGGCAGTGCTGGCGTTCACCGGCAGCGCGCGATAGAGCGCTGCCGCTTCGTCGTAGACGATGCGATCGAGCACGATCAGCTTCTCCATCGCCTCGGCCGCGCGCGGCGTCACCGCCTGGCGCTGCAGATCGCTCTTGAAGTGCGGATCGCTCTGCATCAGCTCCTCGAGCGAATGATCCTTGGTCACCACCGGCTCGGGCACGTCGAGGATGCGGAACATCGTGGACACCGAGCGCTCGAAGTCCTCCTGCAGGCCGATGAAAGCGAACTCACGCAGCCGCGCCTGGATCTTCGGCTTGATCGTGCGCTCGACGTGATCGTCCACGAGCTCGGGCTGCATGGTCGTGAGCTCCTCGCGCCATTGCCGCCATTGCCGATCGCCGAGCAGCACCCAGGTCATGTGATTCCACACGCCGTGCCAGCGGCGCACTTCGGGGCTTTCGAAGAACGGCTCGATGAGGAATTCGTTGGCGAGCTGCATGCCGCGCCCGAAGCTCTTGTGACCGGGCTCGTGCGCGCGCCAGAAGTGATAGAGCGACACGAGCCGCTTGGCCGGCTCGCGCACGAAGGAGACCAGCGTCAGCTTCCTGCGCGGGATGAAGGCGAGCGAATCGTGATTGAAATGCCCGCCGAAGATCGAGTACTGCGACAGCTCCGCGGGCGTGCGCTTGTGCAGCGTGTCGGCGTGCTCCTGATAGATGCTGTCGCGGTCGAACGCGCGCGCGATGGCGTTGCGCAGCGCGGTGCCGCCGGTCTTCTCGACGTGCAGGAACACGAGCGTCGGCTCGTCGTAGCGCACGGACGGATGCGGCACGCGGGTGGTCTTGATGCGATGCTCGTGATGCTCGTCGGACTTGAGCAGATGCGAGATGATCCGCGTCAGGTCCTGCGGCTTGGCGATCATCTTGCTGTAGGTGGCCATGCCGGACGGATCCGGCTCGCGGCCGAACAACGACAGGTACGTCGATCGCACCAGCTCCGGCACCAATGCCGCGAACTGCCGGCGCTCCAGCTCGGCGCGCCGCTTCTCGAACAGCTTCTCCCAATGCTCTTCGGAGGCGAGCACGTCGCGCAGCACCGGCTCGATCTCCTTCGCATCGACGATCTGCGACGCGTACGACGCAGCCGATTTCTCTTCCGGCTCGCGCCCGAGCGCAGCGCGGAAGATGCTCGCGACCAGTTCGTTCGCGTGCTGCGCGATCTGCTGCTGCCAGTGCTCGCGCGAGTGACTGATGTCGGAGACCGCGCCTTTCACGCCGCCTTCGTCGACGATCTGCTTCGTGTAGTGCGCGAGCGCTTCCGGCTCGGGCGCGCGATGCAGCAGCGACTGGAACACGCTGCGCGCGAAAACTTCCGCATGTTCCTCGAACAGCTGCTTCCAGGCTTCGACGGAGCGTTCGGCGAACAACTTGTCCCAGGCGTCCTCGGCGTTGTCGTCGAGCGCCTGGTCCCACGCTTCCTGCGACTGCGCCAACCCGCGCAGCGTCGTCGCGAGATCGCGATGCTCCGCGAGATCGCGCGCGTAGGTCTGCAGTCCGCCCGCGTCGGGCTCGCGGCGCAGGATGCCCGCGTAGGCGTCCGCGATGATGCGCTGCGCGAAGTACTTAAGAAACGCGCGATACAAGCGCTGGCTGTTCATGGAGTCCCCCCTTCACTTCCGGATCGTTCGCCGCTTCGAGTACCGGCTGCGGCTTGCCTGCGGTCAGCCGGCCGAGGAATGCCTGCCACTTCGGCAGGATCACTTCGGGCAGGTAGCGCGCGGAAACTTCCGCGCCGCGGCGCGCGAGCTGCTCGCGCACCTGCGCTGCGCCAGGGTCGTAGAGCACCTTCTGGATGGCCTGCACGAGGTCCATCGTCGAATACGGATTGAAGTAGAGCGACGCGTCCTCGTAGATCTCGCGATGCACGGGGATGTCGGAGGAGATGGTGACGCCGCCGCTGCGCATCGCCTCGACGCCGGAGAAGTCGAAGCCTTCGCCGAGGCTCGGACAGATCGTCGCCTGCGCGTGGCGATAGAGCACGCGCAGATCGGGCGCCGGCACTTCGTTCAGCATGAACGCCTCGCCGCGATCGATCCAGGTGCCGAGCACCTTCAGGAACTGCTGATAGTCCCAGCCGAGCGAGCCGACGATGACGAGCTTGAGATCGGGATCGACCTCGGCCTTGAGCACTTCCCAGGCTGCGAGCAACCGCTGATGGTTCTTGCGCGGCTCGATGGTCGAGACCACGAGGAGATACTTGAACGGGCGCAGCGACAGCGCGCGGCGATAGAACGACTCCTGCTCGCGCAGATTGAGGAACTGCGGCGCGACGCGCAGATCCTTCGCCTGCTTGTCCTTCTCGATGCCGTAGAGGCGCGCGCGGATGATCTGGGGCACGCGCTCCGGTGACGAGTCCTCGACGAAATAGTTGTGCGACACCATGTTGTGGATCGTCACCGCGCGCTCGGCGGCCTGCGGGAACAGGCTCAGCAATTGCTGGCGCGTGGCTTCCGACACGCACGCGAAGTGCGCGCCTGAGCGCACGTTGTCGGCGAGCGCGTAGAAGTGCGACGCCTGATGCACCGACTTGTTCGGGATCGTGTGCGGCATGAACACCGGCAGCGCGTCGTGGTAGCGCACCACCATCTTCGTGTTCTTGCCGACGCGGCCGGGGAACGGGGTCTGCGCGAGGAAGACGTCGACGCCGCGCGTGTCGATGTTCGGGTAGACCGCCCACGGCAGCATCGACAGCGTGTTCAATCCCGCGACGTGCATCGTGTGCCACGGTTGCGAGAGGATCTTCAGGTCCGCACTGGCGACGAGCTCGTAGTCCGACGCGCTGAGCGACTTGGAGAACAGCGTGCGCCACATGAAGTCGCCGAAGTGCTTCGACTGGAAGTCGGTGAGCTTGAGCTTGCGGAAACGCGACATGCTCCAGATCGAGAGCATCAGCGACAGGATGCCTTTCTGCACCCAGTCGACCGCCTGCTCGATGAACATGCGGTACGGGCGCTCGACGGTGGAGATGATCACGCGCGAGTAGCGGTTGATCCGCTTGTCCTCGGAGATCGGCGTGGCGAACCAGCCGCGCGGCTCGGTCGTGCCCGCCGAGAGGATGCGGTGCGAGGTCTGCAGCAGGCCTTTCACCTCGACGTTCTCGAGCTTGCGCAGGCCGCGGAACAGCAGGCGCGTCTCCTGCGGGATGCCGGCGAATCCTTCGAGCGCCGGCCGCAGCTCGAGCAGCAATTGGGTCTTGGGTACCGCGGGAGGTTGGATCGGGGCGTTCATTGGGCTAGGACCGACGTTGTGTAGAACTGATGCGCCGACTCCACGTCGGCGAAGGGATGCAGGCGACCCTGATGCAGCACGCACGCGCGCGTGCAGTGGTCGCGGATGTTGTGGAGCTCGTGGGAGACGATGATCATCGCGCGGTCGCGGCGCTTCTCGAACAGCTCGCGCTGGCACTTGCCGTGGAAGCCGGCGTCGCCGACGGAGATGACCTCGTCGATCAGGAAGCAGTCGAACTCGATCGCCATCGACAGCGCGAACGCGAGCCGCGCGCGCATGCCGGACGAATAGGTCTTCACCGGCTCGCGCAGATAGCGGCCGAGCTCGGAGAAGTCCTCGACGAACGGCAGCGTCGCATCGATATCGGTCCCGTAGACGCGGCAGATGAAGCGCACGTTGTCGAGCCCGGTGAGCGAGCCCTGAAAGCCGCCGGCGAACGCGAGCGGCCACGACACGCTCATGTTGCGTACGATGCGCCCGCCGGTCGGCAGCGCCGCGCCGCTGATCAACCGGATCAGCGTCGACTTGCCGGCGCCGTTGCGGCCGAGGATGCCGACCTTCTCGCCGCGCGCGACCGTCATGTTCAGATCGTCGAGCACGAGATGGCGTCCGCTGCGCGTCGGATAGCTCTTGCTGACGCGGTCGAGGACGATCATTCCGGTTCCACCTGCCGCGCGGTCTCGCGCATCAGCGCGAGCCCGAGCAGCGAGAGACCCAGGTTGACGAGGATCATGAACGCCGGATCCTCATACGTGCGTACGGCGTTGCCGAGAAACCCATGGCGCACCATCTCGACGCCATTGACGAGCGGCACCCACACCATCACGTCCTGCGCCGCGCGGGGCAGCCAGTCGACCATGAAGAACGCGCCGGAGATCGGCAGCATGAAGTACGCGAGCGGGTGCCAGATGCGCTCGACGAAATCGGAGCGCTCCGCGAGCGCGCCGACGGCGAGCGCGAGGCCCGACGCGAACCATGCGAGCAGGAACCAGCCGATCATCGCGGTGAGCGGATCCGCCGGCAGCTGCATCCAGCCGATCGCGGAGAACAGCAGCGTCAGGATGAAGAACGAGATCGTCGCGCCGGAGAGCTCGAGCAGCAGGCGCGACGCGAACAGGTCCATGACCAGCACGTTGCGGTGATACATGAGGGCGAGGTTCGGCTCGATCGCCTTGGTGCAGCGTCCGGTCGCGTTGCGCCACAACAGCACCGTGGAATAGCCGGTCAGCGCGAACGCGACGATCGGCACGTTCGCCGAGTGCAGCTCGCGCGTGGCGCTCCAGATCGCGGTGATGCCGAGCGTGAACAGCATCGGCTCGACGAACAGCCAGAGGAAGCCGATGTTGTGGCGGCCGTAGCGCGTGATGATCTCGCGACGTACCAGCGCGCCGATCACGCGCAGCTGGATCTGCAGCGAGCGGCGCAGCGGTGGGTCGGTGAGGACGACGTCCATGGACCGCTCAATCCCGATGCTCGCGCAGGCCCGCGAGCAGGATGTTCAGCATCCCGCAGACGACGAGCCCGATCACGAACGTCGTGAACACGTCACGGATGCGCTGCGGGCGGATCGCGACGTCGGGCACGCGCGGCTGCACGATCCGCGCGAGATAGAGCTGCTTGCGCTGCGCTTCGATGCGCGCCTGCTCGAGCGACGCCAGCGCCTGCTCGAGCTGCTTGCCGGCGAAGTCCTGCTCCAGCGCGAGCTTCACGTACTCTGCCGATTCACCCGCCGGCAACTGACGTCCGGCGGCCTTGGCCATCTCCTCGGCTTCCTGCGCCTGCAGCGTCTGCACGCGCTTCTGCAGCGCGGGGATCTGCGGACTCTGCGGCGCCAGCGTCTTCAGCTGCGCGAGCTGCGTGCGCGTCGCGATGAGATCGTCCTGCAGCTTGCCGACCTGCTGCAGGCGCATCGTCGATTGCGTCTCGGGATTGAACAGCGCGTGCTCGGCACGATAGTTCGACAGCGCGAGCGTCGCGGCCTGCGCCTTCTGCTCGGCGTCGTTGGCTTCGGCGAGCGCGTAGCGGACCGTGTCCTGCCGCGCGCGCTCGTTCAAGCCGTTGACGAAGCGCTCGCCGATCGTCAGCAGCATTTCGTTGATGCGATAGGCGTCCTCGGCGTTGAACGCAGTGACCTCGAGCGTACTGATCGACGAGGTACTGTCGACGTCGATGGTGACGCGCCGCCCGTAGTAGCGGTGCAGGCCCTCGAAGCTGTCGTCCCAATCGAGCCCGGCGAAGCGCGCGATGCGATCGACGCTCTTCGCGCCGAACTTCGACGACACCTTCAGCGAGTCCTCGAGCTCGCGCAGCGCATCGCGCGAGAGCATGAAATCGTGGACGCCGTAGTTGTCCTCGAGCGAGCTGTCCGACGACGCGCCCTTGAGCAGCGAGCCGAGCGAGACGCTTTGCTCCGGCTGCTGGCTGCGCACGATGAAGCGCGACTCGCAGACGTAGATGTCGGAGGCGATCAGCCCGAAGTACACGGTGGACGCGAGCGTCGGCACGACGACCGTCCACAGCACCAGCTTGTTGATGCCGAGCAATCGCGCGCGCAGCTTGCGCAACCACAGCGTGGTGCGTGGCGGTGAACCGGCGGATACGTCTACAGTCACTCGGGCTCCCCCCTGAAGTGCAGGTCTCCCTACACAAACAGCGGGGTGTGCCGTTGGTTCACCGATGCGTACGCTGGCGTACGCAGCACGATAGAATTCGCGCGACGCGCCCGTAGCTCAGCTGGATAGAGTACTGCCCTCCGAAGGCAGGGGTCGCAGGTTCAAATCCTGCCGGGCGCGCCAGTCACGATGCATCCGCTCCGAGCACGCGACGCATCACGCCCTCCCGGATCCGCTGCCAGATCTCGGCCTCCTGCTCCAGCGTCACGGATTGCGCTTCGTCCTCGAAGTACAGGAGCTCGCCGTAGCCATGGCGATTGTCGATCCACTGGCCGATGCCGTGGGCGCGCGCGACGCGCGCGAAGGTCACGAACTCCATCGCTTCCGGGCCGTCGTCGTGATAGGCCAGCCGCGGGAGCGCGGCCGCTTCGACGAGATAAGTGCAGTGCACGACGGGAACCTCGAACAGCCCGGACCGCCTTCGCCAGCGGATGTCGTCGTACTCCGGATGGTTCACGTAGTAGCCGGTCTCATCCACGTCGCGGAAATAGTTGCTGTAGCGCATCACCCGCGGCACGGTCTCCAGCATCGGCGCCACGATCGGCTTGCGCGCATCGATCAGCGCTCTCAGCGTCCACGGCGTGATGAAGTTGTCGCAGTCGACGACGAAGTAATAGTCACAGCCGAGCGCTTGCGCCGCACGCAGGCTCGCCTCGCGAATCTGCGCCAGGACGCGCAGGCGGCCGGCCGTCCAGGCGTGCGGAATGTCCTCGTGCTCGAGGACGAGCGCGTCGGCGCGCGGCGGGCGGCGATGATCGAAGTCCACGCTGCGGTATTGAGCGCCATGCTCGGCGAGCCACGCACGCAGGATCGCTTCGGTGTCGTCGCGGTTGTCGTTGGTGCGCACGTAGAGATCGATCGCCGACTTCGGATAGTCGAGCGCCTCGATGCAGCAGAGGAAATCCTCCAGCACATGACCTTTGTTGCGCGCGAGGATGGTCAGCATCACCGTCGGCGTGGGCTCAAGGATCGGCGGCAACGGCGGCGCGACGTTCGGCGGACGCGTGTCGGGATCGCCGGGATCGAACTCGGCGACCTTCTCCCACGCGTGGGTTCGCGAGGTCTCATGGCGATTTTCGGAGGCGGCCAGCGGCGGCATGCAGGCGTAGGCCTTCAGCTGCGGGTAGACCGCGTTCATCATCGAATCGAAGCTGCGGTTCTCGATGACGACGTCGAAACCGGGGAATTCGATTTGCCGGTTCGTGAGCGGCAGGCATGCGTCGAGCAGCGCTCGAGCGCCGCGCGGCGAAACAGAATATCCCAGCGTGCCGAAGGCATGGCGCAAGCGCACGGGGACGTGCTCGTGACGACGGCTTCGGAAGGTTTCCAGGTTGCGGCGCAGATCGTCCTGGTTGAACTCGAGCTTGCAGCGCGCCACGCCTTCCGGCATCTCCACCCAGAGGAAGGCGTCGAAGTTCCATCCCCACAACACGATGTCCCAATCGTCCGGCAATCCGGCAAGGAAAGCCTTCGACGCCTCGCTGAAATGCAGCGCAAAGACGGCATCGTCCTCCGCGATGTTCGTCACCGCACCTTGCTCGACGGCTTGACGCCAGAGCGTCATATGCGAGTGAGCGTTGCCGAGCGAGCCATTGGAATAGCGCAGGTCGCGCTCGCAGAATCCTTCGCGCGCGAGCTGGGCACGGTCCAGCTTGGCGCCCTCGACGGCGACCGCACGCCGAATTTCGCCGACATGCGCGTTCAAGCGCTTGAACGTGGCAAGGCGTTCGGTGTCTCGGTCGAGATTGATGACGTGGACGGTCACGACGGAAGCGATATTGCCAAAAAAAAGCCCCGGGATAACCCGGGGCTCGGAGGTGAGATTGCTGCGTTAAGGTGCGGCGCCCGCGCCGAGATCCGTGATCGGGATCACCACCAGCGTCACGTGATCGTAAGCGAACCCAGTGGAATCGGTTCCGTTGCCGTCGTATGCCTGGCACCTGAAGTAGTACGTCACGCCCGCGCCTTCCGTATCCACTTTCAGGATCGTGAACCGAGTGGTCCCTTGAGCGTACTCTCCGACCTGATGCGGAACGGTGATCGGCCCGGTGGACGCAAAGGAGCCACCGTCGGTGTCCAGCGAGCAGGTAACGTCGATCGGTCCCGACCCGCTGGCGCCGCCGCCGAAGTCATTGAGGATGTCGGCTTCCGCGTGGATCAGATAAGTCCCGGCCGGCACGATGACGCTGCACAGGGTCGCGAACGTGAAGCCGCCGCCTTGATCGGCGACACCCGTCGAACCCGCGCCGCAGTTATATGCGCCGACGACGCCCGTCGCGCCCGTCGGGCCCGTCGCGCCGTCGTTGCCGTCATTACCCGTTGCGCCGGTGGCACCCGTCGGGCCGCCGAAAGCGCCCGTCGCGCCGGGAGCGCCCGTCGCACCCGTCGCGCCAGGAGCGCCCGTGGCACCCGTTACGCCGACGCCGGTCGCGCCGGTGGCTCCGGTCGCGCCTGCTGCACCGGTGGCTCCGACTCCGGTCGCGCCCGTGGCGCCCGTGGCGCCTTTGGCTCCTGACGCGCCGGTCGCGCCTGTTGCACCGGTTGCGCCCTTGGCTCCGGTTGCGCCGGTCGCGCCCTTGGCTCCCGTAGCGCCGGTGGCGCCGGTCGCGCCCTTCGGACCCGGACTGAGGCCGTCGTGCGGCTGCTCGATGCGCGTCTTCAAAAGCCAGTGCGATGCATATGCGCCGTCGATGCTGCGATCGTCGCGCGAGTAATCGACGCGCGGCTGAGGCTGCGCATAGCCGTAAGTGGAATGGATCGCAGCCACGATCACGCCGGCCGCGCTCAGCGAAATGTTGATCTTCATCGAGTGTCCCCCAAGTCCATCAATCCCGTGACGAACAGCCCCCAAACGCGAAACCATCATGCGCCTGTCCCGCTGGCGCGTGCAAGTCAGCGTTCGGCCGGCGGCAAACCCAGACGCTGACGCGCGAAATTCAGGTTAGCGATCACGCGCTCGCGCTGTGACGAAGGCAATCGATCGCTTGTAAGCAATTGCTCACACGCGGTCCGGCAGCCGTCATATTCGCCGACCCAGTACGCCGCGACGGCGTACTCATCCAGGCAGCGCCACCGATACCACTCGCGCCCGACGAACAGGAGGTCGTCGGGCATCGGGATGTCCTTGGCGCGGCTCGCGAATAGATACGCCAGCGGCCATCGGTTGCCTTCTTCGCGCAGATACATCGCGAGCTCGCCCAGGGACTCCGCGCGTCGCGGCCGATACTCATAGGCCTTCAGGAACCGCTCGATGATCTCGCCGCTGCTGCGGCGCAGCCGACGGGCAAGGCGCCCGCCTTCGAGCAGCGCGCAGAACACTTCCTCGTCGAAGCCGGTCATCGTGGCGCGGCGGTCGTAGGCCTCGAGCGCGCGCTCGGGCTGACTGGAATCGCGATAGCTCTGCGCGAGATAGAACGCGTAGCGCGCGTTCTGAGGATCCTTGGCCAGCGCGTCCTCGAGGATTGCCGCGTCGCGCGCGTATTTCTCGTGCTCCGCGACGCGGCTGCGCGCGCCGCCGCCGACGATCCGCATGCGCAGCCCATCGAGGAACGCCGACTGCCAGCTCGAGGCACACTCGAGATATTCGTGGAGGACGCCGACGTAGCGCCACGGCAAGGCGTTGTTGATGAGGCTAACGCGTCGATAGGTCATCGCGCCGTAGTCGATCGCGATCAGGTACGCGTCCGCCGTGAGCTCGGGCAGCTTGAAGTCCCGCGCGTACTCGAAGACATCGTCGGCGTCGATGAACAGGAGATAGTCGCCGCGGGCGAGCCGGATCGCTTCGGTGCGGTTGTGCTCGAAGCTCTGCCACGGCCGCTCGAACAGCTCGCCGGGGACGTCCTTCAGGCAATCGCGGATCAGGTCCTGCGTGCCGTCGGTCGAGCCGGTGTCGACGATGCACCAGCGATCGATCAGGCCGCGCGCCGACTCGAGGCAGCGGCGGATCACGTGCGCCTCGTTGCGCACGATCATGTTGAGGCAAACCGTCTTGCGGCCAGCCATCGCGGTCGCCTCGCTAACCGTGGATCGGCGCCGCGGCGAGCGCGGCTTCCATCTCCGGCTCGAGCGGCAGGCCGACGCTGTTGAGCACGCCGGCGAGCATCTCGTAGTGCCCGGCGAGCATGCCGATCTCGAGCATCTGTTTTTCCCTGTAGTGCTCCGCGAGCGCGTTCCACGTCGCGTCGCCGATGCGCCGATCGCGACCCAGCTCGTCGGTCGCGCGCAGCAGCGCCGCTTGCTTCTCGCTCCAGCCCGGCGCATCGGGACCCTTCGCGATGCGCGCGATCTCTTCGGCGCTGAGTCCCGCGCGCAACCCGATCTGCACGTGCTGGCCCCACTCGTAGCGGCTGCGACAGTTCCAGCCCACGCGCAGGATGACGATCTCGGTATCGCGCCGATCGAGCGTGCCGTACGGCATCAGCCGCGACGCGAAGCGCAGCCACGGCCGGAACAGCGTGCGATGGCGCATCAGCAGCAGGAATACTTTCGGCACCTGCGCGATGCCCATCCGGCGGTTCGCGAACTTGCCGCCGGCCCACAGCACCGCGCGCCACATCGGCGAGAGCTGCGCGGTCTCCTTGGGCGCGATCTTCGGCGCGCCGGCCGGATGCCAGCCGCCGGGCGGCGCGAGCTGCTGGTCGATCGGCGTCATTGCGCGCCCCGGCGCTGCTGCAGCTTCGCGAGCCGATCGAGCTGATCGTTGAGCTTGCGCATCACGAGCTCGTAGGGCGGCGCGAACTTGCGCTGGAACCAGTGGCCGATCGCGATATCGCGCGACGTGAAGACGAGGTACTCGTTGCGATGCACGCCGCGGATGATCGCGGCGGCCGCGTCCTCCGGCTTGATCGCGTGCTTGCGGAAGCGGTCTTTCATGTTCGCGGCGTCCTGCGTCGCGCGATCGATGCCGACGATGTCGATGGTCTCGACGAGGCCCGTGTCGACCGCGCCGGGACACACGAGGCTCACGTGGATGTTGTGTCGCGCCAGATCGAAGCGCAGCACTTCGGAAAGTCCGCGCACGCCGAACTTCGCCGCGCTATAAGCCGCATGCCAGGGCAGCCCGAACAGTCCCGCCGCCGACGACACGTTGACGAGATGGCCGCCGCGCCCGGCGGCGATCATCGGCGGCACGAAGCACTCGATCACGTGGATCGGGCCCATCAGGTTGATGTCGATACAGCGCCGCCAATGCTTGTGCTCCAGCTTGTCGACCGTGCCCCACACCGAAATGCCGGCGATGTTCATCAGCACGTCGAGGCTGCCGTGCGCCGCGTGCGCCTCGGCGGCGAACGCGCGCACCGCGTCGATGTCGGCGATGTCGAACGCGCGCGCCATCGCAACCTTGCCGCCGGCGGAGCGGATCTCGAGCGCCGCCGCGTCGAGCCCCGGAGCGTTGATGTCGGTGAGGAAGAGCTCGGCGCCTTCGCGCGCCGCCGCGATGGCGGTCGCGCGGCCGATGCCGCTGGCGGCGCCGGTGACCAGGCATTTCTTGTCGCGCAGGGTCGTCATTGGAATCCGTGAAAGAGCGACGGACCGCAGCATACTTCAGGATCGCGGCTTGACGGCGTTCCGGCAGATCCGCTCCAGCAATTCCGGGAACGCGATGCCCGCGGCCTTTGCCGCCTGCGGCAACAAGCTCGTGGCTGTCATGCCCGGCAGCGAGTTTGCCTCCAGGCACCAGAAGCGTCCTTTCCGATCCTGCCGGAAATCGATGCGGCTGTACGCGCCGAGCTTGAGCGCGGCATGTGCACGCAACGCGTGCGCCTGGATCGTCTGCGTTGCGGCGCTCGAAATCGCTGCGGGGAAGATCTCCCGCGCGCCGCCATTCTGGTACTTCGACTGATAATCGAAGATGTCGCCCGGCGCGATGATCTCGCCAACGGGCAAGGCTTTTCCCTCCAGGATGCCCACTGTGAACTCGCGACCGTCGACGAACTTCTCGATCATCACTTCGTCGTCGAAGCGCAGCGCATGTTCGATCGCCGCTGCGAGATCGGACGCGACGCGAACCACCGTGAGCCCGACCGTCGAGCCTTGCTTGTTCGGTTTCACAACGACGAGCGAGCCCAGGCGCTGATCGATCTCTTCGACAGAGACGGGCGCCATCAACCAGTCGGCCGTGGGCACGCCCGCCGATCTGAAGAGCCGCTTGGACAAATCCTTGTCCATCGCGGTGGCGCTCGCGATGTGATTGCTGCCGGTATACGGGATCCCGGCGAGATCGAGCATCGCCTGCAGTCTTCCGTCTTCGCCTGCGCCGCCGTGCAGCGCGAGGAACGCGACGTCGGCGGCGCGCAGATCAGCCGCGGCATTCGGCAGCGCGAGGGCACGTGCGCGGATGTTCGCGATCGCGCTCGACGACGGCGGCTCGGGTGCGATACCACTCGCGAGCATCGCGTGCTCTTCCGCACCCGGCAGGCGACCGCGCGCGGTGTCGACGGCGAACACGTCGTGGCCGAGCGATCTCAACGCCGGAATGATTTGCGCAGCGCTCGCGATCGAGACGTCACGCTCCTCACTGGTACCGCCGAAGAGAACCGCGATCCTCATTGCACCTTGAGCCGCGTGCTGACGCAGCCGGCGAACGCGTCCGCGATCCGCTCGACGTGTCGCGGCAGCGTGTTCGCTGGCAGCGCGTCGCGACGGAACCACTGCAGATCGTCGGCTTCGGGATTGAGCTGCAGCGTGCCGCCCTGGCGGACGCAGGCAAAGGTGAGAACGAGATCGCCGCGCGCGGGCACGGCGTAGACGCCGAGCAAGCGGCGCACCTCCACGTCGAGGCCGGTTTCTTCCTGGACTTCGCGGACGACCGCCTGCCACGGCGATTCGCCGATCTCGACGCGGCCGCCGGGCAGATTCCACATGTCGCAGTCCGTGCGATGGCACAGCAGGACGCGAAGCTCGTCGTCGAAGATCACCGCGAACGCGCCGATCGTGTGCATGTCGCCTCCCATGGCACGGGCAGTGTCACGGCTTTGCGGCGGCGAGTTGTGCCCGCGCCACGGAGAATCGGTGCAAGTGGTGTGCAACGCGTCCCGCGCGCGATGGTCTGATGCACACTAAGACATGATCGACGAAGCGCACATCCAGCGGTTCGCCGCCGTCTACGCGGAGGCTGCCCTCACCTTCCTCGAGACACGCGAAGCGCAATGGCTGGCCTGGGATGGCCAGTCGCACGCGTTCGATTTCGGCTCCACGGAGATGGATGCGCCGCCCATTCCAGCGATCCTCCTGGTGGACGAGCACTGGACGCAGGTGATCGGCGAAGTCGCCGCGACGACCGATCCGGAGTCGCCCGATTTCGACGCCGATGCGCTGCGCAGCGCGATCGTGGCGCAGATCGAGAGCGAAGGCTTCGGCGAGCGCCTGCTGCTCGGTTTCCAGGAGCGTCTGGACAAGCTCGCCAGTGGCGACGAAGACGAAGAAGACGACGAAGACAGCGACCCGGACCAAGACGCCGAGGATGATCGCTGACCAGCGGATGTGGCGCGCCCGGAGAGATTCGAACTCCCGACCACTTGGTTCGAAGCCAAGTACTCTATCCAGCTGAGCTACGGGCGCGTGGCGACAGTCTAAACTGACGCCATGCCGGAATCCTCCAACGCTCTGGTCAAAGTCCGCGGCCTGTCGTTCTCGTACGGCCCGCGCAAGATTTTCGAGAACCTCAATCTCGACATCCGGCGCGGCGCGATCACCGCGATCATCGGCCCCTCCGGCATTGGCAAGTCGACGCTGCTCGCGCTGCTCGGCGGCCAGCTGCGCCCCGACGCGGGCACGGTCGAGTTCGACGGCATCGACGTGCACGCGCTGTCGCGGCGCGAGCTGTTCAAGCTGCGGGTGCGCATGGGGATGATGTTCCAGGCCCAGGCGCTCCTTACCGACATCACCGTCTTCGACAACGTCGCCTTCCCGCTGCGGGAGCACACGCAGCTGCCGGAATCGATGATCCACGACATCGTGATCATGAAGCTGCAGCTCGTCGGCCTGCGCGCCGCGGCGCCGCTGCTCCCCGCGCAGCTCTCGGGCGGCATGGCGCGACGTGTGGCGCTCGCGCGCGCCATCGCGCTCGATCCGGATCTGGTGATGTACGACGAGCCCTTCGCCGGCCTCGATCCGATTGGTCTCGGCACCGTGATGCGCGTGATCCGCACGCTGAATCAGGGCTTGCGCACGACCGGCGTCGTCGTCACGCACAGCGTCGACGAAGTGATGCAGATCGCCGACGACGTCTACGTGCTGGGCGCGAGCGGCGTGCTCGATCACGGCACGCCCGAGGAGATCCGCAAATCGGAATCCGACGCCGTCCAGCAGATCCTCACCGGACAGGAGCGCGGCCCGGTGCCGTTCCACTATCCGGCGCCGCCGATCGCGGAAGAGTTACTGAGCTAGCCGCACCAGCTGCTTGCCGAAATTCTCGCCGGTGAACAACCGGCGCAGCGCGTCCGGTGCGTTCTCCAATCCGTCCACGATGTCGACGCGGCTCTTGAGCTTGCCTTCTCCGAGCCACTGCGCCAGCTCCCCGCTCGCTCGCGCGAAGTGCGGCGCGAAGTCGGTGACGAGGATGCCCTGCACGCGACCACGATTCACGAAGAGCTTCGACCAGTTCTCGAGCGGCGGGGTCGCGTCGAGGTCGTTGTAGTTGGAGATCATCCCGCAGAGCACCACGCGTCCGCCGACCGATAGCCGCAGCAGCGCTTGCTCGAGCACATCGCCGCCGACGTTGTCGAAGAACACGTCGATGCCTTTCGGGAACAGCTCCTTCAATCGCTGCGCGACATTTTCCGCGCGATAGTCGATCGCCGCGTCGAGTCCGAGCTCGCCGGTGAGCCACGCGCACTTCGCCGCGCCGCCCGCGACGCCGACGACGCGCGCGCCCTTGATCTTGGCGAGCTGAGCCGCGACCGATCCCGTCGCGCCCGCCGCGCCGGTGACGAGCACGTTCTGACCCGCGCGCACTTCTCCGACTTCGAGCATTCCGTAGTACGCAGTGAGACCCGTGAGGCCGAGCGCGCTCATGCTGACGTCGATCGGCACGCCACTCGGCAGCTTGGTCACCGGCACGAAGCCGGTGCCATCGGTGATCGCGTAGTCCTGCCAGCCGAACATGCCGGAGACGACGTCGCCCTCGCGGAATCTCGGATTGCGCGATGCGACGACTTTTCCGGTCCCGCCGGCGCGCATCGTCTCGCCGATCGCGATCTTCGGCACGTAGGTGTCGCGCGCGAGCCAGCTGCGCTGCGCCGGATCGCACGACAGGTAGAGATTGCGCACGAGGATCTGGTTGTCCGCGAGCTCCGGCAGCGACTCGGTCTCGAGGTCGAAATGCTCGCGACCGGGCAATCCTCGCGGACGCTCCTTCAGCACCCACTTGCGATTGGCCGTCACGACAGCGCCTGGTAGAACGCGAAGCGCGACGATTCCGTGAGCGCATCGAGCCGCGCGGGCAAGCGCGCTCCGGGCGGTGGCTCGCCGAAGCGCGCCTTCATGCGCTCGACGTGCCCGTTCAGCGCTGCCTTGTCGCGCCACTCTTCGATCAGCATCCATTCGCGTGCGTCGTCGGCTTGCCGATGGAACGTGTAAGTCACGCAGCCGTCGTGCGCGCGCGACTCGTCGACCATCTCGCGCACGAGCGCCTCGAGTTGCGCGTCAGCGCCAGGCTTGCCAGTCATGTAGAAGAGGATGGTGAGCATATTCAGAAGAACGAGAAGGTGAAGTCCGCGCCGAACGTCCGCGGCGCGTTGTAGTTGCGGTTGCCGAAGAAGAACACGCCGATGTCCAGTCCCTGCGACACGTAGAGCCTGTTGCCGAGGTTGCGGCCCCAGAACGCGACTTCCCAGTTGCGCTGCGCGGACAGCAGCGACAGTCGCGCGTTGTAGACGACGTAGCTGCCCGACGCGATCAGCGGATCGTTGGTCGCTTCCTTGAACGCCATGCTCGAGTAGTGCGCGTCGGCCTGCGCGCCGATCAGCGTGTTGGTGGAGAACAGCGGGAACTCGTAGCGCGCGAGGCCGGAGAGCGTGCGCTCCGGCGCGTTCGCCAGGCGATTGCCGGCAGGGATGTCCGGAGGCGGCGAGCCCGGCACGGAGACGAGTCCGCCGCCCGACGGGCTCGGGAACGATCCGAGGTACGACTTCAGCAATCCGCCGCCCGCGCGCAGCGTGAGTCCGCCGGCGCGCAGCATCGCTTCGAGATCGACGCCGTAGAGATGCGCCTTGTCGACATTGCCGATGAATTGCGCCGGCACGTCGCTGGAGCGCATGAAGACCTGCACGTCGTGATAATCGTAATAGAACAGGCTGCCGTTGACGGAGAACATCCCGGATGTCTTCGCACCGATCTCGTACGCGGTCAGGTGCTCGGGCTTGTACGGATTGAGCTGGCCGTTGTTGTTGGTGACGCCGGAGAAGTAGCCGCCCGACTTGATGCCCTTCGACGCGTTCGCGTAGATCAGCGAGCGCTTGGTCGGCGCGAAATTGAGCCCCGCCTTCCACGACCAGTTGTGGTCCATGATCGAGCTGTCCTGATGCGTCGACTCGATCTCGTTCGGCACCGTCACCGTCCATGTCGTGCCGCCGACGTAAGCGCGCGTCTCGTAGGTGTAGCGCAGCCCGGTGGTGAGACCGAGCCGCTTGGTCAGGTGCCAATCGCCGTTGACGAACGCGGCCGCCGACTTGGTGTGCTGATCGGCGGTGATGATCGTGTGCTCATTCGGGATCAGGTCCTCGTGATCGCCCGGCGTGTAGACGACGACGTGATCCTTCGACCAGAACACGCCGCCGAGCCAGTCGACCAGATCGCTGGTGCCCGCGAGCCGGAGCTCCTGCGTGAACTGCTTGACGTTGTCGTGCTGGAAGAAATCGAACTCGTCCGCCGGCGAGCCGTCGACGTCGATGTGGAAGAAGCGCCGCATCGAGATGTAGCCCGACACCGACGACAGCGTCGCCCAGCCGAGATCCCACTCGGCGGTCAGCGTCTCGCCCAGCTGATCGATCGTGTACGGGAAATCGCCGCGCCAGTCGCCCTTGTACGGATCGCGATCGCGATCGGAGTAGCCGAGCGCGTCGCTGCAATGATCGGGATCGATCGGCGTGAAGTTCGGCTGGCAAAGGCTGCCGAATTGCTCGGGCTGTCCCATCTCGGATCGGCTGCGCTCGCCTTCGACTTTCAGGTCGAAGCGCAGATCGGTCGTCGCGTCCCAGAGCAGATGCGCGCGGCCAAGGATGATGTCGCGCCTGCCGATGTCGCGCACGATCGGGTCGTTGCTGGTGTCAGTGCCGAAGGAGACCGGCGGCACCGGCAAGCGCGGCAGCTGTCCGATCACCGGCAGCGTCGGCACGGTGACCAGTCCGCCCGGGTCCTGCTCGGCCGAGCCACGGCGCGATTGCCAAAAGCCCTGCCCTTGCCGGATGTATTTCCCGGCGATGCGGAACGCGAGCTGATCGCCGAGCGGCAGGTTCAGCATGCCTTCGACGTTCGACGTCTTGTAGTTGCCGTAACCGGCGGTGAAATACGCCTCGTTATGGAAGGTCGGCCGCGCCGAGATGATGTTGATCGCGCCCGCCGTGGAGTTGCGGCCGTAGAGCGTGCCCTGCGGACCTTTCAGCACTTCGATGCGCTCGATGTCGTAGAGATCGAAGCTCATCAGCGCGAGCGACGACAGCGTGACCTGATCGACGTAGACGCCGGCCGCCGGCGAATTGGTCGAGGAGAAATCGTCGAGCGAGACGCCGCGGATCGACACGACGGGAATGCCGCCGGGCACCTGCTCCTTGATGTCGACGTTGGGGATGAAGGACGCGACGTCGCGCACCTGCTCGATGCGCGTCTCGCGGACTTCCTTCTCCGACATGCTCGACACGTTGATCGGCACGTCGACCAGGCGCTGCACGCGCTTCTGCGCGGTGACGACGACTTCCTCGAGCTTCTGCGTGCTCGCCTCGGCGACGGGGATCGTCGGCGTCTCCGCGAGGTCGGGTTGCGGCGCCGGCGACGCTTCAGGCGTCGACGGTGTTTCGGCTGCGGGCGCTGGTTCCGGAGCCGGCGTTTCCGCGGGCGTCGATGGATCCTGCGCCGCGACCGCGCTCGCCAGCATCAGGCCCGCCAGCATCGCGAAGGTTCTCCCCTGGCTCATCGCTTCCTCCTCCGATCCGAAATGATTTGACACTTCGGTATGTCGTGATACTATGACGTCACATGAGCGCTGTCAAACGTGCCGCCTGGAAGAAGCCGGAGCCCGACTCCGCGAAGCTCGACGCCCTGCTCGACGCGGCGGCGGTCGAGCTGAACGCCCGCGGCATCGCCGGGGCGCGGCTTGCGCACGTGGCGAAGCAGGTCGGCATCGGCCGCGCGGCGCTCTACTACTACGTCGATTCGCGCGAGGACCTCGCCTACCGCTCCTATCTGCGCGCTTGCCGGGCGACGGCACAGGACCTCGCAACCGCGAGGAACGAGAGGAACGGTCTCGCGCGCCTGATCTGCTTCCTGCGCCTCGCGCTCGATCCGCAGCGTGCGCCTGCGGTCGTGCTGAGCGAGATCGCCTATCTCGGCGGCGAGCAGCGGCGCGAGATCGACGCGGCCCACGCGCGCAACATGCGCGGGCTGCGCCGCTTCGTCGAGGACGGGATCGAAGATCGCTCCCTGCGCGATTGCGACGCCAACGTCGTTGCGCAAACGCTGTTCGGCATGGTCTCGTGGGTGCCGCTCGCGACGGAATATGTGTCCGGCTACGGCGCCGACATCCGAGCGCGCGCGGCCGAGGCGCTGTGTGATCTCGTGGAGAACGGCACCGCCGCCGATCCCGACGCGCCGTTCCATTGCCCGCTCGACTTCGCCGACTTCGCCTTCCGGCCCGGCAACGTCTTCGATCGCCGCGACGCTTCCGAGCACAAGGTCGAGCTCTTGCTGATGACCGCATCGCGCCTGTTCAACCAGCGCGGCATCGACGGCACCTCGCTCGACGACATCACCGCGGCGCTCGGCGCCACCAAGGGCGCGTTCTATCACCACCTGCCGCAGAAGCGCACGCTGGTGATGCGCTGCCAGCAGCGCGCAACCGATCTCTACGAGCGCTTCGCTGAAGCGGCGAGCAAGGCCGGCGCGACCGGTTACGAGCGCACGATGATCGGCCTGCATCTCAACGTGCAGGCGCAGGCGTCGGATCACGCGCCTCTGTCGCCGCTCACCGGGCTGGAGATGCTGCCCGCGAGCGCGCTGCGCGACATCCGCGCGCGATCGGAGCGCATCACCAAGCGCTTCGAGAAATTCAATCACGACGGCATCGCCGATCGCAGCCTGCGCAAGTTCGACGTGCACACGCTCTCGCTCGCCGGCGCCGGCGCGTTCGGCTGGATCCCGAAGTGGTGGGACGCGCAGAGCGGGCCGTCGTCGCGCCAGCTCGCCGACGAGATCGTCGCGCTGTTCTCACATGGCATCCGGAGGAAGAGGAAATGATCGAAGGCAACGTCGCGCCCGGTTTCGAGCGCGTGCGCGATGCATTCGCCGCCAACTTCGCGCGCGACGACGCATATCAGGAGCTCGGCGCGTCGCTCGCGGTCTATCGTGGCGGCAAGTGCGTCGTCGACTTGTGGGGCGGCTACACGAATCGCGATCGCGCGCGCCGATGGCAGCGTGACTCGCTGATCAACGTCTACTCGACGACGAAGGGCATCGCGGCCATCGCGATCGCGATGCTCGTCGACGAAGGTAAGCTCGACTATGCGGCGCCGGTGACGCGCTATTGGCCGGAGTATGGCGCGGCCGGGAAAGGATCGACGACGGTGGCGCAACTGCTCTCGCATCAAGCCGGCCTCACCGGCTTGCTCGAGCCGACGACCGTCGATGATCTCTGCGATTGGCCGAAGATCACCGCCCGCCTCGCGCGTCAGCCGCCGCTGCTTCCGCCCGGGAGCGCCGCGAGCTATCACGCGATGACCTGGGGATTCCTCGCCGGCGAAGTGTTCCGTCGCGCGGCGGGCGAATCGATCGGAGCGTTCCTGCGCAAGCGCGTCGGCGATCCGCTCGGCGCCGACGTGTTCATCGGCTTGTCGGACTCGCTCGAGTCGCGCGTCGCCACGCTCTACGGCCCGAAGCAGCCGCCCGATCTCTCGGCCCTGACGCAGCCGCCGCAAGCGCTCGCGGCGATGGTGAATCCGCAGCTCGATCCGGAAGCGCCGAATCAGCGCGCGTGGCGCGCGGCGGAGATTCCTGCGGCGAACGGACACGCGAGCGCGCAAGGTCTCGCCCGCATCTACGCAGCGATTGCCAACGGCGGAGAGCTCAGCGGCACACGCCTGCTTTCGCGCGCCGGGATCGATCGCATGCTGCAGAGACAGACCGGCAAGACCGATCTCCTGCTCGGCTTCACCGACAACTGGGGCATGGGCATGTCGCACAACACGGTCGGCATGCTCGGACCTCGTGCGGAAACGTTCGGCCACAGCGGCTGGGGCGGATCGTTCGGCGCTGCGAATCTCGATGCCAAGGTGTCGATCGGCTACGTGTGCAATCAAATGGGCGCGCAGCTCGTCGGCGATCCGCGCGGCACCAGCCTGTGCGAAGCGATCTTCGCGGCACTCTGACCATGCAGCTCGAGAACAAAGTCGCAATCGTCACCGGCGCCGCGCGCGGCATCGGCGAAGGCATCGCGCGCTGTCTCGCCGATGCGGGCGCGAAGGTCGCCATCGTCGATCTCGACGGCGACGTCGCACGCGCGACTGCAAAGTCCATCGGCCGCGGCGCGACCGGTCATGCCGCCGACGTTTCCGACGAAGACGCGATGGCGACGGTCACGGGCGCGATCGCTGCGCACTACGGCGCGATCGACGTACTGATCAACAACGCGGGCGGCGGCAAGCCGGACGGCACGTTCGGCAATCCGTTCACGCGCATCACCGGGGACGGCTGGGACGAGCAGATGTCGACCAACCTGCGCACGGCGTTCGCGGCGACGAAAGCTGCGATCCCGCATCTGCAGGCGCGCGGCGGCGGCGCGATCGTCAACATCGCGTCGATCGCGGGGATGATGGCGGTGCCGATGACGCCGGCGTACGGCGCGGCGAAGGCGGGAATGATCTCGCTCACCAGGACGCTCGCGCTGGAGCTCGCGCCGAAGAAGATCCGCGTCAACGTGATCTGCCCCGGCCTGCTGTGGACGCGCGGCTGGGAGATGATCGCGAGCATGATCAAGGCGGCTTCGCCGCAGCTCGCCAACGTGAGCGAGCGCGACATCTTCCTCGACCGCGTGAAGAAGCTCGTGCCGATGGGCGTCGAGCAGACGCCCGAGGACATCGGTCAGCTCGCGGTGTTCCTCTGCAGCGGTGCCGCGCGCAATATCACGGGACAGTCGATCGCCGTCGACGGCGGCGTGACGATCAAAGGCTGACGGTCAGCCGCGGGTCGCCCTGCCGGCGTTGTCGGGTTTCGACGGGGGCGTGCGCGGCCAGGGACGGCCGTGCACGAGCTCCAGGGAAGGAATTTTCAGGCGCCCCCGGCGGGACCCCGACACGCCGGCAGATCAATCGTCGTCGTCCGCAGTCGCGCCGAGATACGCGCCGATCTTCTCGCGCGCCGCTTCGGGATTGCGCTCGTGCTTCGCATACAGGCGCATCACTTCCTCGGCACGCGCGTGCTCGAGCCGCGACGCATTCGGACCCGGCGGCGGCACCGCGCGCTTGTCGCCGAACACGCGCTGCCAGAGCAGCCGGTCGTTGATCGACTGCGGCACGCGATCGACCTGGTTGAACGGCAGCGCAGCGGAGAGCTTCGCGTTCTGCCGCGCGAGCGCTTTGCCGCTCGAGCCTTCCGGCGCGCACGGGCAGGTCGCCAGCAGATCGCGCTCGGGCTGGATCGCGTCGTAGGCGGTGAGATCGGGCGTCGAGGTGAACACGTCGTACATCGGCGTGGCGAGGGCGTCGAACACCGACAGCGGCTCCATGCCGAGGATCAGCTCGATCGTGCGGATCACCGAGTACTGGTCGTAGCGCGTGTGGATCACCTGGCCGCCGTGCTTCACATACGGTCCGGCAATCGTGATCGGCGCGCGATGCGCGTCGACATGATCGGCCCCGTCCTGCGCGTCGTCCTCGACCACGAACACCACGGTCTGCGGCCAGATCGACGAGTGCGACAGGATGTCGATCAGCTGGCCGACGCCGAGATCGTTCTCCGCGTTCATCGCCAGCGGATCGCGCGCGCCATCGCCGACGCCGTTGGTGTGGTCGCTCATGAAGATCATGTAATTGAAGTGCGGCACGGTGCCGAGCAGGTCCTGCACCATGAACTCCGTGTTGAACACGTCGATGCGCGATTGCGCCAGCACGGCGCTGCCCTTGCAGCCCATGCCGCAGTCGAACGCGCACAGCGGCGAGTTCGGCGCGTTCTGGTTCTGGAAGCAGCCGTTGAAGATGTTGCTCGCGTACTCGAGCGCGCTGTTGGCGAGCACCTGCGGATAGGTGAGCCGGCCGAGATGGAAGTTGAGATCGTTGAGGCGATTCTGCAGGTCGACCGCTTCGAGTCCCATGAAGCTCGCGACCGGCGCCGCGCCGCCGGAATACTCCCCGTAGTTGCGGAACGTGATGCCCTGCGTCGCCGCCTGGTCGAACAGGAAGAACTTCGGCGGGAACGTCACCGGGAACACGCCGACTTCCTGCGCGGGGCGCTGGCGGCCGGAGTAGTCCTGATGCATCGCCTTCAGGTCGTAGTTGGTGACGTAGGCGCCGGCGGTGATCACGTGGCCGTCAGTGGAGACCTCGCTGTCCTCCATGAAGTTGTCGAGCAGCACGAACTGCCGCGACAGCGCATGCTGGTTCGGCGTCACGCCGCAGCCGGGGTGATTACGATCGGCCCCGAGGAACGCGGTGTTGTCGGGCCCGCAGTTGTCTTCGAGCACCTGCAGCGACGGATCGCCGTCGCCGCGCGGATCGGATCCGAAGATCTGATCGTAGGTGCGGTTCTCCTTGACGACGTAGAACACGTACTTGATCTGATCGCTCGGCCCGCCGTCGGCGCCGACGATCGGCGTGTCGGCCGGCGCAGGCACCGCGTTCTCCGGCGTTTGCGCAGCATCGACGACCGAGCTCATCTGCGCGAACGATGCATCGCTCGGCAGCGGCAGCACGCCGACGCGGCCGATCAGCAGGTCGGGCACGTAGCTGGGATACGGACTCACATCCGGACTGGTGTCGTTGTTCACCGCGGGACAGCCGTGCGAGCTGCAGTAATGCGGATTCGGTCCGGTGCCCACGCCGCGACCTGCCTGCCACACGAGCGTGCAGCCGTCGGAGGAAACCTGCACGTCGGTCGTGTAATCGGCCGTCGGGATCTTGCCGACGATGTCGAACGCTTTTGCGCCGGCGCGATCGGTGAGCGCAATCGCGACGATCGCATTCTCGCCCGCGTTGGCCACGTACAAAGTCGACGCGTCCTTCGACAGCGCAGCCGCGACCGGCGCTGCGCCGTAGCCTTCCGAGCGCTTCAGGCTGATGAACTTCGTCACCGCGTCGGTCTTGGTGTCGACGACGGCGACGCCGTCGTGATTGGTGACCGCGACGTAGATCACGTCTTTGATCGGATCGGCGACGACGTACTGCGGCTGCGAGTTGAGATCGCCGTCAGGTCCTCCGAGGCCGCCGATGGTGCCGACGTTCGACGCGGCGGCGATGTCGATCTTGGACAGCGTGCCGTCGTACGCGTTGGTGACGTACGCGAACTTGCCGCTGCGCTCGATGCCGACCGCGAACGGATATTCACCGACGTGGACCAGCGTGGCGGCGTTGCTCGCGAGATCGATGATCGCGACCTGATCGGCGTTGTAGAGCACGACGAGGAGCTTCGAGCCGTCGGGCGTCACCGCGAGTCCGACCGGACCGCTGACCAGCGGCGAGGTCACGCCAGGAACCGGCGGCTCGGCGGGCGGAAAGCCGTTGTAGCGTGCGGCGCCGCCGCTCGTCGCCGGCAGCGCGATCGGATCGAGCTCCGTCGCAAATCCATTTGGCGAAATGTCGTAGACGTGGATGACGTCGCCGTCGTCGCCGACGGTCGGTCCGCTCGGAACGCTGCCGCCTTTCGGCGTGCCGGAGACGTACGCCTTGGTGCCGTCGGGCGAGAACGCCATCTGACCGTAGCTGCCGGGCAGCGGCAGCACCTGCGAGATATTTCCGGTCGCGACGTTGACCACGTGCACGTCGTTCTGGCCGTGACCCGCGGAGACGGACCAATAGAATTTTCCGTCCGGCGACAAGCGTCCGCCCGTCGGGAAATCGCCGACCGCCGTCATGCGCCCGATCGGCGAGAGCTTGCGGCCACTGTTGGCGATGCGCACCGTCGCGGTCGACGCGTCGCCGAATCCGCAGCCCGATCCGCCCCCGCCACCGGTCCCGCCGCCGGGTTGCGGCACGTCGGAGCTCGCGCAGCCGGCGAGAACGAGCGCTGCGGCGGCGATCAGCGCGAATCGTGAAGCAACACGCACGATCAGCTCCCGAATCCGAGCGATACGCGCGCCAGCACGCCGTTGCGGTTGCCGCGATAGTCCGGCGATTCCGGATTGCTCGGCGCATTCGCAGTCGCCGCGTGGATCCAGCCGACGTGCGCGCGGAAGATCCTGCTCTCGCCCATGCGCCAGTTGAGCGTCGGGCCGAGGATCAATTTCGCGCCGCCTTCGGCCTCGTCTTCCTCGAAGAAGCCTTCGAGATCCTCGCCTGCGAGCTCGACGCCGACGCGGACCGACGACGACAGCGCATAGCTCGAGCCGACGCTGACCAGCACGTCGGCCGAGTCGCGCTCCTGCGTCGCCGTCGACTGCGGGAATTCCGCAACTGCATTCATCGCGAAGTTCCAGCGCTGCAGCGCGCGCTCGCCCACGAGCCGCAGGTACGGGATGCTCACGCCTTCGTAGTCGCGGCGATAGCCCGCGCCGATGCCGAGTCCCCAGCCGGATCCCTCGGGGCTGAAGCCGTAGCGGCCTTCGAGCGACCAGCCGAGTCCGCGCTCGTCGGTGTCGCTGTTCTGCGCGACACCAAACGATGCCTCGACGGTCCAGTGCTCCGACGCAGTGAAGCCGCTGCGCACGAGTCCTTCGACACCGTGACGGCCGAAGGCGCCGGCATCGCGCGTGCCGGTCGCGGTCTCGAAATCGACGTGGAGCGATGCCGGCAGCGCGGCGCGCTGATAGAGGTAATAGTCGCGCGGCTCCTGCGCGTTCACCGCGTGGACATGGACGGCGAGCAGGATGGCGCTCGAGCGCAGCACGGACTTCATGGATTTTCCCCACCGGACGAAGTTGACGTCCCGATGATAGCGCGCATGATTGAACAAACATGAACGCACGGATGCCCGCGCTGTTCGTCGGCCACGGCTCGCCGATGAACGCGATCGAAGACAACGCCTTCACGCGCACGTGGGCGGAGCTCGCCGCGAAGATGCCGCGGCCCAAGGCGATCCTGTGTGTTTCGGCGCACTGGCAGACGCAAGGCGTTTCGCTCACGAGCTCGGCGCAGCCGCCGACCATCCACGACTTCCGGGGCTTCCCGAAACCGCTGTTCGATCTGCGCTATCCGGCGCCGGGCCATCCGCAATTCGCGGCGCAGCTGCAATCGACGCTGGCGATGTTCCGCGTCAAGCTCGATCCCGAGCGCGGCCTCGACCATGGCGCCTGGAGCGTGCTGGTGAAGATGTATCCGCAGGCCGACGTGCCGGTCGTACAGATGTCGCTCGACTTCACGCAGAAGCCGACGTTCCACTACAACCTCGGCCGCATGCTCGCGCCGTTCCGCGACTCCGGCGTGCTGATCCTCGCGACCGGCAACATCATCCACAACCTCGGGCTGATGAATCCGCAGCAGGTCGACGCGCCGGCGTGGGCGCGCAACGTCAGCACGACGGTGAAGAAGAAGATCGAGCAGAGGGATCATCGCGCGCTGATCGACTTCGAGAAGCTCGATCCCGACATCGCGCTCGCGATCCCGAGCGCGGAGCACTACCTGCCACTTCTCTATGTGCTCGGCGCGCAGGGCGAGCACGAAGCTCCGGCCTTCTTCAACGATCGCGTCGTCATGGGCGCGATCTCGATGACGGGCGTGGCGGTCGGGGCGGTCTGAGCGTCATCCGAGCGAAGCGCGCGTGGTCAGATCAGCACTGACAGCGCGGTGGCGTAGAACTTCTTGCGCTCGTCGATCCCGTTGTAGCCGCCGTTGATCGACAGGCTGATGAATTCCACCGGCGAGACGTCGATGACATTGCCGCGATATTTCTTCTTCAGCACGTCACTGTCCGGATGATTGGCGATATCGGTCAGGTGACGACCCTTCCAGTATTCGCACGCGCTCCACACCGCGTACTGAGGCTGTTCGAGCAGCTCCGGTGAATTGACGAACAAATCGCGCCGGCCCTGCTTGATGCCGAGCTGCAGATAGTTCGCGCGCCCGGTGGTCTGGAAAATCCCGCGGCCCTTGAAGCGCACGCCGTCGCCGGGCTGCGTGTTGCCGAGATCGGCGCGACCCTCATAGGCCTTGCCCGACGCGTACTCGCGCAGCGTGCGGAAGCGATCGGTCTCGTGGCAGGCCTGCGCGAGGAAATGGGCGAACTCGTGCGGCAGGTCGATCTCGTAGGTGGGACAGGTCTGGTTGATCCACTGCGCGAGCGCCGGCATGAGCGGCGTCGAGCGTCCGGCGATCGATGCGAGCTGATCACTGCTGATCGTGTAGCCCATGAGTTCCCCCCTATCGAAGCTTCTGCATCTCCGCCCGGCGCTCGGCCTGGATCTTGTTCATGTTGAGGAACACGCGCGCGGCGACCCACGGATAGCGCCGGCAGATGCGTTCCTGATCGGCGTCGTCGAAGCGCAGCAGCCGCACGCGCGTCAGCGCATCGACGTTCGCCGTGCGCTTCTGCCCGAAGTATCCCTGCTCGCCGACCAGCCCGCCGCGCGACAGCCGCCGAAGCTCAGTGCGCTTGCCGTCGCGCTCGATCCAGATCGACAGCTCGCCTTCGATGACGACGTAGACGTCGCCCGCCGGATCGCCTTCGCTCATCACGCGCGTGCCCGCGGGCAGCGATTCGATCTTCGACATCAGCGCGAAGATGCGCGCCTGCCGCGTCGACAGTCCCGCGAAGATCGGGATGGTCGACTGCACGTTCGCGCCGAGATCGAGGCGCAGCGTGTCCCACAAGGTGACGATGCGCACCTGGCTCATGAACGCCGGCGTGACGAAGATGTCGACGAGCCACGCGGAGAACAGCGTCAAGCCGGCGAGCCAGCCGAACACCACCTGATTGTGCAGGTCGCCGGTCGCGAGCATCAGGAATCCGGCGGCGAGAATCGCCTTCGTCAGAGTGACCGGACGCAACACGCCGGTGAGCGCCGCGACGGCCGCATTCGTCTCCGATCCGCTGCGCTTCGCCGCGGTGTTGAAGCGCGCGAGATAGTGGATGGTGTCGTCGACCGCGAGCCCGAGCACGAGGCATTCGACGAGGCTCGTCGTCGCGTTGAGCGTGATGCCGGAGAGTCCGAGCGCGCCGAAATAGATCGCCGTCTGCAGCGTCGTCGGCAGCGACGCGAGCAGGCCCACGCCCCACGAGGTGAACTGGATCGCGAGACACAGATACACGAGGAGCAGCGCGATGGCCACGCTCTGGATCTGTCCATTGGTCGCCGTGTTCACCGATTGCACGAGCAGCGCCGCGTTGCCGGTGATGTGGCCGGTGAGACCCGTCGGCAATTCTGCGAGGCGTGGACGCAGGCGATCGAGGAAGCGCGAGATCGCGGCGGTGTCGTCGACCGTGAGCCGCACGCTGATCTGCGTCGACGCGCGCTTGCGATCGATCACGCTCTGCAATTCGGGACCGTCGCCGAAAAAGTAGAGCTGCTTGATGAGCTCGCGCGACTTCGGGATCTCGAGTGCGGCGCCGCCGGATTGCGCGAGATTGGCATTGAGCAGCTTCACGTGATCGACCACGCTGGACACGGCGCCGACTTCCGGTTGCGCGCGCAGCCACCCTTCGAGCTCCTCGAGCTCGTGCAACACCGCGGGATCGGTGAACGTGTCGGGTTGGCGTGCTTCGATGACGATCGGCAGTGGATTGACGCCGCCGAGCGCGCGATTCACCGCTTCGTAGTCGGCGCGCACGCGCGCGTGCTCGGGGAAGATGCCGACGAACTGATCGCCGATGCGGATCTGCGAAGCCGCCGCGACCGCGCCGAGGAACACGAGCGACGCGACCCACAGGATCGCCTTGCGATAGCGCAGATCGAACGCGCCGATGCGCTGGCTCCCCTGCTCGAACAGCTTCTGATCGGGCAGCGGCTTCTGACGCGGCGCGGTGAAGCGAAGGCACGCGGGGACGAAGGTCAGCACGAGGATCACGGTGTAGCCGACGCCGAGTGCCGACAGCCACGCGAACTCGACGGTCGCGGGCAATGCGCCGATCGCGAGCGCGAGCAGGCCGGCGATCGTCGTCACGCCCGTCAGCATCACGGGCGCAGTGACTTCGTGGATCAGCGTCGCGATGCGCTCTCGCGGCGTGAGCGTTGCGGGCAGGGCCTCGAACTCCGAGAGGATGTGCGCGCAGTACGCGAGTCCCATCGTCACGAGCAGCGGTGGCACGAGGCTGGTGATGAGATTCAGCGGCCGGCCGATCAGCGACAGCGTCGCGAAGGTCCAGCCGAGCGCGAGCACGATCGTCGCGAGCGGCAGCAGCACGCCGCGCACCGAGCGGAACGCAAGCGCGAGCAGCGCCGTGAGCAGCACGACGATCGCGGGAATCACCCAGCGCAATTGCTTCAGCACCGCCTGGCTCGTCGCGGCGCGGATCACCGGGCCGCCGGTGACCCACACTTTCATGCCGGGCGCGAGATCGGCGTCGGCGGTCGCGATCACGGTCTCGGCGAAGCGCTCGGCGAGCATCTCGCGATCGGTCTCGGCTTCCGGATGCACGAGGATCGCGGCGGACTTGCCGTCGGCCGAGACGAGCTGTCCGCGAATCAGCGGATTGCCCTGCACTGCCGTGCGCAGGCGCGCCCCGAGCCCGGGCTCCGACAGATCCGCCGTCTGCAGATTCTCGAAGTGCAGCTCTTCGCCGGCAGAGCTGCCGAGCGACGTGTTGATCAGCGAATCGACCTCCGACACGCCGGGCAGATCGGAGAGCTTCTCGGTCAGCGCGTGCAGCTGCTTCAGCGATTCCGGCGCGTAGACGTCGGGCGTATCGAGGACGACGAGCACAGCCTCGTCGTTGCCGAAGCGCTTGCGGATCTGATCGTAGTAGCGACGCTCCGGATCGTCCTGCGCGACCAGCGGATCCATCGAGGGGTCGATGGCGACGCGCAGCGAGAACGTCGACGGATCGATCAGCCGCGAGAACGCGAGCAGCGACAGCGCCAGGGTGATCGCCAGCGTCCAGCCCGGATGGGTCGCGAACCAGCTGGAGAAGCGTCCGGGCCCGCCGTCGGGCGCGTGCGCGTGAGCGTGCTCGGTGACCGCAGCGGCGATCTCACTCACAGCTGCGGCTGATCGCTATTCGGCGACCTGATAGAACTGTTCCGGATCGAACATCTTCTCGGTGTTCTTCTCCATCAGGAACAGGTCGCCGAGCGTGAGATCGGTGTGCGAGCCTTCGGCGGTGTTCGTCATCTTGTAGCCGAGCACCAGCCAATACGTGTCGACCTTCATCAGCGTCGACAGATCGGCCTCGAGCACTTTCTTCGGCTTGGAGCCCTTGGCGAAGAACTCGCTCTTCACCAGCGTGCAGCTCGCCTGGTCGACGTAGGACACCACTTTCTTATAGCCGGTCGTTTCCTGGCGCGTGGCAGTCTCCAGCACGAACGTCGGCTTGTCGCCGACGTTGGCGTCGGCGATGCGCTTGGTGAGTCCGTCGAGCAGCAGGCCCTGCACCTGCTTGATCTCGGTGTAGGAGAAGTCGGTGCCCCACAGCGGTCGCGTCATCTCGTTGCCGGTCACCTTGAGCACGGTGTGGTTCGCCGGCAGGAAGAAGAACACCTCTTCGCCCTTGGGCTTCTCGAGCAACAGATAGCTCGATCCGTGCAGGTCCTTGGGCTCGAGCACACGCAGGTTCATGCGCGCGAGCCCGTCCTTGCCGGGCTTCCAGAACAGCTTCATCTTGATCTCGTGCGTCTGGCCTTCGCGATCGGTGGCCTTGACGTTGAGCTCGCGCAGCGAGCCGCGATCGACCAGGTTGTCGCGCATGCAGGCGCGGATGTCGTCGACGGTCATCGTCGCGGGATCGGTCTTCTGCGCCGGCTTGGCCTCCGCGGCCTTGGCTTCCTTCTTGGCGGCCGGCTCGGCCGAAGCGCCCGCGGCAAAGGCGAGCAATGCGGTGGCGACAAAGACGCTGCGGCTTCCCAGCTTCATCGTGACTCCCCTTCTCGATTCGGTGCTTCCCGGTGTTGGGCCAAAGTCTAGCCGATGCAGCGAGCAACCGACCGGCCTATCATTCGCGCGCCGCGATCTTCATCACAAAAGCGGGGGAAAATTGACGGAAGCACCTGCCACACCGCGGCTCGCATTGCTCCTCTGGATCGCCGCCGCGCTGATCTGGTTCGCGCCGCTCGGATGCCGCGATCTGGTGCATCCCGACGAAGGGCGTTATTCGGAGATCTCGCGCGAGATGCTCGCGACCGGCGACTGGGTCACGCCGCGCCTGGACGGGCTCAAGTATTTCGAGAAGCCGCCGCTGCAGTACTGGGCGACCGCCGCGAGCTTCGCCGCGTTCGGCGTCGTCGCGCCGAGCCCGTGCGGGGTCCAATCGTCGTCGTCCACCGGCAAATCGAAGGCGCGCGCGTGACTGCGCACGTACAAGCCGCACAACGCCCACGCGAGCAACACGACGGCTCCCTTCACGAACAACCACGGCGGCGACGCGATGAAGGACGTCGTCGTGTACGCGTCGACGAGGAACCGCAACACCAACGCCGGCAGCACGAACGCGCACAACACGAAGTACCCGAGCGGATCGCGCAACATCGTCTGCACGCCCGCGGGCACCCACACCATCGCCAGCGTCGACGACGTCCGCAAATACAAAACGATCGCCATCGGCGCCCACAAAAACAGCAACGCACCAAGAATGATCGCTATGATGCCGACCGCGTCCGGGTGCCACTTCGTCTTCAAGTGCGGCGCAGGCGACGGCGCGTCTTCGAGCGCCTTCTTGAGCTGTTTCTCGTCGAGCCCGCCCTTCAACGCGTCCTTCGGGACGCCCGCCTGTTGCAGCATGTT
>DASRHK010000098.1:0-16879 GCA_035650495.1 Nevskiaceae bacterium | reverse complement strand
GGACCGCGGCCGACGATGTTGTAGTTGCCCCAGGTGTGCAGGGGATCGCCCGCAGCCCACGCGTCGGAAAGATACAGCGTCGCCCCGGGCACCAGCGGCTCGAAGCGCTGATCGGTCGGGAACTGGCGGATGCGCCGGAACTCCGCGACGTAGCCGTAGAGCATCGGGAACGTGCTGTGGTCGTAGTCCCAGATGTTGAGGAACGACGTGCCGCGGAAATTCTGCGGCGACAGGAAGAACACCGACTGGAAGCGCAGCTTGTCCTTCTGCTGCGGCCAGTACGGCTTTGGATCGAGCGTGACGCGCGCGACCGCCGAGAGCTCCGCCCAGCCCGCGCTGTACTTGAACTTGATGTTGCCCTCGTGATCGACGGTGTCGATCAGGCACGCGTAGAACGATGCATCGTGGCGTCCCCACGACAGCGTCTGCGCGGCGAAGAGCTCGATGCCGGTCTTGGCATCCGGGAATGGATTGCCGCCGATCCAGGGCTGGCCGTCGGCCGCGTTGACCACGTTGCCCTTCGCGTCGAACTTTGCCTTGCCCGCGTTGCGCAACGTCGCCTCGATGTAATCCCACGGCGACAGCTTCATCAGGTCGGTCGTCGTCGACGCGACCTTGAGCTTCCTTCCCTGCTTGACGATCTGCTCGTAGCGGATCGGCTCGAGCAGATCCTTCACGTGCTCGACGTTGGCCGCGGTGATCTCGTCGCCGGTCTTGATCTTGCCTTTGGTGTAGCCCTCGATCGACAGCAACTCGTCGGGATACGCCTTCGTCGCGTCACCCGTCGCTGCGAGGACTTTCCAGAGCGGCGCGAGCACGCCCGCCGACGCGCCCACCGCGGCGGTCTTCAGGAACTGGCGGCGGCTGTAGCCCGCGTCGTAGCGGCGGATGTGCATGGCGAATCAAAAATTGCCGGCGACTTTGGGGGGAGGCCCCGACAGCCGCCGGCAAGTGGGGGATCGATCTCTCTAGAACTGGTAACTCAGACGCACGGTGAACTCGTCGGCGAAATCCAGCGTCGACAGCAGCGTGTTGTTCGGATTCGCGCCGCCGAGATGGCCGTTGATGTAGGTGTAGAAGGCGTCGACCTGGAAGTCGCTGCGCGGGCGCCAGCGCAGGCCGGGCTGCACCAGCAGGCTGCCGCGCGGATCGACCAGCAGCGCGAAGCCGGCGCGATAGACGTCCTGCGGGAACGGTTGCTGGAACGCGAACACGACGTAATCGGCGTTGTGCACGCCCGGCGCCTGATTGTGCTCGTCGCCGCCGTAACCGGAGAGCAGGCGGCCGAACAGATCGTCGACGTTGCGGTGCATGTACTGGAACACGAAATAGGTCGCCGGGAATGCGTCGGTGAAGCGGTAGTACTTCTCCATCACCAGCGCGGTGACCGACGCGTTCTTGCGCGGATAGCCCTTGGTCGTGAGCGTGAGCGGCGTGAACACGCGATTGGGCGTGTAGCTCGTCTCGAGGTTGATGATCAGCTGATCGAGCAGGCCGCCGGGCTCGCCTTCGACGACGTAGCTGCCGCCCAGCGCGAACACGTTCTCGGCGAAGTACTCGCGCGCGATGTGGCCGCGCAGGCTGCCGCCGGCAGCGATGAAGAACGTGTTGAGCTCGTTCCACGCCTGGCAGTTGCCGTCGCCCTGGCAGTTGGTCTGGAAGTCCACGGGCGAGGCGAACAGCTGCGTGGTCGAGGGGAAATCGTTGATCGACGCGTTGAGGCCGTCGATCGCCTGCAGGCGCACGCGGCCGGCGTAGTTGAACCATTCGTTCGCGGAATAGACGCCGCCGGGCGCGACTTCGAACGCTGATTGCGCGAGCAGCGCGCCCGAGCGCAGACCTTCGCTCTGCAGCGTGAGCTCGACGCGGCACGCGATGGTGTTGTCGAGCACGTTCGCGCACGGCAGGTTGCGATCGACGCCCGAAGCGGTCCAGCGGAACACGCCGTCGGGGTTGTAGCGCCGCGTCGCCATCGCCTGGAAGCCCCATTGGCCGAAGTTGCCCTTGATGCGCATGCCGTAGGAGAGCTTCTTGTCGTAGCCGCCTTCGTAGAACATGTCGTGCACAGTGAACCCGACGGGGATCACGTTGTATTGCGTGTTCGGGTTGCCGTACACGGTCGGCTGGAAGCGCTGCACGAAAGCGTCGGCGAGGATCTCGTCGGTGAACTGCCAGCCCAGGCGCACGCCGAGCGCCGGCACCCGCTCGTCGGCGTATTCCTCCTGCGCGTAATCGAGCACGAGGTGGCGGCGCAGGTCGAGGCCGTCGGGCACGTCGAACACGCGGAAGAACAGCGCCTGGCCCCACGCGATCTGCTGATTGCCGACGCGAACGGTCAGCGGACCGTGGTTGTAGTCGAGCACCAGCGCGGGGAAGTAGATCTGATAGCGCTTGCCGGTCCACTCCAGCGTGTGCCCGCGCTTGCCGCCTTCGACACGATAGTCGAAGAAGTCCGGCGTCCCCGCGTAGAGCCGCGGATCGCCGCCATTGATGCCGCCGCCGTTGAGCCCCGGCGTCACCGCTCCGTTCTGCGTGATCGTCTGATCGACGCTGTGCGCGTCGAAATCCTTGTACTGATCCGGATCGAACACGGCGCGCACGCGCGCGATCAGCGCGAGATCGGGGCCGAACTTGATGCCGGTCTCGAGCTCGCCGCGCAGCATCAGGAGGTTCCAGCGATTGTCGACCTTCGGGAACGGAGTGCCGGTCACCGGGCTCTGCTGGATCGGCAGCGTCGTCGGATTCGCGGTGAAGGTGCCTCGCAGACCCGGCGTGGAAGCGTCTGCGGCAGCGGCCGTCGGGAACGACACCGACGTCCATGACGAGACGGCGGTGCGCGGCAGATTGCTGATGACCGGAATGCCGACCGTGTTGTCGAGCACGACCGGCAGATAGCCCGGCGGCACGTACGCCTGGCGCGGCTCGGACACGCCGTTGAACACGTTGCCGTACTGGTTGGCGGGATTGTCCTCGCTGGTCGCGGAGATCGTCGTCTCGCTACGCAGGAAGCCGCCGACGCTGATGTCGAAGCCGGTGAACATGCCGCTGAAGAAGCCTGGCGTGTCGTCGGCGCGGACCGGCATCGTCGCAACCGTCGCCACAATTCCCACGAGCACGCCCACGATGTTTTTCGTCCCTGTCACGGTCGCTCTCCCCGGTCGTCCCTACAGATTGATCTTGATGATTCGCCCTGTATGTCCTACTGCGATGAGCGTGCCGTCGGCGACGGCCACGCCGCTGTACCACGCTGCGAGCACGTCCGGCGTCTGCACGTGACGCCAGCTCTGCCCGCTGTCGGTGCTGGCGATCATGTCGTGCATCGCCGTGACGACGAGGGTGTTGCCGGTCGAGCGCACGCCGAGCAGGTTCGCCTTGCTGGCCGCCGCGAGCTTGGTCCACGTCGCACCGCCATCGGCCGTGCGCAGGATCAATCCGTCCTGCCCGACCGCATAGCCGACGCCGTCGCCGCGCAAGTCGAGCGCGAACACCGTCGGCTCGCCCTTGTTCACCGCGGTCCAGGTCTTGCCGCCGTCGCTACTGCGCAGGATCAGGCTGAACTCGCCGGCGATCGTGATCACGCCGTCTTCGCCGACGTGCGCGGCCGACATGTGCGGCTGGATGCCCTGCTCGACCTGATCCGTGGTGAGGTACGGTTTCCAGTCCGGCGGGATCGCTGCCCAGGTCTGCCCGCCGTCTTCCGACTTGATCACCGTGCCGAACGAGCCGACGGCGACTGCGACGCCTTTGCTGTTGAGGCTCACGTTCATCAGGCGCTCGGTCGTCCCGGCGTCGATCTTCTTCCAGCCGTTGCCACCGTCGCGCACGAACACGAGGCCCATCTGCCCGACCGCGATCGCGCGATCGCCTTTGAGATCGGCGCCCAGCACCGCGAGCGGCGTCGGGAAGGACGTGTCGGCTTTCCAGGTCTTGCCGCCGTCGTGCGTGTCGAAGATCTTTCCCGGCGCGCCGGCGACGATGCCGTTGGCGCCGTCGAAGTTCACCGCGAACAGCGCGTCGTGCGGCACGCCGCTGACCAGCGCTTCGGTGCCGGCGGTGCCCGCGGCCTGCGCTTGCGCGCAGGCCGCGATCAGCATTCCGGCGACGAGCGTGCGCGTCATCACACCGCGCCCAGGCGCGAGATGGCGTTGACGGTGAGGTACTTGTTGTAGACGTCGACGCCGTTGGTCGAGAACACCGACTTGTAGCCGCCGGCGCACGACTCGGTGTGCATGACGCGCGACATTCGGTTGGCCTGGATGTCGTGGCTCATCACGTAGGTCCACGACCACTCGGGCTTGCCCATCGAGTCCTTCACCACCGCGGCGCCGTCCTTGTAGATGCCCCAGCCCGGCTCGAAGGATTTCCAGATCTCACCGCGTCGGTCGTAGGTGATGTAGGCGACGAATTGCTGATTGCGCACGTCGATCCACACGCGCTTCTTGCCCACCGGCGCGCGCGGATAACCCGTCGGCTCGGCTTCGAGCACGATGCACTCGGGGCACATCGAGAAGTTGGTGTCGAGGAAGGTCTTGTTCTTCGGCCCGCCGTGCACGCCGTATTCCCAGTTCTTCTTCGAGCCGTTCCAGTTCTGCGTCTGCGGGCCGAGCATCGGCTGGCGGCCGAGGATCTTGTAGTTGCCCCAGGTCAGCATCGGATCGCCGGCGGCCCACGCGTCGGTGAGGAACCAGGTGATGCCGGGCAGCAGCGGCTCGAAGCGCTGATTGGTCGGGAACTGGCGCACGCGCTTGAACGCGGGGAAATACCCATAGAGGTCCGGGAACTTGCGCTGGTCGTAGTACCAGATCGACAGGAACGAAGAGCCCGACACGTCGGACGGTGCGGTGAACCACACCGACTGCAGGCGCAGCAGGTCCTTCTTGTCCGCGTACGGCTTGCCGTCGAGGCGGCCGTTGCACTGCAGCTCGGCCCAGACGAAGTCGTACTGATACGCCTCGTCGCCGGCAGGATTGATGTCCCACTGACGGATCGCGTACTGGCAATAGTCGTGACGGCCCCAGGAGATGGTGAGATTCGCGATCGCTTCTTCGCCGGTCTTCGCATCGGGGAACGGCAGGCCGCCGATCCAGGCGTTGCCGTCGGCGCCGTTGTAGATGTTGCCGTCCTTGCCGAGGATCGCCTTGCCCTTGTTCTTGAGCGTCGTCTGCAGGAACTCGGTCGGATAGAGATCCGTCGGGTCCTTGGTCGGCGGGACGATCTTGATCTTGCGTCCCATTTCCTTGATCTGCTTGAACGTGATCGGATCGAGCAGGTCCTTCACCGCGTCGACGTTGTTGGCCGTGATGAAGTCGCCGACCTTGACCTTGCCCTTGGTGTACATCTCGATCGACATCAGCTCGTCGGGATAGGCCTTGCCCATGTCGCCGTTGGCGATGAGCGGCCACAGGGGAGCGAGCACACCCGCGCCAGCGCCCATCGCCGCGTTCTTGAGCAACTGCCGCCGACCATAATCAAAATCGTACTTTCGGATGTGCATCACGCTCTCCTCATGCGGACAACCCTTGCGTCCCGGAGGTTGTAGCCGGGGATGCGACGCGCATCGACGCGCTCTCGTTCTCGCGCTTGTCGGCGGTGAACTCGGAGAGGTCGACGCCCTCGCCCACGAACAGATCCTTGCGTCCAACGAAGCTCGGCTTGAACAGCCACACGTGTAGCGGCAGCACGATCAGCGCCAGTACCATGTTGATCGCCAGCGTCACCACCAGCAGCAGGCCCATGTCGGCCATGAATTTCAGGCCCGAGAGGAAGTACCA
This sequence comes from Nevskiaceae bacterium, assembly GCA_035650495.1. Classification (GTDB taxonomy): domain Bacteria; phylum Pseudomonadota; class Gammaproteobacteria; order Nevskiales; family Nevskiaceae; genus DASRHK01. The sequence continues at coordinate 11,108 of DASRHK010000098.1, read as the reverse complement.
CGGGGCGATGCCGACGAGCATGATCGAAGCGGTGAACAGGATCGCCTTGCCGGTGGTGGCGAGCGACGCGGTGATCGCGCGGCCCCAGTCCCCTTGCTGCGCGTGGTATTCCTCGCAGATGCGCGACAGGAGATAGATGCCGTAGTCGATGCCGACGCCGACGCCGAGCGCCGCGACCATCAGCGAGTTGATGTCGAGCCCGATGCCGATGAGATGCATCGACGCGTTCAACGTGAAGTTGGCGAGATTGACCGGGATCAACAGCAGGATCGCCGCCACGACCGAGCGATACGCGAGGCTGCAGCCGATGCCGATGACGATGTTGAGGAGCCCGATGATCACCCAGTGATAGCGATGGACGACGTTGTTCATCGCCTGCTGCAGCGCGATGGTTCCCGTGCCGAGCCGGACGAGGAACTGCTTGTGATCGATACCGACGGCGTCGACCGCGGCCTTGGCGGCGGCCAGCGCGGCGTCGACTGTCTCCTGCTTGTTGTCCTTGTACCAGAGCGAGACGGTCGAGTTCTCCTGGTTGAAGTCCATCACGTGGGAGAACGCTTTCGAGCTCGTGCCCAAGGTGACCGCACCGGCGGCGGCATTGGTCGCGTAGTTGGTCGGATCGATAGGCAACCACTTCGGATCGCCGCCCGCAAACAGACGATTGCCCTCCATCATGTAGTCGTTGAACGACAGCGTCGCGCGCGGCGGCGCCGATCCGCTCTCCATGATGTATTGCAGCTTCGCCATGGTCAGCGCGGTGTCGGCCTGGCGCGCGACGCGATTCGGATCGTTCGGGTCCTTGGCCTCGAGCACGATCTCGAGCGTGTTGACCCCTGGGAATCGTGAGTTGATCTGGCGCACGGCTTCGTTGAACTCGGACACCGGCCACAACAGGCTCGAGCCTTCCACCGGATTGCCGATCTTGATCTGCAGCGCGGTGTAGACGGAGAACACGGCGAAGACGGCGACCACGGCCGTGGTGATGCGTGCCGGCTTGCCATAGGTGACGCGTGAGACGCCACGCAGCAGCGACTGCAGCATCCGCTGGAAGGGGCTCGCGAGCGCGCCGCGTCCGACCAGCTGGTCGACGTTGCGCGGCGCCGGCAGCGACGACAGCAGCAGCGAGATGAGCACGACGCCGGTCGGGATCAGCCACACCGCCCAGAAGCCGCAGAACAGCGCGAAGCGCTCCATCGCGGGAATCGGCGCGACCGCGATCAGGAAGATGCCGACGATGTCGGTGAAGATGCCGAGCACCGACGGCGCCATCATCACGCCCATCGTGATCTCGGCCGCCTTCACGCGATCGTGCACATGCGCGTAGATCTCGTAATAGCGCTCGGTGAACTGCACGCAATGCGAGAACGAGCGCGCGATCAGCAAGAGCGGCACCACCATCAGGAGCGGCTCGATCGGCGCCTTGAGCCAGCCGACGAAGCCGAAGCCCCAGATCGCCGCGACGGTGCTGGTCACGATCGGCGTCACCACGCCCACGACGTTGCGCATGTACAAGGCGAGCGCGAGGATCAGCGCGCCGATGGTCACCGCGAAGATCGTGTAGGTCTGCTTCTGGTACTTGTAGACCCAGCCGGTGAGCGCCGGCTGGCCCGCGAGATAGATCTCGTGGTCGGCGTCGCGATTCTTCTCGACCAGGTCCTGCACGAACTGGAAGGCCTCGCCGTAGTCGAGCTTCTGCTCGATGAAGGTGGCGTTGATCAGCGTCGCCGCGCTGTCGTTGGAGATGAGGAACGTGCGTGCCGCCGGCGACTTGTCGACGCGCGTCTTGAACTCGGTGATCTCGTCCGGAGTCTTCGGCACGCGATCTTCCATCAGCGGCCGCATGTCGATGCCGAACGGCGTCGCCTCTGCGTAGCGCGCCTTCTCGGTCGCGATCGACAGGATCTGGTCGTGGTCGACGCCGGGCGCGAGGTCGATGTCGCGCGTCATCTGCCAGACCTTCGACAGCGTCTCGAAGTTGTAGATGTCACCCTGCTTGCGCTTGACCATCACGGTGACGGTCAGCGGATTGCCGAAGTTCGGGTGATCCTTGAACACCTGCACGAACGGATCGTCGGCGGGCAGCAGATCGGAGAAGATCGTCTTGAGCTCGACGCCGCGCAGCCCGAGCGCGAAGACGCCGGTGATCAGCGCGAAGACGGCCCACGCGAGTCCGCGATGGGCCATGACCCAGCGAGCGATGCGGTAGCGCAGTGAATACATGCGCGGTCAGGCGTCGGACCAGGACGCGCTGGACGACGACTGCGCGTTGTCCTCGAACTGCTTCATGCAACCTCCTGTCGCCGCCACACCTTGAAGACCGTTCGGGTGTCCGGCGACGCGCGCCGTCCCGCGATCGAAGTTCTAGTTGCTGCGATTAGAGAATCCGGAGCCGCACGGCGCACTACACGAATGGGTAGTTTTGGCGCGCACCGGTGAAGTCAATGAATCAGCCCGAGTTTCCGGCCAGCATTGATCGCCTGCAGGCGACTGCCGACCGCGAGCTTCGAATAGATGTTCTTCAGGTGGAACTTGACCGTGTTCTCCGACACGAACAGCCGGCTCGCCATCTCCTTGTTGGAGACGCCGTTGGCGAGGAACACGAGGATCTCCTTCTCGCGATCGGTGAGCGGCTCGACCGGTCGGGCCTCGCGCGCATCGCCGCTGCGTGAAAGATCGGTGCCCGACGCCTGCAGCAGCTGCTCGACGAAGGCGCGCTTCACGCCGGGCGCGAGCTCGTCGTCCTCGGACTCGAGCAGGCGCTGATAGCTCTCGCGCAGCAGCTGCAGCACGCCTTCGCCCTCGTCGAGGAAGCAGCGCACGAAGCCTCCGGGCGCGGCGAGCTGCAACGCCTTCTTCAGGCAGCGCTGCGCGCCGTTGCTCTCTTCGCGACGCTGATGCAGCAGCGCCTCGAGCAGATTGAGCTTGATCTGGCGATAGACGCGCCCCCGCGAGCGCGCGTACTCGGCAGCGAGCATCGCGGTCGCGGCGCCGAGATCCATCCGATGGATCGCCAGGCGCAGACGGCCGAGCGCCTCGCCCTCGGCGTCCTCGGAGAACAGGATGCGATGGGGCGGCGCATCCGATGATCCCTCGAGCGCCGAGATCGCGATCGCGCGCTCGACACTGCCGGCGAGCAGCGCACGTCGCGCCCGCTCCCAGTTGATCACGCGGATCAGCCGCTCCCAGCCGTGGCCGTGGCCGATCGATTCGGCTTCGTCGAGCACTTCGAGCGCGCGCGCCGAGCGGCCGCGCGCATCGTGGATGCGCACGATCGCGAGGTAGGCGACGACGAAGAAATCGAGCAGCGCCGATTCGCTGATGATGTCGTGGTAGCGCCCGAACAGCGCTTCCGCCTGGTCGAGCTCGTTGGCTTCGTAGAGCACCCAGATGTAGCACGCGACCATCGCCGCCGATGCCACCGAGTTGTCCGCGTGCATGCGCGTCTGCGCCATCCCGGCGCGGAAGCTGTCGAGCGCCTCGCGCAGCTGTCCCTGCGCTAAGAGATGCATGCCGTGCATGCCGACGGTGTAGCCGCCGCTGAAGATCGCGCTGCCCCGCTCGTTGTGCGCGCGTGCGAGCGCCAGCAGCGATCGCGCCGTCTCGAACTCGCTTGCGCCGAGCGCGTGATAGGCCGCGAGGTTGGCGGCGGCGCCGAGCTCGAACGCCGCGAACGTCTCTGCTTGCTCCTTGCGCAGCGGCACGCGCTGCACCCAGCGCTCCGAGCCTGCGACGTCGTCTGCGGAGATCGCCGCCATCGACAGCACGATGTTGGCGTCGGCGTCGGACGTGGCGCGGCTCTCGAGCAGCTTGAGCAGCGGCTTCACCTTCTGCCGCCGATGCAGGAACACCAGCGCCCAGGCGCACTTGATGAGCAGCGACGGCCGCTTCGCGACCTCCTCGAACGGCAGCTGCTCGAACCACCGCTCGAGCGTGATGATCTGCGCGTCGGCGACCAGCTGCGAAGCCCACGTGTCGAGCGTGTCGGCGGCGAGCGTGAAATCCTTGCAGGCGATCGCATGCTCGACCGCGTCTTCGTAGTCGCCGCGCTCCAGATGCCAGCGCGCCGCGATGCGGTGCACTTCCTGCACCGTGTCCGGCGAGGTCTCCTGCAGTTGCTCGACCAGGAACGACGCGAACAGCGCGTGGTACTTGAACCAGCGCAGGTCGGTGTCGAGGCTGCGCACGAACAAGCCGGTGCGCTCGAGCTTGAGCAGGAGCTCCTGCGAGTCGACGCGCCCGGTCACCGCATGGCAGAGCGAAGCCGAAAGGCGTTGCAGCAGCGAGGTGCGCCGCAGGAAATCCTGGATGTCCGGCGCCTGCAGTGCGAGCACGTTGTCGGCGAGATATTCGGCAAGCTCGCGAGGACGATAGGTGGTGAGATCGCCGAGCGATTGGCGCACGCTCGGGCTCTTGAGCGACAGGCGGAACAGCTGGAGCGCGGCCGGCCAGCCTTCCGTGCGGCGATAGATCGCAGCGACTTCGTCGTTGCTCACGTCGCTGCCGGCGCCGCGGAAGAACTGCTCGACCTCGGAGGGCGAGAAGCGCAGATCGTCCGCGTGCAACACCAGCGCGCGCTGGTTGACCACCAGGCGCGTCAATCCCATTTCCGGCGTCGACCGCGTGCCGATCAGGAGCCGCGTGTTCGCGGGGATGCGCTCGAACAGCTCGCGGAAGAAGGCGAGCACGGTCTTGTTCGACAGCACCTGGAAATCGTCCAGCACCAGCACGACCGGGCTCGCCGCGGCTTGCAGGCGATCGATCAGCCAGTCGGAGCGCCGGCGGCCGCTGCCTTCGGCAGGTGGCGAGTCGATGACGTCGGCAACCATCGCCTGCACGTGCTGGTAGAACCGGCGGGTGTCGTTGTCACCCTCGTCGAGCGTCAGCCAGGCCGTGATGCAGCCCTGCTCGCTGCAGATGGACTGCAGCTGTTGCAACGCAGTGGACTTGCCGTGACCCGCGGGGCCTTGCAGCAGCACGACGCGCGCCGCGTCCGGATGCAGGACGCGCTCGATGATCGCGCTGCGCCGGATGGCGCCGGCTGGAGTGGTCGGCGCAAAGAACTTGTGCCGATGGACCTCCGCCGACTCGCGCGTCTCTGCGCTCTTGGATCCGCTCATTCCCTGCTCGCGTCACGGCTCCCCGGGAGCCTTCAGCTAGTGTGCCCGAGTGCCGCGAATAAGTGGCGACTCGGCTTCAGCGGACGCCGTCACGCCTGAACAACGGATAGAAGATCAGCACGTACCAGGGATCGGGCCCGGCCTTCGGATCGACCGCGACGCCGAATGCCGGCGGATACTTGCGCGTGATGCGCGCGGTGCCGAACAGCACGTCCCAGAAGAACAGCAGATTGCCGAAGTTGCCGTTGTAGTGGCCGATGCCGTCGCTCTCGTCGAGCGCGTGGTGCGCGAAGTGCGTCGCCGGCGTCGACACGGTGCGCTCGACGATCCACGCGATCGGATGCAGCGCCTGGTGGCGATAGAGCACTTCGTCCCAGCGCGTCGTGCTGTGCGCGCCCATGGTGATGAAGAGCTTGACCAGGTTGTACCAGAAGAACACTTCGCCGAAGCCGAGATACACGAGCACGCCCGCGAGCCAGATGTTCGGCATCAGCAAGTCGTAGAGGAAGCTGTTGCGCCAGATGATGCGCACGCCCATGTACTCCGGGGTGTGGTGGAACTTGTGCGCCGGCCACAGCCATGCGTACTTGTGGCTCGCGCGGTGATACCAGTACTGCACCATGTCCTCGCAGACGAGGAACGCGACGAGCTGCAGCCACCACGGCGCCGCCGACCACGCGCCCGCATGGCCCGGGAACAGGACGGTCTCGATCAACGCGGTGCCGTAGGCGATCAGCGGTCCGGCGAGGAACGTCGCCTGCGCGAATGCGGCGACGTCGAGCCAGTTGTTGCGCGAGGAGACGCCGCGGATCGGGAATCGCCCGATCGCGAATTCCACGACGATGAATGCGGTCAGCATCCCCGCAACCATCAGCACCCGCACCAGCGTGTCGTTCATGGCGATGAGCTTACTGCGGTGAATCGGCGACTGCTGACGGTCACGCCGTCCTCGCGCACGAGCTCCAGCGTCATCACCGGCACGCCCTCCACCACCGACGCGCGCACCAGCGAGAAGTGTCCGCGCCGCGACCAGTACTGCACGCCGGGCGTGGCGCCGAAGTTGAGCTCGAGATCCGGGTTGGTGATGCTCTGATCGTTCGGCAGCGGGATGTCGAGCGGACACGCGCGCTGCTCGATGAGCCCGTCGAGGTCGAGCAGCATCGTGAAGTGCGTGTCGCCGGTCAGGAAGATCGTCTGGCCTGACACGTGATCGCGGATGTGCGCGAGCAGCAGCTCGCGCTCCGCTTCGAAGTGCGCGCCCCAGTTCCCATCGCTGTGGTTCGGGTGGCCACTCGGAGACACGGAACACGGCGAGCAAATCACCTTGAACGGCGCGCTCGATGACGCGAGGCCTTGCAACAGCCAGTCGCGCTGCTGCAAACCGATCAGCGTCTTGTCGACCGTGTCCGGCAGCGACGGATCATCCTTCCACTTGCGTTGATCGAGCAGGAACACGTCGAGCGGACCGGCGCTGATCCGCTGGTAGGTGCGCGGATTCATCAGCGACTCCCAGGGCGCGATGCCCCACGGCGCGAGATGCGCCGCGTTGGAATCCTGAAAGCCATAGTCGTGATCGTCGCGCCCGGCAACGAAGAAACGCGAGGCGAGGATCGGTGCAATGCGCGGATTGGTGAGGAAGCAGCGCCAGATGCCGGCGTATCCGGCGAACGACTGCGCGAACGGCCCGTGCGTGTCGGGATAGTTGAGGTCGCCCTGCCACACGAAGAAGTCGAAATCGCGCGCGGCGATCTGATCGAAGATGCCATTGAACTGACTCGCGCACGCACCGTAGACGAAGCTCACTTCCTCGTGGCTGCCCGGCGATGGGAGCACGCGGAACATCCGCGTCGGGCTGATGCGCTCCTCGGCGTTGCGGCCCAGTCGCGCTCGCCAGAACACGGGTGTCCCCGGCGCGAGTCCATCGAGCTGCTGGGCGACACCACCGAAATCGTCGGTCCTTCCAGCATCGAGGATCGTCGACGCGGCGAAGTCCGCGCTGTTCGCATACTCGATCGACACGTCCGCATCGAGATCGCTCGCGACATGCACCATGGCGCCGCCATCCACGGGCGCGCCGGTCGTCGCGGCAATCACCGACGCGACGCTCTGCAGCGGGACTTCGTCCGACTCGATCTCGATGCGCGAGAACTTCACCGTCGATCGACGCCGGATGGTCTCGATGAATTGCTGCCCGACCGGCGTCTGGATGAATGCCTCGCCCTGCTGCACGCCGTACGGCAGCAGATGCAGATTTCCGAGCGCCGGCAACACGGGACTGCTGCTTGGCAACAGCGTGTCTGCATGGCTGAACACGCCGCCCTCGCCAGCCGACTGCAATTCGGCCGCGCCATCCATTGCGTTCAACTCGTACGGAATCCCGTCAGCACCAACGAGGCGCGCTCGCAGTGCTGTCGGATTTTTGCCGGCAGTCTCGAGCTCGAGCGTCGCCGGCAGGATCGAGGGCGACCGGATCGACGCGAGCGTCACGAGATCCGTGCCGCTTCTGCGCAGGATCTGCAGCGTGTGCGTGTCGCGATCAAACGCGGCTGCGTAATAAGCATCGGGCGCGGTCCTTCGCAGCACGACGCCGACTTCGCGGCCCGCTTCCGCGATCGTCGCGCGCACCGTGCCGTCGACGACGCGGCTGTCGATCGCAAACGCGAGCGGCCGCGGATCGTTGGGGAAGATGTCGGAGCCCGCTTCGAGCACGGCGACGCCGCCCTCGACGCGCAGATTCGCGACGCCGATGCTCGTCCAGCGCGCGCCCCAGCCATCGGCGTCCGGTTGCTGGGAGAACTCCGCGCGGATCGGCCACTCGCTCGAGGTCCCCTGCTCGGTCGACGACGAGGCGCATGCCGGCAGCAGCGCAGCTCCGCCGGCCGACCCCAGCAGCCGTAGCATCTGCCGGCGCGAGATGCCCTTCATCGGAATTCCATCCGCAGCGTCGCACCGAACGTGCGCGGATCGGCGGCTGCGGCGCCGTAGTCGCCGACGCCGTAGAGCGGATAGATGAACGCGATGTAGTCCTTGCCGAGCACGTTGCGCATCCAGAACGAAAGATCCCACAGCCGATCCGCCGAGCGCAGGCCCACGCGCAGGTTCCACAGGTCGTAGCCGTCGATGTAGCTCGCGCGGCCGTGCTCGACGGTGCCCCAGTAGCCGGAGCGATACGAATAGTCGATGCCGGCGAACGGCTGCGTGCCGTTATCGAGATAGTTGCTGAGCTCTGCGCCGGCGGTCGCCGTCCACTTCGGCGCGTTGTAGAGCGTCTCGCCGGAGAGATTCTTGTCGTTGGCGCGCGTGTCCTCGTTCGGCGCGTCCGGGAATTCGGTCGTCACTGCGCGAGAGAACGCAGCGCCGCCACGCAGCATCAGCCACGACGCCGCGTAGCCATAGCCCTCGAGCTCGACGCCGCGCAGGCGCACGCGACCGACGTTGAGCAGATTGATCTGCCGCGGATTCGGCAGCAGCGTGTTCTCGTTGTCGAAGGTCAGCGCCTGGTAGTCCTTGACGTCGGTCTGGTAGATCGCGGTCGACAGCGCGAGCGCGCGGAACAGCCGCGCCTTCGCGCCGATCTCGTACGACGTCGCCTGCTCCGGCCGGAAGGTCGGCTGGATCGACTCGCCGACGAAGCCGAGATTGATGCCGCCGCCTTTGTAGCCGCGCGCGATCGAGGCGTAAGCGAGCGCGTCGCGCGAGAGCTTGTACGAGAGCGCGAGCTGACCGGAGTAATTGCCTTCGCGGAAACGGTTCTCACGCGCGTACTCGCCGCCGGCGACGTCGTCGATGATCCCGTTGAAGCCCACGCTCTGGAAGTCCGTGCAGACGACGTCGGTGCCGCAGACCACCGGCTTGAACTGCGGAAACAACGCGTCGAGCACGGGCAGCACGGGATCGGCCGTGGACAACGGACTCGCGCTCGGATCACCGCCGTAGCGCGTGCGATGCACGTGTGCAGCCTTCCATTCGTAGGTGTAGCGCAAGCCGGTCGTGAGATCGATGCGCGGCGACAGGTGCCAGTTCGCCGACGCGAACGCCGCGGCGCTTTCGGTGCGCTGGAAGTACGCGGTGTCGACGGTGAGCCCGTCGAGCGCGCGCTTCGGGATCAGCGTGTAGAGGAGCAAGCCTGTGCTCGATTCGGTCGCGTTCGGCAATGCGCGCTTGCGGATCTCGCCGCCGAACACCCAGCCGGTGATGTCCTCGCCGAGGATGACGCGCTCGAGCCCGTCGAGCTGCTGATGCAACAAGTAGACGCCGGCGACACCGTCGACGAAGCCGTAATCCACGCTGACGCGCAGCTCCTGGCTGATCTGCTGATGCTGATTCAGCGTGCTCGTCGATGCGAGCTTGAGTGAAGTGCCGTCGTCGTTGAGCGGAACGAAATGCCAGTCGCGCCACGCGGTGACGCTGGTGAGCTTCTTGTTGTCGGCGAAGTCCCAGTTGAACTCCGCCGACACCGCTTTCTGCCGCATGTCGCTGCGCGTCGGCGCGTCGGAATCGGTTACGCGATCGGCGGCGTCGGTGCCGATGCGCGTGTATTCCATGTAGGCGTCGCGCTGCACGACGTTGTTGCTCACCGGCGCGCGCAGCGGGAACGCGCAGCACTCCTCGTCGGAGAAACCGTACTCGGCGATGAAGCGGCCGGTGAGATGCAGCGCCGGCGCCCACAGCAGCTGTCCGCGCAGGCCGCGCTTGCGACGGTCGTTGAGCAGCTTGTCGTTGTAGACGTCGTGGATCGTACCGTCGCGCTGCGTCCAGTAACCGGTCAGGCGGCCCGCGAGCACGCCGTTCAGGATCGGGCCGTTGATGCTCCCGCGCACCTGGCGCGCGTCGAGGCTGCCGAGCGTGCCTTCGACGCGCGACTCGCGATCGAACGACGGCGCCTTGGTGACGATGCTGATCGCGCCGGCCGTGGTGTTCTTGCCGAACAGCGTGCCTTGCGGTCCGCGCAGGATCTCCACGCGATCGAGATCGATGAGGTCGAAGATCGACAAGCCCTGGCGGCCGAGATACACGCCGTCGAGGAACAGCCCGACGCTCGACTCGATGCCGTCGTTCGCCGATGAAGAACCAAGTCCGCGGATCGTGTAGCTCGTGAGCCGCGCATTCGGCACCGAGACGACGAGACCGGGCGCGCGCTCCTGGATGTCGGTCGGCAGCGTGAGATTCGCTTCGGCGAGCGATTTCCCGTCGAGCACCGAGAGCGCGATCGGCACGTCCTGCGCGCGCTCCTGCTTCTTGCGCGCGGTGACCACGACCTCGCCGAGCACCGCCTCGCCGTTGGCATCCGGGGGCGGCGTCTCGTCGGCGCGCGCGGCCGCGAAGCCCGCGACCAGCACGCTGAACACGGCGACACGACGAAGGTCCAATCCCCAGGAGGTCGATGCGTCCATGAAACGGTTTTCAATCCCCATCGCGGCGATCCTTGCCGCGCTCGCAGCTTCGCCCGCTTCGGCGTCAGGCATGAAGTGCACGATGAGCTACACGCTATCCAGTTGGGCGGTGTTCTACAAGACGTCGAGCGGCGAAGGCACCGTGACGTGCCCGAATGGGCAGACGATGAAAGTCGAGCTCAGGTCCGAAGGCGGCGGCTTCACGTTCGGCAAGTCGACCATCGACGACGGCTACGGCGAGATCACCGGCGTGCGCGACATCCGCGACGTGCTCGGCGACTACGTTTCCGGCGGCGCGCACGCGGGCGCCGGCAATTCGTCGGCCGCCACCGGGATGACCAAAGGCGAAGTGTCGCTCTCGCTGACCGGCAAGGGTCGCGGCGTCGACGTCGGCGTGGACTTCGGCAAGTTCACCATCTCGCAGGCAAGCGAATCACCAGCGGATCGCGACTGATCCTCCGAACGCGCGCGGCTCCACGAAATTCGCGACGGTGAGATTCATGAACGCGCCCGGGCCGAAATCGATGAAGTTGTTCGCGGTCGCGTCGTCCGTGAGATTGCGTCCCCACACGGCGATCTCGCCGATTGCGGTGCCGCC
>DASRHK010000097.1:0-24018 GCA_035650495.1 Nevskiaceae bacterium | reverse complement strand
GTAGTCCGACACGCGCGCCGCCTGCTGCATGTTGTGGGTGACGATCACGATCGTGTAGTTGTTCTTGAGCTCGTTGATGAGCTCCTCGACCTTCAGTGTCGAGATCGGATCGAGCGCGGAGCACGGCTCGTCGAGCAGGATCACTTCGGGCTGGATCGCGATCGATCGCGCGATCACCAGGCGCTGCTGCTGCCCGCCCGAAAGGCCGAGCGCGGAATCCTCGAGCCGGTCCTTCACTTCGTCCCACAGCGCCGCGCCCTTGAGCGCCCACTCCACCGTGTCGTCGAGCACGCGCTTGCGGTTGATGCCCGCGAGCCGCAATCCGTAGGCGACGTTCTCGTAGATCGACTTCGGGAACGGATTGGGCTTCTGGAACACCATGCCCACGCGCCGGCGCAGGAGCGCGACGTCGACGTCGCGGTCGAAGATGTTCTTCGGACCGAGCCGGATCTGGCCGGTGATCCGGCAATCGTCGATCAGGTCGTTCATGCGGTTGAAGCAGCGCAGGAGCGTCGACTTGCCGCAGCCCGACGGCCCGATGAAGGCGGTGACCTTCTTCTCCGGGATCTTCAGGCTGATGCCCTTCAGCGCGTGCTTCTGCCCGTAGTGCAGGTTGAGATTGTCGACCTCGAGGGCGACGACTTCGTCTTCGAGGGCGACTGCGCTGATCGATCGGCTCATGGACGCGATATCAATAGCACGACCGATCGGGGTCTTGTCTTGCACGCCTGTCATGTCGGAGCCTTCCACGGCAGTGTTCATGCTTCGAGGGCCTTGCGCTCACGCAGCCGGTTGCGGATGCGGATCGCTGTGAGGTTGAGGACGAGGATGACGAGAACGAGGAGGAACGCCGTCGCGTAGACGAGCGGTCGCGCCGCCTCGACGTTCGGGCTCTGGAAGCCGACGTCGTAGATGTGGAAGCCGAGGTGCATGAACTTCCGCTCCAGGTGCACGAACGGGAAGCTCGCATCGACGGGCAATGCCGGCGCCAGCTTGACGACGCCGACGAGCATCAGCGGCGCGACCTCGCCCGCCGCGCGCGCGATCGCGAGGATCAGTCCCGTCATCATCGCGGGACTCGCCATTGGCATCACCACGCGCCACAGCGTTTCCGCCTTGGTGGCTCCGAGCGCGAGTGACGCTTCCCGCAGCGAGCGCGGGATACGCGCGAGTCCCTCTTCCGTCGCGACGATCACGACGGGAAGCGTCAGGATCGCGAGCGTGAGCGACGACCACAGGATGCCCGGCGTGCCGAAGGTCGGCGCCGGCGCCGCTTCGGGGAAGAACAGCTTGTCGATCTCGCCGCCGATGAAGTAGACAAAGAAGCCGAGGCCGAACATGCCGTAGACGATCGACGGCACGCCGGCGAGATTGTTGACCGCGATGCGGATCGTCTGCGTGAGCACGCCTTGCTGTGCGTACTCCCGCAGATACAGCGCGGCGAGAATGCCGAAGGGCGTGACCACGATGCTCATCAGCAGCACCATCATCACCGTGCCGAAGATCGCCGGGAAAATCCCGCCTTCGGTGTTCGCTTCGCGCGGCTCGCCGAAGATGAACTCGCCGATCTTGGCGAAATACAGCTTCACCTTGGCCAAGGGCGACATCGCATTCGGCCGATACGCGCGCACGATCTTGCCGACCGGCAGCTCGATCTCCTGGCCGTCGATCGCGCGCACGGTGAGCGTGTCGCGCGCGATCTGCTTCTTGAGATCGTCGAGCTGCTGGCGCATCGCCTCATAGCGCTGATTGAGCTCGGAGCGTCGCGCCGCGATCTCGGCGAACGCCTTCGGATCGGTCTGCGCGGTCTTGCCCGCGAGCTCGAGGCGACGCCCTTCGAGGCGCAGGCGCTCCAACCCGTAGTTGATGCCGCCGATGCCTTTCTTCTCGATGCCGCGGATCTGGTCGCGCAGCTGGTCCGCACGCACCTGCAGCGGCTGGTAAGTGCCCCAGGCCTGATCGCCGCTCGCGATCACCTTGCCGTCCTGTTTGACGGCGACGAGCGTGCCGTAGAAGTTGCCCCATTCGAGACGCTCGAACACGACGGCATCGACGGGTCGATCACGCTCGATCAGCCATTCGTCGAGCACGTACGCAAAGTCGGCGCCGTTGAGATCGCGGTTGCCGCGCTTGATCAGCAGACGCTCGCGCGTCGGCGGCTCGTCGCTCAGCGTCAGACCTGCATTGCGCAGTCGCGCGACGGTGACCGATTCCGTGCTGACGACTTCGCCGAGCATCGGCGTCGCCGGCTGACCCGGCTGCTCGTAGCTCGCGCGGATCACGTCCGCCGGCCAGAAGTTCGGCAGGCCGCGCGCGGCGGTCAGCAGCAGCAACGACACCGTGATGATGAAGGCGACCGAGATCGCCGCTGCCGTCACCCAGACGTACGGCATGCCGGATTCCACGTATGCGCGCACGCCGCGCTGGTCACGCGCGGTGATGTTGCGCAGCGGAGTGAGCGGGCTATGGCCGGATGGGACGCTCATGTCAGATGTTGCTGTACTTGCGCCGCAGCCGCTGCCGGACGACTTCGGCGAGCGTGTTGATGAAGAAGGTGAACAGGAACAGCACGAGGCCCGCGAGGAAGAGCGTGCGGAAATGCGTGCTGCCGACTTCCGACTCGGGCATCTCGACCGCCACGTTGGCGGCCAGCGTGCGCATGCCGGTGAACAGGCTGAAGTCGGTCACCGGCGTGTTGCCGGTCGCCATCAGCACGATCATGGTCTCGCCGACCGCGCGGCCCATGCCGATCATGATCGCGGAGAAGATGCCGGGGCTCGCGGTCGGCAGCACGACGCCGACCAGCGTTTGCCACGGCGTCGCGCCGAGCGCCAGCGAGCCGAGCGTGAGATGGCGCGGCACGCCGAAGATCGCGTCTTCCGCGATCGAGAAGATCACCGGGATCACGGCGACGGCCATCGCGATGCCGACCACGAGCGCGTTACGCTGCTGATAGCCGATGCCGAACTTCGCGTCCATCCACGCCTGCATGTTGCCGCCGAACACCAGCGCCTCGACCGGCTGCGCCGCCTGGAAGCACGCCCACACGACGAGGCCGATGACCGGAACCAGCAGCACCGCTTCCCATCCCGGCGGCACGGCATGGCGCACACGCGCGGGCATGCGCATCCACAAATAGCCGAACACCGGGATCGACAGCGGCAGGAACAGGAGCGCAAGGAAGACGCCGGGCAGATCGGTCTCGACGAACGGCGCGAGCCACAAGCCGGCGAGAAAACCCAGGATCACCGATGGCAGCGCCGCGAGCACTTCCACCGACGGCTTCACCACCTGTCGGAGCTCGGGCGACATGAAGTACGACGTGAAGATCGCGCCGAGCACCGCCACCGGGATCGCGAAGATCATCGCGTAGAACGCGCCTTTCAGCGTGCCGATCGACAACGGGACGAGGCTGAACTTCGGCTCGAAGTCGGCGCTTGCCGACGACGACTGCCAGATGTACTGCGGCTGGTCGTAGCTTTCGTACCAGATCTTGCGCCACAGCGACGTGAACGAGACTTCCGGATGCGCGTTGCGCACGTCGAAGCTGCGCACGGCGCCTTTCGCGCCCACCGCAACCAGGACGCCGGCGCGGGGATTGAATGCGAGCTGCGCGACCGGCTCGTCGAAGAGCTTCTCCTCGAGCAGATTGCGTCCGGACGTTGCGTAGAACAGCGACAGGTTGCCGTGGGCGTCGCCCGCAGCGAACGTGCGGCGCCGCTGCTCGGCGCCGAGCGCGGTGATCGGATCGTTGTCGCTCAAGCGGAAGTCGCGCACGCGCGACAGCACGAAATCGCCCTTGTTGTTGCGTGAGGGGAACCACTGCGAGATGCGGCCGTCGGCTTGCGCGACGATCACCGAGATGCCGCCGGCGAGGAAGCGCGCGTCCTGCACCGAGGCACCGACGTCGCGCGTCTCGACCAGCGTCGGCGCGTCCGCGCCGTGCAGCCGATAGAACGCGATGCGACCGCGCGACTGATCGATGACGTAGAGCCAGTCCTGCAGCGGACTCAGGAGCAACAGCTGGGCGTCGACCGCCGGCGAGAAGCTCGACTCGCCACTGGGGCCGAAGCTCGTCTCACCGGTGAAGCTCGTCGTCGCTTCGTATCCCTTCAGATGGACCGTATTCGCCGCGTCGGCCGCGACGAGCAGGATCTTGCCGTCGTTGTCGCGCACGGCGAGATTGCGTCCGGTTGCGGCCAGGAATGGCAGGGACGCTTCTCCGTAGGGGTAATCGAGCGACGGCGTGATCACGCGCTTGTCGTTCGGATACGACAGCGCGTATTTGTGCCGGAACATCAGCACCGAGCCGTCCGACAACTCCGCCGCGAGCAGCGCCGACTCGGCGTTCACGTCGGAGATCGCGGCGATCCTGCGATCGCCGAGCGGGAGCTTCAGCGTCGCCTTGGGCGTGCCGTCGAAGAGATCGAAGAAGACCGCATCGCCGGTATCGAGCAGTCGCAGGCCCATCTCGCCCTGCTCTTCTGCTGCAATGTGAAGCGTCCTGCCCTCGCCGCCCGGCAGTGCGTAAGTCTGGCGAGGCTTGAGGTCAGCGCCGGCAAACAATGGCGCGACCTGCGAGAGCAGATAAACAAAGATCAGCAGGAGCGCGACGATGACGCCGAGACCGCCGGTGAGCACGACGTAGCGCGCCGCCGAATCCTTGGCGTAGCGCAGCCGGTTCTGGTTCGACACCGAGCCCAGATCGCGGGCCGTTGCGGTGGCGGTGGTCTCGCTCATATCCTCGCGCCTGGGTGAAAAAACTTCCGGCGGGTGTCGCCCGCCGGAAGTCTAATCGGTTCTTCGATCAGCCTGCGCTCAGAACGCGAGCTGGAAGCGCGCCGCCAGCGTGCGCGGCTTGTCGTCGCCCGCGCTGCGCTTGTCGCTGCCGAGGATGTAGTTCAGCATGACGCGCACGTTCGGGTTCAGGAAGTAGTTCACGCCGAAGGTGAGATCGCTGATGTCGCACTTCGACGAGCCGCCGCAGATGCCGGCGATCCCCGCGCCGAGATCCTTGTTCTTCGCCATCTCGTAGCGCGTGGTCAGCTCGATCGCACCCCAGCTGTTGATCGGCTTCGGGTTGTTGAACACCGCGTCGTGCTTGTTGTACTTCTTCGACTCGCCGGTGACGAAGTAGCTGCCCTGCACGTACCAGGCGTTGATGGTGTCCTTCTGCGTCACGCCCGCGGTGTCGCTCGCAGCGTCGTCCGCGCGCAGCTGCGCCCACTCGGCCTGCAGCGTCGCCGGGCCGAACAGGCCCGCCAGCTCGACGCCGAAGATGTTGGTCTTGTCGCCGCTCGCGAGCAGCTTCTCCGAGCCGCCCAGGCGACCGAAGTAGCCGAACGCCGGCGCGAGGCTGTTGTTGTTGTGGAAGCTCTCGCCCGAGTAGTTCACGCCGACGTGCGCAACCATCTTCTCCGTCGCGATCGGCGCGACGGTGACGCGGGCGTTCCAGCCCACGCCTTCGGTGGTGCCGTTGCCGTTGCTGGCCGTCGTGGTGCCGTTGATGCTGCGCAGCGAGTAGACCGCAGCGCCGGCGGTGAAGATGTCCATCGGCACCAGATAGAACACGCCGTCCTGGAACTCGCGGCCGGCGTAGATGCCCGCCGACGAGACGTAGGAGCGCTCGATCATCGTGATCTCGTTGGACGACATGATGTCTTCCATCGAGCGGAACGGCTTGTTCTGGCCGATGATGATCTCGCCGGGCCCGAGGTTGGTCGACGCGTAGACGTACTGGAAATTCGACTCGCGGCAGGTGTTGGACTGATCCGTCGTCGTCGCGCCCACCGTGCCGGTGCCGCCGCCGACCGTCGCCGGCAGCGTCTTCGACGCCTGGCCGCAGAAGTCGTTCTCGATCTTCCAGCTCCACCCGTAGGCCTTGCCCTTGAGCGTGAGGTAGATGCGGCGGAAGAATACGCCGCTCGGATTGTTCGACTTCAAGCCCGCGCTGCCGAAGCCGCTGTCGTCATCGAGGTCGATCAGGTTGGCGTCGAGATGGAAGCGCGCACCGATGCTCGCCTCGAAGCGGCCGTCGTCGGTCTTGATCTTGATGCCGCCGTTGGTCTCGGCGGTGTCGGCGAAGCTCGTGCCCGACACGACGGCGAGCACTGCGGCCATGCCCCACGAAATTCTGTTGCTCACGTTTGCGATTCCCCTGGTTGGTTTTTGCGTACGGATTTACTGGATCTTGGCGAGCTCTTTGGCGGCGAGCGCCGAAGGCAGCGCGACGAAGCCGTCCTTCTCGACCGTCTGCTGGCCCTGCCTGGAGAGCACCATCCTGATGAACTCGGCTTCCATCGGCGCCAGCGGCTTGTTCGGCGCCTTGTTCACGTAGATGTAGAGCATTCGCGCGAGCGGATACTTGCCCGACAGCGCGTTCTCTTCGATGGCTTCGACGAACTCGCCCTTGTCATCTTTCGCGAGCGGAACCGCACGCACGCCGGACGTGCGATAGCCGATGCCCGAATAGCCGATCGCCGCGACGGACGTCGCGACGGACTGCACGACCGACGCCGAGCCCGGCTGCTCGTTCACGCTGGTCTTGAAGTCGCCCTTGCACATCGCGTGCTCCTTGAAATAGCCGTAAGTGCCGGACACCGAGTTGCGGCCGTAGAGCTGGATGGGCTTGCCTTTCCAGTCACCGGTGAGGCCGAGATCGCCCCAGCGGGTGACGTCCGAGCCGCCGCACTTGCGCGTCGCCGAGAAGATCCCGTCGACCTGCTGCATGGTGAGGCCCTTGACCGGGTTGTCCTTGTTGACGAACACCGCGAGCGCGTCGATGGCGACGCCGATCTGCGTGGGCTTGTAGCCGTACTTCTGCTCGAAGGCCTGCACTTCCTGGTCCTTCATCGCGCGCGACATCGGGCCGAAATTCGAGGTGCCCTCGGTGAGCGCCGGCGGAGCCGTCGACGAGCCCGCGCCCTGGATCTGGATGTTGACGTTCGGATAGGCCTTCTTGAAATCCTCGGCCCAGAACGTCATCAGGTTGTTGAGCGTGTCGGAACCGACGCTCGAGAAATTGCCGGACACGCCGGCCGCGACCTTGTATTCGGGCAGCTTGTCATCGACCTTGGCCGATGCGCCGAAAGCCGCGAGCAGCGCGGCGGAAGCGACGAGGGTCGCGCGGATCTTCATCGAGGAGCTCTCCTGTTTGGGTGCTTTCATGACGCGCGCATGCTGGGATGGCGCGGTGTAGAAGATATGAACACCGGATGAATCTTTTGTGACACGGCGAACGGGTCGCCGGGGGAACGGTCAGCCGTTCGCGACTTCCGGCAGATGCCGATGCACCCGCGAAGGCGGGAAATGGCACGTGAACGTGCTGCCCCGCCCGAGCTCGCTGTCGATGTCGAGCTTGGCTTCGTGATGCTCGAGCCCGTGCTTGACGATCGCGAGACCGAGGCCGGTGCCGCCGCTCGCGCGCGAGCGTCCGGTGTCGACGCGGTAGAAGCGCTCGGTCAGCCGCGGAAGGTCGGCGGGCGCGATCCCGATGCCGGTGTCCTGAACCGAGCCGTGCGCGCCCTCGCGATCGCTCCACCAACGCACGCGGATGGTGCCGCCCTCGGGTGTGTACTGCACGGCGTTCGAGATGAGGTTGGAGAAGATGCTCTGCACATCGCTTTCGCGACCGTAGAGGTAGGTGTCGGGCTCGATGTCGGCTTCGATCCGATGACGCCCCTTCGACAGCGCCATCGCGTCCTCGACCAGCTGGCGCAGGATGCCGGGCACGTTCACGTCCTCGTTGCGGTTCTGCATCGCGTCAGATTCCAGACGCGCGAGGCGCAAGAGATCCGCAATCAGATTCTCCATGCGCGCGGCCTGGCCGCGCATCTCCTTGAGCGGCGCGCGCCATTGCGACAACGCGCCGCGGCCTTGGGATTCCGGGATCATCATGTCGAGGTAGCCGCGCAGCACCGTCAACGGCGTGCGCAGCTCGTGCGAGGCATTGGCGACGAATTCGCGGCGCGCGGTCTCGAGGCGCTTTCGCTCGCTGACGTCGCGGCAGATCATCAGCCGCTGATCTTCGCCGTATGGAATGATCCGCAGCGACATCGTCACCGTCCGGTTGATCGGCGACGGCACTTCGACCTCGCCCTCGTACTCCTCGGTGTCGACGTAGCGCGTGAAGTTCGGATGCCGCAGCAGGTTCGCGACGCGAAGCCCGATGTCTTGCGGCGCGCGCAGCCCGAGCAGCGCCTGCGCAGCCTTGTTGAACCAGACGATCTCGGCGCGCGGGCCGAGCACGACCGCGCCGTCCGGGAGCGCAGCGGTCGAGGCCTGGAATTGCGCGACGATGCTGGCGAGGCGCTTCTTGCGCTTGCGATGGCGGCGCTGCTGATCGATCAGGCCTTCGAAGATGCTGCCCCAAAGCCCGCCCACTTCCGGAAGGTCGATCCGCTTGGAGTTGTCGACCCATTCGCGCAGGCGGCGCAGATAGCGCACTTGCTGGAAGACGTAAAACGAAAGGCCGCCGGCGATGCCCCATGCGGGCTCGTCGAAGAACGCGCCGATCAGATAACCGAGCGCGAGCTTCCAGCCGAGCTTGAAGAGCTCTTGCCGCCAGGCCGCCGCGGTGATGGCCGGATCGATCGGCTCATTCGGTGGCTCCTGCGCGGAAAGCGGACTCAAATTTTCTCGGAGAACCGGTAACCGGTGCCCCGCACCGTCTGGATCATGCCGTCGTAGCCGAACGGCTCGAGCGCCTTGCGCAGGCGGCGGATGTGCACGTCGACGGTGCGCTCCTCGACGTAGACGTTGTGGCCCCAGACGCGATCGAGCACCTGCTCGCGCGTGTAGACGCGCTCCGGATGGCTCGCGAAGAAGTGGAGCAGCTTGTACTCGGTCGGGCCCAGCCGCACCGGCTGGCCCTTTGCCGTCACGCGCTGGCTCGCGGCATCGACTTCGAGGCCGTTGATCGCCATGCGCTCTTCCTCGCCGCCCGGAACGGTCCGGCGCAGCACCGCATTGATCCGCGCGATCAGCTCAGGGAACGAGAACGGCTTGGAGACGTAGTCGTCGCAGCCGAGATTCAAGCCGCGGACGCGATCCTCTTCCTCCGCGCGCGCGGTGACCATGATGATCGGCACGTCGCGCGTCGTCGGATTGCCCTTGAGCTCACGCGCGAATTCGAGGCCGGACACGCCGGGCATCATCCAGTCGAGCAGCACGAGATCAGGGCGGCGCTCGGCCATCTTCAGGCGCGCGGCCTGCACGTCGCCGGCCTCCACGACGCTGAACTCCGCACGCTGCAACGCGAAACGCAGCATCTCGCGGATCGAAGCCTCGTCCTCGACTACCAGAATGACCTTGTTGGCCATGCTCATGACATCGTCTTGCCTGGCGCTTGAGCCTGCAGGCAACACGTTACAGCCTCGTGACAGTCCCGCGCTAACTCAATGACGCTTCAGGACGACGCTGCCGGCCGAATAGCCGGCGCCGAACGCGCACAGGACGCCGACGTCCCCCGGCTTGAGATCGCCGTGGTACTTATGGAATGCGATCACGCTGCCGGCCGAGCTCGTGTTCGCGTATTCGTCGAGGATGACCGGCGCTTCCTCCACCGTCGCCTCGCGACCGAGCACGCGCTTGGCGATGAGCTGGTTCATCGACAGGTTCGCCTGATGCAGCCAGAAGCGCTTCACTTCGGAAGCCTTCAGGCCGAGATCGGCGAGGTGCGCGACCATCAGCTCGGAAACGATCGGCACGACTTCCTTGAACACCTTGCGGCCTTCCTGGTTGAACAGCAGATCGTCCCAGCTCCGCGGCGGCTGCTCCGACGGATTGAGGAAGCCGAGATTGTTGCGGATGTTGTTGGAGAACTGCGTCAGCGAGCGCGCGCCGAGGATCTCGAACACGGCCTTGCCGTGCGAATGCCCCATCGGCTCGACCAGCACGGCGGTCGCCGCGTCGCCGAAGATGAAATGGCAATCGCGGTCCATGAAATTGAGATGGCCCGAGCAGATCTCCGGGCTCACGACCAGCGCCGAGCGCGCGCTGCCGTTGCGGACGGCGTCGTGCGCGGCCTGGATGCCGAACGCCGCGGATGCGCACGCGACGTTCATGTCGTACGCATAGCCGGACGTCCCGAGCCGATGCTGCAGCTCCACGGCCATCGCGGGATATGCGCGCTGCATGTTCGAGCAGGCGACGATGACGAGATCGACCTCATCGGGCTTGCGATTGGCGTGCTCGAGCGCCTGGCGCGACGCCACCATTCCCATCTCCACCATCAGCGCCGGCTCGTCGTCGCTGCGCGTGCGGATGCGCGGGCGCATGAAGGTCGGATCGAGCACGCCCGACTTGTCGACCACGTAGCGCGACTTGATCCCGGATGCCTTGACGATGAACTCGCTGCTCGAATGCTGCAGCGGCGCCTGCGTGCCGGCCTTGATGGCGTCGGCGTTGCGCGCGTTTTCCGCGTCGACGTAGGTGTTGAACGAAGCCACCAGCTCGTCGTTGCTGATGGACTCGGACGGCGTGAACAAACCCGTCCCGCTGATCGCGACGCGCTTCATGCGCTCCCCGGGGAATTGAACGGCAGGATTGTACCGCCTAAGCAGCGCCGACCGCTCTTCCGAGGCGCCCTTCGATCGGCCAGCCGGCGCGCTGCATCGCCGCTTCGATATGCGCACGAACTTGCGGCGCGCGGCGGAACGTCAGATGCGCGCCTTGATACCACTGCACTGGCACGTCCCAGTGCTTCGCGAGCCGGATCGGATGCGCGGGCAGCACGACGCGATCGCCGGCGCCGGCGAAGATGTAGCGGCGCTCTGGCGCAATTCGCGCCGGATGCACGAGCGGAGAGATCACCTGCAGGATGCGCCGATAGCGCTCTTCGTCGAGTCCCTGCGCCTGCAGATAACGCAGATGCTCCGGCGGCAGATGGCGCATCAAAGCGGACGCAAAGTCGATCACCGGGATGCCGGCGACGATGAAATCGAGCGCGTCTTCGAACGCGCCGAGCAGCGATGCGTTGTAGCCACCGAGGCTGTAGCCGAGGACGCCGATGCGCGCGTTCGGCTCCTGCGCGCGGATCCAGCGCAGCGCCGATCGCAGATCCCACAGCGCCTGCGTCTGCGCGTGCACGACGTTGAAGAGATCGCCGTCGAGATAGAAGTCTCCGCTGCGCGCGCCGATGCGCCGCGGACCGTGGGCGGGCAGGACCGGCATCAGCACGTTGAGACCAAGCCGCTCGTGGAGCCAGCCCGGCGGGAACAATCCAAAATCCATCCACGCGTGGCCCATGCGGTAGCCGTGGATGCAGACGATCCACGGACGCGGACCGTCGGCGTGCTTGAGCATCCACGCCGCGCATTGACCGTTGCGCTTCTGGTTCGCCCAGTGCTGCGACCCGGGCAGATCTGCGTGCGCGACGAACTCGCTCCGCCACGACAGCGCCTGATAGTCATGGCCGAAGAGACGTCGCGGCGTCGCGCTCACTTCGAGCGGCGCCGGCGGCGCGTGATGGAACGTCGACGGATCCGACAGCCATCCGCCCGCTTCGAGCGAGCGCTCGAGCTTGAACGTCTCGGCGATCATGCGATCGGTCGCGTCGCCGCTCGCGATGCGCGCGCTGCCGACGAAATAGCCGAGCAGCGCTTCGTCCAGCGCGACCTTGGCGTCCATCGCGATCGATCGATCCGGCTCCGGCGCGCCCTCGGCGACGGGCTCGCGCGCGAGCGCGAGACGACCCGACACGAGGAAGCAGGCGATCGCCAGCACGAGGCAGAGCGCGCCGATACCAAATCCGCCGACGATCATTTCCGGAATCGCGGCGAACATGCCGACGAACGCGGCGGCGCCGAGATACTCGGTGTGGCGCAGATCGCCGGGCCAGAACAACAGGCTCACGCCGCTCGCCAGCATCAGCGTCCCGGGCACCAGCGCGAAGATCCACCACGCAATGCCGTGACCGCCGAACAGCCAGACGATGCCGGCCGCGATCGGGATCGCCGACAACGGCTCCCATTGCTTGGGCTTGAGCCACGCCATGTCAGCCTCGCAGCGCGACGAGCGTCGCGATCGAGCCGACGAGCCCGGCGAGCGGCAGCAGCTGCGTGACCCAGCGCGCGCGCCAGTGCGCGCGATGCCCTGCGAACGCGAGGAACGACGCGAAAGAAAATGCGCCGAGCACGACGGTGAAGCCGAGCAGCTCCGGCAGCTGACGATTGATCATCGGATCGGCGTCGAGATAGATCGCGTAGATCAGGCACTCGACGGCGACGACGACGGTCAGCGTCAGCCCGAGCGCGAGCAGCGCCAGATTGGCGATCTGCAAGTACTTCACGAGCGGCGTCGGCGCAGCAGCTTCAGCACCGGGAACAGTTCTTTCGCGACGCGCGGCTGCGCGAGGCCGGTCTTGACGAGCAGCAGCGCGAAGCCGCGCACGAGACGATCGCGGTACTCGAAGATGCTGCCGACCATCGGCACTCGACGATCGTCGATCACGGTGATCGCATCCGACGGCTTGTCGCCGAAGTTCATCTTCAGCGTCAGCTGCACGTCGACCGGCTGCGGTCTTCGGCGAGTCGATTTGCGTGCGTCCTTTATCATTGCCTGGAATGGACCACGAAAAACTGGTTTGTTTCGCGCACGGCAAGGAAAGCGGTCCGTGGGGCACCAAGATCACGCATCTCGCCGACGTCGCGCGCAAGCTCGGCTACGACGTGATCAGCCCGGATTATAGCCACACGCATGATCCCGACGAGCGAGTGCGACAGCTGCTCGCGCTCGCGCCACGCGCGAAGAAGCTGGTCCTCGTCGGATCGAGCATGGGCGGCTACGTGTCGGCGCATGCATGCGCGACGCTGAAGCCCTCGGCGCTGTTCCTCATCGCGCCTGCGCTCTACTTCCCCGGCTGGGATGCGGAGCCCGTCGGCGTTCCGTCGCTGTGTTGCGTCGCGCACGGCTGGAGGGACGACATCGTCCCGGTCGAGCGCGGCATCCGTTTCGCACAGAAGCACCGCGCCGAGCTGCATCTGCTCGACTCCGGCCACACGCTCAACGATCAGCTGCCGATGCTCTCGCTGCTACTTGGCGACTTGCTGACGCGCGTCGCGGCGCTCTGACACCGGCACCGGCCGGTACGCCGCGACGAATTCCGGCGGCATGCGCTTCAGCTTGCCGCTGCCCATGTCGATGCACACCCAGCGCGTGCGACCGCGCAGCACGGTCTTGCCGTCCGCCACGCGGATGATCTGATACGCGCGCCACATCGTGAACTTGGCGTCGCATTCGTCGACCCAGGTGCCGAGGACGAGCTCGTCGCCCTTGAAGGTCGGCAGCAGGTAGTCGAGCTCATGTCGACGCGCGACGCAGCCGGCGCCGAGGCGCTCGTAGTCGTCGAAGTCGAGCCCGAGACTCTTCGAGTGCGACCAGGCCACGCGCTCGAGCCATGCCAGGTAGGTGACGTTGTTGGTGTGCGCGAAGCGATCGAGATCGCCGTCGCCGACGCGTACGCGCTCGGTGAAGGGTCGCGCGACGTCCCAGTCGAAGCCCGATTCGCTCATGCCTGGACCGCCACGCCCTGGGCGTCGCCGTCGGTGAGGATTTCGAACGCGGTGCGCTGCGTGGCGAACAGCTCTTCGGTCTTCCCGGTTTTCCGGTCGATCACTTTCAGATGGCAATCCGCGAGCTTGCTGTTGAGGCAGGTCTTCACCCCGCCCGGCGGATTGTAGTAGCGCAAACCGACGAATTCCTCGCGGCGTCCGCGAATGGCGCCGTCGACGCGCACGCGCTCATTCTCGGAGACGAAGGCCCAGAAGAAGTCGCGGTAGCCCGCTTGCGCGCGCACCGACTGTCGCAAGCTGTTCAGCGCGAATTCCTCGCCGCGATGGCGGAGCACCACCGGCGTCATCTGCGGTGACCAGATCGGTCCGAGCTTCACCCGCGCGCTGGCGACCTCGAGGAACGAATCCGGCGCATTGTCGAAGCCGCACACCTGGGCATACGCGTAGCGATCGGTGTGCTTGCTGCCCCAGTTGTGGTTCACGCTGCCGATCCAGTCCGTGATCTCGATCCAGCGCTCGTCGACGACGATGAGCCCGCTGAAGTGCGCCATCGGCAGGATCACGAGGCTCTTCGCCTTGGGCAGGCGCGCGGCGTAGAGCTTCTCGGGCAGGAACAGCAGCGGCGAGGCGCCGCCATCGAAGCGCAGGTACCAGCGGATCTCGTGCGCGCCGATGCGGGCGCTGCCCTGGAACCGTTGATCCTTCAGGGTCGCGTCCGCGATCTGCACGTCGAGGCGGTCGCGATCGAATCGGCATTGCGCGATCGGCACTTCCGCCTTCACGCCGAGATTGAGATTGCGCTCGCGATCGGCGACGACGGCCCACAGCTCGCCGATCGCGTCCTGGGGCCGGCCTTTCGGCGAGAACACGGTGTAACGGATCCAGAACGACAGCGGACGGGTCGGATGATTGGCGCGCAGGAAGTAGCTTTCGTAGTGACCGGCTGCGTCACCGGGAACGAAACGTGCGCCGTCGACATTGAGCATGGGCGGCATTTTGCTTGAAGCGCGCGCTCCGGTGGCCTAAAATCAATCCGGACTAAATAGGTCTTGATTATGCTCAAGCTCTCCAAGCTCGCGGATTACGCAACGGTCCTCATGACGGCGATCGCCGCCGAGCCCGCGCGCGTGCACAACGGCCAGGAGCTCGCGGCGAAGA
Organism: Nevskiaceae bacterium; assembly: GCA_035650495.1. GTDB lineage: Bacteria > Pseudomonadota > Gammaproteobacteria > Nevskiales > Nevskiaceae > DASRHK01. The sequence continues at coordinate 9,349 of DASRHK010000097.1, read as the reverse complement.
CGCGCGTCCCCGCTCCGACCGTCGCCAAGCTGCTCAAGACGCTCGCGCGCGGCGGGCTGCTCGAGTCGCTGCGCGGCGCGCACGGCGGCTACAAGCTCGCCAAAGCCCCGGAGAAGCTCTCGGTCGCGGAGATCATCCGCGCGCTGGAAGGCCCGATCGCGGTCACCGAGTGCTCGCATCATCAGGGCGGCTGCAGCATCGAGTCGCATTGCGCGACGCGCGCCAACTGGCGGCTGATCAACACGGCGATCCGTCAGGCGCTCGAAGCGGTGACGCTCGCGCAAATGGTCGCACCCCTGCGTCGCGCCACTGAAGCGCCGCTCACCTTCCGCGCGGCGGCGCACTGACATGAGCGCCGACATCCAGACGCTGCTCAAGCAGCGCAGCTACACCGCCGGCTTCGTCACCGATCTCGAATCGGAGACGGTGCCGCCTGGGCTCGACGAGAACGTCATCCGCTTCATCTCGGCGAAGAAGCAGGAGCCCGAGTGGCTGCTCGACTGGCGCCTCAAGGCGTTCGCGCGCTGGCAGAAGATGAGCGAGCCGAAGTGGGCGCACGTGCACTATCCGAAGATCGACTACCAGGCGATCTCCTACTACTCCAGGCCCAAGGGCATCGGCGATCGGCCCAAATCGCTTGCCGACGTCGATCCCAAATTGCTCGAGACCTACACCAAGCTCGGCATTCCGGTGAAAGAACAGGAAATGCTCGCGGGCGTCGCCGTCGACATGGTGTTCGACTCGGTCTCCGTCGCGACGACGTTCCGCGAGAAGCTCAAGGAAGCCGGCGTGATCTTCTGCCCGATCTCCGAGGCCGTGCGCGAATATCCGGAGCTCGTGCGCAAATATCTGGGCACCGTCGTGCCGCAGGGCGACAACTTCTACGCCGCACTGAATTCGGCCGTGTTCACCGACGGCTCCTTCGTCTACATCCCCAAGGGCGTGCGCTGTCCGATGGAGCTGTCGACCTACTTCCGCATCAACGAGCGCAACACCGGGCAGTTCGAGCGCACCCTGATCATCGCCGACGAAGGCGCGAGCGTTTCGTATCTCGAAGGCTGCACCGCGCCGCAGCGCGACGAGAACCAGCTGCACGCCGCGGTCGTCGAGCTTGTCGCCCTCGATAACGCCTCGATCAAATACTCGACCGTGCAGAACTGGTACCCGGGCGATGAGGAAGGCCGCGGCGGCATCTACAACTTCGTCACCAAGCGCGGCGATTGCCGCGGCAAGGCGTCGAAGATCTCCTGGACGCAGGTCGAGACCGGATCGGCGATCACCTGGAAATATCCGAGCTGCATCCTGCGCGGCGACGACTCGATCGGCGAGTTCTATTCGGTCGCGCTGACGCATCACAAGCAACAGGCCGACACCGGCACCAAGATGATCCACATCGGCAAGAACACGCGCTCGACGATCGTGTCGAAGGGCATCTCCGCCGGTCATGGCCAGCAGTCGTATCGCGGGCTCGTGCGCGTGCTGCCCACGGCCGAGGGCGCGCGCAATCACACGCAGTGCGATTCGCTGCTGATCGGCGACCAGTGCGGCGCGCACACCTTCCCTTACACCGAAGTGCGCAACCCGAGCGCGAAGCTCGAGCACGAGGCGACCACGTCGAAGATCGGCGAGGACCAGCTGTTCTACGCGCGCTCGCGCGGCATTTCCGAGGAGGACGCGGTGTCGATGATCGTGTCGGGCTTCTGCAAGCAGGTGTTCAAGGAGCTGCCGATGGAATTCGCGGTCGAAGCGCAGAAGCTGCTCGCAGTTTCGCTGGAAGGAGCCGTGGGATGAGCCTGCTGAAGATCGAGAACCTGCACGCCCACGTCGACGGCAAGGAGATCCTGAAAGGCGTCGATCTGGTAATCCGCGCCGGCGAAGTCCACGCGATCATGGGCCCGAACGGCTCCGGCAAGTCGACGCTCTCGGGCGTGCTTGCGGGCCGAGAGAACTTCACGATCACCGCTGGCAGCGTGCATTACGACGGCAAAGACCTGGTCTCGATGAACGCCGAAGAACGCGCACGGGAAGGCGTGTTCCTCGGCTTCCAGTATCCGGTCGAGATCCCCGGCGTCTCCAACGCCTACTTCCTGCGCGCGGCGGTCAACGCGCATCGCAAGCATCGCGGACTTCCGGAGATCGACGCGGCGGAGTTCATGCGCGGCGTCCGCCAGAAACTCGACCAGGTGAAGATCGACGCGAAGATGCTCTCGCGCGGCGTCAACGAAGGCTTCTCCGGCGGCGAGAAGAAGCGCAACGAGATCCTGCAGATGCTCGTGCTCGAGCCGCGCCTGATGATCCTCGACGAGACCGACTCCGGCCTCGACATCGACGCGCTGAAGCTCGTCGCCGACGGCATCAATGCCATGCGCTCGCCCGAGCGCGCGACGCTCCTGGTCACGCACTATCAGCGCCTGCTCGACTACGTCACGCCCGATCGCGTGCACGTGCTCGCGCGCGGCCGCATCGTGAAATCCGGCGGTCCGGAGCTCGCGCGCGAGCTCGAAGCGCGCGGCTACGGCTGGCTCGAAGCGGCTTAGTCGATGCTGAACAACATCACCACGGCGATCGAGAAGCTGCCCGCCCTGCCCGCGGGCCGTCGCGCCGCGCTCGACGCGTTGCGCAGCCACGGACTGCCGACGACCAGCGAAGAGGACTGGAAGTACACCGATCTCTCGAAGCTCGACACGCTCGCGATCGAAGACGTTGCACCGAGCATCGAGAACCACGACTTCCCTGCCGCCTATGATTGCGGCCTCGACGCACTCAACACGGCGCTCGCCGGCGGACGCCAGACGCGCACGATCGAAGGCCGCGTCGAGCTCGATACCGGCAAGCATCAGCGCCTGCGCCTGCAGGTGAATCGCGACGCGCAATTGATCCTCGACGATCGCACCGCGTCGCGCTTCGCGACCTTCTTTGCCGCGATCGACATCGCACCGAACGCGCGTCTGCGCCTGCTGCGCATCCAGAATGCCGCCGCTGATGCGCAGCGATTGACGCGCCTCAAGGTTGCGCTGCGCCGCGACGCGCGCCTCGAAGCGATCACCGTCGATCTCGGCGGCGCTTTCCTCCGACACGACCTCGACATCACCTTCGACGAGCCGGGCGCCGAGGCTCAGCTGCACGGGCTCTATCTCGCCCGCGGTGCAACGCACGTCGACAATCACACGCGCATCGATCACCGCGCCGCGCACTGCCTGTCGCGCGAGACCTATCGCGGCATCGCCGTCGACAAGGCGCGCGCGGTGTTCAACGGCAAGATCGTCGTGCATCCGGGCGCGCAGAAGACCGATTCCGAGCAGCGCGTCGGGAACCTGATCCTCTCCAAGGGCGCGGAGGTCAACGCCAAGCCCGAGCTGGAGATCTACGCCGACGACGTCAAATGCGCGCACGGCGCGACCTTCGGCCAGCTGGACGAGGACGCTGTGTTCTACCTGCGCTCGCGCGGACTCGACGCCGATGCGGCCCGCCGGCTACTGATCAGCGCGTTCGCGCACGAGATCCTCGATCGCATCGACGACGAAGCCATCCGCGATCGGGTGACGCGCGAATTCGAGGCGCAACTCAAGTGAACGCCCCGGCCCGCTCGCCGTTCGATCTCGCGCGCATCCGCGCCGACTTCCCGATCCTGCGCGAGACGGTCCGCGGCAAGCGGCTCGCCTATCTCGACAACGCAGCGACGACGCAGAAGCCGGAAGCGGTGCTGCAGGCGCTCGATCGCTACTACCGCACGTCGAACGCGAACGTCCACCGCGCGGTGCACGCGCTCGCCGAGCACGCGACGACGCAATACGAGGCCGCTCGGGATCGCATCGCGCGCTGGTTCAACGTGGCGCGCGAGCAGGTCGTGTTCACGCGCGGCACGACGGAAGCCGTGAACCTCGTCGCCCGCTCGTTCCTGCAGCCGCAACTGAAAGCGGGAGATGAAGTGCTGCTCACCGGCATGGAGCATCACTCCAACATCGTGCCGTGGCAGCTGGCCGGCGCGAAGATCGTCGCGGCGCCCCTCAACGATGCGGGCGAAGTGATCTTCGACGAGTGGAAGAAGCTGCTGTCGCCGCGCATCAAGCTGGTCGCCATCGCGCACGTCTCGAACACGCTCGGAACGGTGAATCCCATCGCCGACATGATCCGCGAAGCGCACGCGCGCGGAATCCCCGTGCTCATCGACGGCGCGCAGGCGATCGCGCACATCGCCGTCGATTTCAACGCGCTCGGCGCCGACTTCTATGCGTGCTCATCGCACAAGGCCTACGGACCCACCGGCTTCGGAGCGCTGATCGCCAAGCGCGAGCATCTGGAATCGATGGTCCCGTGGCAGGGCGGCGGCGACATGATCCGCACCGTCGCGTTCGAGGGCAGCACCTGGAACGACGTGCCGTACAAATTCGAGGCCGGCACGCCCGACATTGCCGGCGCCATCGGTTTCGCGGCCGCGCTGGATTACATCGACAGCATCGGCCTCGATCCGATCGCGCGCCATGAGCACGCGCTGCTCGAGGACGCGACGCGCAAGATGAGCGCGATCCCCGGCTTGAGGATCATCGGCACGGCGAAGGACAAGAGCGCGATCATCTCCTTCGTGATGCAGAACGCGCATCCGCACGACATCGGCACCATCCTCGATCAGGAAGGCGTTGGGATCCGCACCGGTCACCATTGCACGATGCCGCTGATGCAGCGCTACGACGTCACGGCAACCGCACGCGCATCGTTTGCGCTGTACAACGGCATTGACGATGTCGACCAGCTCGTCGCGGCGCTGCAGAAAGTGGAGAGGATCTTCCGCTGATCCGCGCGATCGCCGTGCTCGGCGTCGCCGTGCTGATCGCCGGTTGCGGGTCGAGCACCGGCGTCGCCAGCGTCGCCGAGATTCCGCAAATCGCCAACGGCTGCTACTCGCTCAACGGGGATCCGCAGCTCACGTTCTTCTGGAAGCCCTCCGGACTCGGGACTTACCTGCCCTACGATGTCGGTGGGGAATTGCTCAGCGCGCCTGATGGCCCCGAGTGGTCACTGCATCCAGGAGCGAATGGCCGGTACAAGCTCATCTCGACGAGCACCGGGCACGAGATCGCCGTCGAATCATTCGTCGCAGCGAGCGACTGCACGCCGTTTCCCGAAGCGGAAGTGAACGCGACCGGCCTGCCGATCGCGAGTGTCAATCCCGACGGCACCGTCCGCGGCTTCGTCGATCTGCATCTGCACATCACCGCGGAGCTGCGTGCGGGCGGCGAAACGATCTCCGGCGAGCCGTTCGATCGCTATGGCATCGCGCAAGCGCTCGGCCGCGACGCCGACGTGCACGGACCCGACGGCAGCCTCGACGTCACCGGCAATCTCCTGCGCAGCGGCAATCCGGTCGGCACGCACGACACGCACGGCTGGCCGACCTTCGCCGGCTGGCCGGTGTTCGACACCAACACGCATCAGCAGACCTATTACAAGTGGCTGGAGCGCGCGTGGATGGCCGGCGAGCGGCTCGTCGTCGCGATGACCGTCGAAGATCGTCCGCTGTGCGTGATCGAGCCACGCAAGACCCACGACTGCGACGAGACGCACACGATCGAGCTCGAAGTCGCGCAGCTGGAGGCGCTGCAGGACTACGTCGACGCGCAGGCCGGCGGTCCTGGGCTCGGCTGGTTCCGGCTCGTCTACGATCCTGTGCAAGCACGCCGCGTCATCGAGCAAGGCAAGCTCGCCGTCGTCATCGGCGTGGAGTCCTCCAACCTGTTCGGCTGCAGCGAGCTGCTCGGACTGCCGCAATGCACGCGGGCCGACGTCGATCGCGGCATCGATCATTTCTGGCAGCTCGGCGTGCGCAGCGTGTTCCCCGCGCATTGGACGGACAACGCGTTCGCCGGCGCGGCGATGGAAGGCGGCGACAAGGGCATCTTCATCGGCGCGATGGAGGTCGAGCAGACGGGCCATCCGTTCGCGATGGGCGCATGTCCCGACCCGAGCCAGGGCGAGGAATTCGTCATCCCGGGCAAGCGCTGCAACACCAAGGGCCTGACCGATCTCGGGGAGTATCTGATCCAGCGCCTGATCGATCGCCATCTGCTCATCGAGGCGGATCACATGAGCGAATTCGCGCGCGATCGCGTGCTCGAGATCGCTGAGTCGCGCCAGTACCCCATCGTTTCGAGCCACACGAACACCGGCGGCCTCTGGACCGATGCGGAGCTCGATCGGCTCTACGCCATCGGCGGCATCGCCACCGCGCGCGTCGATCAGGCGCCTGCGCTCGCCGCGCGTATCCTCGAGTTGCAGCAGTATCGCAACGATCACTTCTATTTCGGCGTCGGCTTCGGCACCGACACCGGCGGCTTCGCGTCGCTGCCGGCGCCGCGCGATGACGCCGCGAGGTCACCGCTCGCGTATCCGTTCTCGATCGACAGCGTCGTCTTCGATCGGCAGCACAGCGGCGAGCGCACCTTCGACCTGAACACCGACGGCGTTGCGCACTACGGGCTCATCGCCGATCTCGTCGGCGATCTGCAGCAGCAGGCCGGCGGCGCGGCGATGGAGCCGCTATTCCGCTCCGCCGAGGCTTATCTGCAGATGTGGGAGCGCGCAACAGCGTCGCCCTGAAGGGCGACCTACAGCAGCGATTGGATCCGGATCTCCGCGCTCTGCAGATCGCGATAGCGGTTGACCGTGAGCTGATACGTCGCGCGGAGCGACTGTCCGGACGAGCGCATCGTCTCCGCGCCGCCGAAGTGGATCGCTTCCAGCATCGCACCGCTCGACACCGCGAGCCGGTACTTCGCGTGACTGTCGCCGACGACGCGCACTTCGCGCACCTGGAAGACGCCGTCGAACAGCGGCTCGGGGAATCCCTGGCCCCACGGCCCGCCGGACTCCAGCGCGAGCGCCGTGTCGATCGCGAATTGCGAAGGCTCGAGCTCGCCGTCGGTCTCGACCACGCGTTCCAGCAGCGAATCGTCGAGCTGCTCGCGGCAGATCGCGTCGAACATCTCGGCGAACGCGACGAACTGCTGCTCCGCGATGGTGAGGCCGGCGGCCATCGCGTGTCCGCCGAAGCGCTGGATCATCCCGGGGCGCCGCGCGTCGATCGCGGCGAGCGCGTCGCGCAGATGGAATCCCGCGATCGACCGTCCCGAGCCTTTCAGCCAGCCGGCGTCCTGCGCGCGCGCGAAGGCGAACGCCGGCCGGTGCAGCTTGTCTTTCACCCGCGACGCGATCAGGCCGACGACGCCTTCGTGCCAATGCGGCTCGAAGATGCAGATGCCGATCGCTTCGCTGCCCTCGACGATCTCGAGCGCCTCGTCGCGCATCTGCGCTTCGAGCTCGCGCCGATCGCGATTGAACTGATCGAGCTGGCGTGCAAGCGGCAGCGCGGCTTCGGGCGTCGGCGCCAGCAGGCACTCGATGCCGGTGCGGATGTCCTCGAGCCGACCGGCCGCGTTGATGCGCGGACCGAGCACGAAGCCGAGATCGGCTGACGACAGGAGCGCCGGCGAGCGCCCCGCAATCTCCAACAGCGCGTAGATCCCGGGGCGCGCGCGACCTGCGCGGATGCGCGCGAGTCCCTGCGCGACCAGCACGCGGTTGTTGTAGTCGAGGCGCACGACGTCGGCGACGGTGCCGAGGGCGACGAGGTCGAGGAATTCGGAGAGATTCGGCTCCGGCCGATTGGCGAACCAGCCCGTCTCGCGCAGATGCGCGCGCAATGCGATCAGCAGATAGAACATCACGCCGACCCCGGCGAGGTTCTTCGACGCGAATTCGCACGCCGCCTGGTTCGGATTGACGATCGCGTCGGCTGCGGGGATGTCGACGCCCGCGAGATGGTGATCGGTGACGATCACGCGCATGCCGAGCGCTTTCGCGCGCGCGACGCCGGCGACGGAGGAAATCCCGTTGTCGACGGTGATCAACAGCTGCGCGCCGTGAGTGGCCGCCATCTCCGCGAGTGCCGGCGACAGGCCGTAACCCATTCGGAAGCGATCCGGAACGACGTAGCCCACCTCGGTCGCGCCGAGCGCGCGCAGTCCAAGGATCGCAAGCGCAGTTCCGGTCGCGCCGTCGGCATCGTAGTCGCCAGCGATGACGATCTTCGCGCCGGAGCGCAGCGCGTCGGCCAGCAGCGAGCACGCCATCGGCAGCCCGCGCAGCGCGGTCGGCGGCAGCAGCGACTTCAGGTCACAGGCGATCTGATCCGGGCCGGCGCCACGGCTGGCGTAGAGCCGTCGCAGGATCGGGTGGAGATTCGCGGGCAGCAGATCGACGTTGCCGAGCGCGCGCCTGCGAATCAGAGGTTCCATTGCTTATTGTAGAGCGGACCTTGTCCGCGACCATCGCGCGCAGGTCGCGGGCAAGGCCCGCGCCTACAACTTCGCGAGGATTGCTTTCTCGACCGCGCTTCGCTCCGCGCGCACCTGGAGCAGCTCGCCGAGGCCGCCCTTGACGATGATGTCGGGATCCTTCAAGCCGTTGCCGGTCAGCGTGCACACCACGGTCGCGCCCTGCTTGATCTTGCCCCGCTCGATGTCGTGCAGCGCGCCGCAGAGCGACGTCGCCGACGCAGGCTCGCAGAACACGCCTTCGCGCTCGGCGAGGCGTTTCTGCGTCGCGAGGATCTCCGCGTCTTCGAACTCGTCGAACCAGCCGCCCGATTCTTGCTGCGCAGCCCAGGCGTGCGACCACGATTGCGGATCGCCGATGCGGATCGCAGTGGCGACCGTCTCGGGATCGCGCACCGGTCCGCCACGCAGGAACGGCGCCGCGCCGGCGGCCTGATAGCCGCACATCTTCGGGCGCGACTTGCCGAAGCCGAGGTTGTAGCCGTCCATGCTCGCCGACGTGCGCTGTCCCGTCGCCTCGCTGTAACCCATCCAGTACGCGCTGATGTTGCCGGCGTTGCCGACCGGGAGGCAGTGGTAGTCCGGCGCGCGGCCGAGCGCTTCGATGATCTCGAACGCGGCGGTCTTCTGGCCCTGCAGCCGATACGGATTGATCGAATTGACGATCGTCACCGGCGCCGATTCGCCGAGCTCCTTCACCAGGCGCATGCCATCGTCGAAGTTGCCCTGGATCTGCACGACCACCGCGCCGTGCACGACCGCCTGCGCGAGCTTGCCGAGCGCGATCTTGCCTTCGGGGATCAGCACGAAGCTCTTGATGCCGGCGCGCGCGGCGTACGCGGCGGCTGCCGCGGAGGTGTTGCCGGTCGACGCGCAGATGATCGCCTTCGCGCCCTCGTGCACCGCTTGCGTGACCGCCACGGTCATGCCGCGATCCTTGAACGAGCCGGTCGGATTCAGTCCTTCGAACTTGACGTAGATCTCGCCGCGGAAGGCGACGTCGCGCACGATGTTGTCCA
>DASRHK010000096.1:0-6697 GCA_035650495.1 Nevskiaceae bacterium | reverse complement strand
GGCCAACGAGCGTGACGTTGCGATCCAGATGCCGCGGCGCATGGCCGATGACGACGTAGAGCTCCTTGCCGCCGCCGCTGTCGGGCGCGTTGTCGCGGCCGACGCCGACCATGCCGTAGCAGTGCGTGAGCCACATCTTGCCCGCGCTCGCGTCGCGCGCCGCGGGAAAGCCTTGCGAGAAGCCGGTCTCGGGCGCGTAGACGTCGCGATCGGGAAGGGCGACGAAAGGCAGATCGTCGGCGTGCGCGAATTCGCCGGGCAGCGTCGACAGTGCGGAGCCGAGCGGCTTCTTCTTCGCGTCATCTTCCGCCGGATCGGCCCACTGCACGACGTAGTTGTCCTGCGCGCGAACGATCGCGAGCCCGTCGAAATACTTCTCGCGCACGAGTGTCTTGATGTTCGCGACGTGGTTCGGCGCGAACGCCGGCGCGAGCTCGATGACGACGCGGCCGGTCGCGAGCTCGAGATAGAGCGTGTTGTCAGGATCGGGTGTGCGCCAGTCGGACGGCGTCGTGGCGGCGAGGATTTCGGCGCCGGTCTGCTTGCCCGGAGTCGTCGGCGCTTGCGCGCACGCCGCGAGCAGAGCGGCCGCTGCGGCGAGCGCGCTGCGCATCATTTCTTCAGCTGCGGGCTGTCCGCGAGCGCGCGTTGCATCTTGATCAGCGCGTCTTCGGAGGCGCGCTGGCCGGCGTAGGAAGGATTGGCCGTCAGGTTGGAGAACGCGGCCTTGCCCGTGCCGGTCACCGACACTTGCGTCACCGGTTTGCCGGCGGGATCGCGGACGTCGCAGGTCAAGCCGACGGTGAAGTCCGTCGCCATCCAGGTGAACACGCCGTTGGAGGACGAGTCGGTCGAGACCTTCGGCAGGATCACGTAGCTGATCTGATGCTGCGCGATCGCCGCCGCGTCGTCGGGTGCGTTGAGCCGCGTGACGTCGTCGAAAACGTTGCTGAGCATGCGATAGAGCCCGGTCTCGAGGTCGGCGTATGGCCGATAGCGGACCTTGTCGCCGCCGCCACCGGGCGTGGTGACCTCGGCCGCGCGATCCTGCGGCGAGATATAGAAGCCGGCGTTCTTGTGCACGCGCTGTTGCGCGGGATCGGGATTCACGCGCGCGATGTCGGGCGTGATCACCATCGGATGCGCGCAGCCGCCGAGCAGCAGCGCGGTCACGACGAGCCCGAAGCAGCGCATGCTATTTCAGCGCCTGCGTGAATGCCGGATCGGCGTAGAGGGCGGCGAGCAGCTTCTGCACCATCGTCGGATAGCGCTGCTGCGCACGCGGGATCGCGATCGAGCCGACGAACGACGAATCCCATTCGTCGTGGATCGACTTGACCTGGTCGTACTTCACCGTCCCGCCCTTGCGCACGACGAAGCGCGCCTGCAGGTCGCCCGAGCCCGACGAGACCGGGATGCTGATGTCGTTCTTCTGCAGCACGCCGGAGACTTCCACGCTCGCGTCCGGCGCGAGCTTGCCGGCGAGCGTGAGTTCCTGCTTGAGCGCCTCGGCGAGGTACTGCGCATAGGAATCGTTGTACGGCGAGTGCAGCGAGGAGCCGCGCAGCGAGATCGGATTGGCGTTGCCGCTGCCGTCCTGCGAGCTGAACTCGCCGACCTTCGCCGTGGACGGGCCCGCGTCCTTGAGCTTCTGCACGTTCTCCAGCGACGCCGAATATTGCGGCGCCATCATCGAGCAGCCCGGCAGCAAAGCGAGCAGCGCCAGGATCGACAGGATCTTCTTCATGCTTGTGCCCCCTGGTTGACGGCACTTCGATAGAGCAGATACGCGACGCCCGCGAGCAGCGCGAGCCCGAACGCGGCGCCGAAGTGCAGCGAGGGCGGCAGCGCGAGGACGTCGGCTTTGCCGGATGCGACGATGGGGATCGCGATGATGATGCCGGTCAACGCTTCGCCGGTGATGAGGCCGGCGGAGAACAGCACGCCTTTGCGATGCACGCGGTCCTTGGTGTCGTGGTCGGCGTTCACCACGCCGAGCTTGCGCTCGACGACGTGCGCGAGCACGCCGCCGAGGAAGATCGGCAGCATCAGCTCGAGCGGCAGGTAGATGCCGATCGCGAACGCGAGCACCGGCACGCGGAACTTCGCGTTGCGCGCTTTCAGGTAGCTGTCGAAGGCGATGACGATCGCGCCGATGATCATGCCGATGACGATCATGTCCCACGGCAGATGGCCGCCGAACATGCCTTTCGACACCGACGCCATCAGCGTCGCCTGCGGCGCTTCGAGCGGGTGCGGATGCTGCGGCGTCACCGTGCCGATGCCGTATGCCTTGTCGAGCAGGTTGAGCACCGGCGCCATCACCAGCGCGCAGGAGAACGCGCCGACCGCGAGCATGAACTGCTGCTTCCACGGCGTCGCACCCACGATGTAGCCGGCCTTGAGGTCTTGGAGGTTGTCACCGCCGACCGAGGCGGCGCAGCACACGACCGCGCCGATCATGATCGCGGCGACGGGACCGATCGGCGAGTCGCGGCCGAGCAGCAGCATCAGCACGAGCGAGGCGAACAGGATCGTCGAGATGGTCATGCCGGAAACGGGATTGTTCGACGAGCCGACCAGGCCCGCGAGATACGCCGACACCGAGACGAACAGGAATCCGGCGAACACCATCACGATCGCCATCGGGATCGACACGGTCCACTGGTGCACGATCGCCTGATAGAGCAGCAGCAGCGGGAACACGAACACGACGACGCCGATCAGCATCCACTTCATCGGGATGTCGCGCTCGGTTTCGGCGACGACCGCGGCGGTGCCCTTGCGCGTCGCGGCAATGCCGCTCTTGATGCCGGAGAGCAGCGACTTGCGCAAAGAGAACAGCGTCCAGATGCCGCCGATCAGCATCGCGCCGACGCCGAGGTAGCGGATTTGCGCGCTGCGGATCATTCCGGCCGCCGCCTCTGCGCTCGCGCCCGCGATCTTCGCCGCGAGCGGCAGATCGTGATCGAAGAACCAGGCGTAGTAGATCGGGATCGCGATGTTGTACGACAGGATCGAGCCCGACACGATGACGATGCCGATGTTCAGGCCGACGATGTAGCCGACGCCGAGCAGCGCGGGCGACAGGTTGGTGCCCATGTAGGCGAGGAAGGTGTCGAAGAAGCGCGCGCCGGTCGCGTTGTCGGGGATCAGGCGCAATCCGCTTTCGGCGGCGAGCTTCATGGCGGCACCGAGCCCGCCTGCGGTCGCGAGGATCTTCACGCCGGGGCCGGGGTTCTCGCCGGCGCGCAGCACTTCGGCCGCGGCCTTGCCTTCGGGGAACGCGAGCGGCTCTTCGATGATCATCGTGCGTCGCAGCGGCACCGAGAACAGCACGCCGAGGATGCCGCCGAGACCCGCGATGGTCATCACCCACCAGTACTTGAAGTCGGGCCAGTAGCCCATGATCACCAGCGCGGGAATCGTGAAGATCACGCCCGCCGCGATCGACGCCGCCGCCGACGCGCCGGTCTGCACGATGTTGTTCTCGAGGATGTGCCCGCCGCCGAGGGCGCGCAGCACCGCCATCGACACGACCGCCGCCGGGATCGCCGACGCGATGGTCAATCCGGCGAACAGTCCGAGATAGGTGTTCGCCGCGGCGAGGATCATCGCCAGGATGATCGCGAGGATGATCGCGCGTGCGGAAAGTTGCGGTGCTGCGGTGGGACTCATCTTCTCCCCCTTGTCGTTATGTCAGCGACGGGCAGATCAGGACTTTGCCGTCGCTCATGTGTTGCTGATAGTCGAGCAGGCCGCGCTTCACGTCCGCAAGCTTGAGCCGTGCGCGAATCTGGGTTGCGAACGTACCGTCCTCGATGCGCTTCTGCACCGCTCGCACCGTGCTCATCTTGGCGAGCAGCCCTTTGGCTGCGAACCACGGCGTCAGCCAGAAGCCTTCGAGCGTCTGCTGCTTGAAGATGAGATCGCGCGGATCGAGCGGCGTCGCGGTGTCGACCGACAGCGCGCCGTAGACGACGACGCGCGCTTTCGCCGGCATCGCCTTCATCACTTTCTGCGTGAGCGACCCTGCGACGGCCTCGAACACGATCGAGGCGCCGAGCCGGTTGCAGTGACCCTGCAGCTGCGCTTCGAAGTCCGGGCTCTGCATGTTCAGCACGACCTTGGCGCCGAGCTTCTCCAGCTCCGGGATCAATTCATCGCGGCGCACCACGTTGATCAGCGGATAGCCCTCGCGTGCGGCGAGGCGGATCATCATGCGTCCGACCTGGCTTGCGCCTGCGGTGTGGATCGCAGCGCGATGACCGCCGCTCATGGCCATGTCGAGCAGCACGTGCGCCGTGACCGGGTTGGCGATCATCGTCGCGCCCTGCTCGAAGGACAGCGTCTTCGGCAGCGGCAGGCAGAAGCCCGCGTTGGCGACGAAGTACTCGGCCCACGTGCCGTCGGCATCTTCCTGCCCGCCGCACGCGACGCGCTTGCCCTTGAGGAAGCTCGCCATCAGCCCGCCGCCGCTCGCGACGACCGTGCCGCAGCCTTCGAAGCCGGGGACCGTCGGCGGCTTCTTGTCGATGCGATACAGCCCGCGCATGTACATCAGGTCCGACGGATTGCACGGCGCCGCTTCGATCTTCACCAGCACCTGACCCGGTCCCGGCTTCGGCACTGGCTTGTCGACGATCTTCAGGCTCTCGAGCGAGGCGATCGGATCGTCGATCTGGCGCTCGAGCAGGACCGCTTTCATCGTTGCCGGAAGGTCGCTCATGCCTTCACCACGTTCTTGCGCGGCTTGCGATAGATGCCGCGCGTGTCGACGATCAGCTTCGCGTGCTTGGCGATCAGGTCGTAGTCGAACGCGTCGTGCGCGGTCGCGAGCAGCACGCAGTCGTACGACGCGACGGTCTTCGCTGTCAGCTTCACGCTCTTGTGCGGGAAGTGCCCGCGCCGGATCGGCGGGATCGCCGGGATGTGCGGATCGGAATAATCGACGCGCGCGCCGAGGTGCTCGAGCTTCTCGAGGAGCTCCAGCGACGGCGATTCGCGCAGGTCGTCGACGTTCTTCTTGTAGGCGATGCCGAGCAACAGGATGCGCGAGCCTTTGATCGCGCGCCCCTGCGCGTTCATGCCTTCCGTGAGCTTCAGCACGACGTACTCGGGCATCGCGCTGTTGATCTCGCCGGCGAGCTCGATGAAGCGCGTGTGCACGCCGAACTCGTGCGCCTTCCACGTGAGATAGAACGGATCGATCGGGATGCAGTGGCCGCCGAGGCCCGGTCCGGGGTAGTAGGGCACGAAGCCGAACGGCTTGGTCGCGGCGGCGTCGATCACTTCGAAGATGTCGATGCCCATGCGCTCGGCGACGATCTTCATCTCGTTGACGAGCCCGATATTCACCGCGCGATGGATGTTCTCCAGCAGCTTCGCGAGCTCGGCGACGCGCGTCGACGACACCGCGACGACGCGATCGACCGCCTTCGCATAGCAAGCCTGCGCGACGGCGAGGCAATCGGGCGTGACGCCGCCGACGAGCTTCGGGATGTTGCGCGTGTCGAACTTCGGATTGCCCGGATCCTGGCGCTCGGGCGAGAAGGCGAGGAAGAGATCGCGGCCGACCTCGAGTCCGTGCGCCTCCACGATTGGCTGCACCACTTCTTCGGTCGTGCCGGGCCAGGTCGTGCTCTCGAGCGAGACGAGCTGGCCCCGCTTCAGATGCGGCGCCATCGCCTTCGCGGTGTCGACCACGTACGAGAGGTCTGGACGGCGATGCTTGTCCAGCGGAGTGGGCACGCAGATGATCAGCGCATCGCACTTTTTCGTGAGCGATGCATCGGACGTCGCGGTGAAGCCGGCCTTGGTCGCCGTGCGGATCGCCGAATCGGGGATGTAATTGATGTAGCTCTTGCCGGCCTTGATCTTCTGCGCCTTCACCGGGTCGATGTCGAAGCCGATCACCTTCAGGCCCGCTTCGGTGAAGCGCAGCGCCAGCGGCAGGCCGACGTAGCCGAGCCCCCAGACGCCGATGACCGCGGATCGATCCTCGAAACGCGCGACAGCCTGCTGCGCCAATGCGCGCGTCTTCGATGCGGTGCTCACCTGGAACTTGCTCCCCGCTGTTGCGGCCTGAGGGACGAAGCTTAAACTGTCGGCCCGGTCGGAGGCACTCATGACGGAAGCGCGAACGTTCGACTACATTATCGTCGGCGGGGGATCGGCGGGCTGCGTGCTGGCCGATCGCCTCAGCGCGGACGGCACGGCGCAGGTCTGCCTGATCGAGGCGGGGCCCAGGGATACGAGCCCGCTGATCTCGATGCCCGGCGGCGTGATCGCGCTGCTGCGCAGCAAGCTCTACAACTGGCAGTTCTGGACCACGCCGCAGACGCATCTCGACGGGCGTGCGCGCTATTGCCCGCGCGGCAAGACGCTCGGCGGATCGTCCTCGATCAACGCGATGGTCTACATCCGCGGCAACGCCGCCGACTACGACCAGTGGGCGAGCCTCGGCAACACCGGCTGGTCCTATCGCGAAGTGCTGCCGTACTTCCGCTCGACCGAGAACCACGAGCGCGGCGCGGATGCCTTCCACGGCGTCGGCGGCCCGCTCAACGTCACCATGCCCGGCCAGAAGAGTCCGCTGTCGCGCGCGTTTGTCGCAGCGGCCGAGCAGGCGGGTCACGCGCACAACGACGATTTCAACGGCGCGACGCAGGAAGGCGTCGGCATGTACGAAGTGATG
>DASRHK010000095.1:0-9612 GCA_035650495.1 Nevskiaceae bacterium | reverse complement strand
GCCAAAGGCGACAACGTGCTGTTCGAAGGCGCGCAGGGCGCGCTGCTCGACGTCGATCACGGCACTTATCCCTACGTCACTTCGAGCAACACGACAGCGGGTGGCGCAGCGACCGGTACCGGCGTCGGGCCGCGCGAGCTCGATTACGTGCTCGGCATAGTCAAGGCCTACGCGACGCGCGTCGGATCCGGGCCGTTCCCGACCGAGCAGGAGAACGACATCGGCCAGCACATCCGCGACAAGGGCCAGGAATACGGCACGGTGACGCGGCGCCCGCGTCGCTGCGGCTGGTTCGACGCCGTTGCGGCGCGCCGCTCGATCTTCAACAACAGCGTGACCGGGTTGTGCGTGACCAAGCTCGACGTGCTCGACGAGCTCGACGTGATCCGCATCTGCACCGGCTACAAGGTCGACGGCAAGCCGGTCGAAGTGCCGCCGATCGGCGCCGAAGGCTTCGCGAAGATCGAGCCGATCTACGAAGAGCTGCCGGGCTGGAAGACCAACACCTTCGGCATCAAGCGCGAGCGCGACCTGCCGGCGGCCGCGCGCAGATATCTCGAGCGTCTCGAAGAGATCACGCAGACGGAGATCGCGATCATCTCGACCGGTCCCGACCGCGAGCACACGATGGTGCTGCGCAATCCGTTCGACTGAAAAACAAAACCGGCCGAAGCCGGTCTCATCTGGTGCCGATGGAGGGACTCGAACCCCCACGGTGTTACCCGCCAGTACCTGAAACTGGTGCGTCTACCAATTCCGCCACATCGGCTCTTGAAAAACAGGGCGCGGATTGTGGCGGCGAGGGTTATCCTTTGTCAATGAAAAAGAAACCACCAGCGGCTGGGACCGGCGACTGGCGCAAGCAGGATCCCGATCACGCGCGCGAGCAGGAGCGGCATGAACAGCCGATCCCGAGCCGGCGCTACATCCGCACCGTGCTGAGGGACGAGGGCGCGCCGCTGACGCTCGAAGAGCTCTGCGCGCACTTCGGGCTGGAGGAGGGCGAGCACGAGGCGCTGAAGAGCCGGCTGCAGGCGATGGTCCGCGAGGGCGAGATTGCCCAGAACCGTCGCGGGGCCTACGGCGAGGTCAAGCAGATGAACCTCGTCTCCGGCGTGATCCAGGCGCATCGCGACGGGTTCGGCTTCCTGATCCCCGACGAAGGCGGACCCGACGTGTTCCTGCCGCCGCGGCAGATGCGCGAGCTGATGAACGGCGATCGCGCGCTGGTGCGCATCACCGGCGTCGACGAGCGCGGCCGGCGCGAAGGCGCGCTCGCCGACGTGCTCGAGCGCGGCAGCCGCACCGTCGTGGGACGCTTGCACGCAGAGCAAGGCGTCACCTATGTGATCCCCGACAACCCTCGCGTGCAGCAGGATCTCTTGATCCCGCCGGAATCACGCGCATCGGCGCGACACGGGCAGATGGTCGTCGCCGAGATCGTCACGCCGCCGGGCAAGCGCACGCTGCCGGTCGGTCGCGTGACCGAGATCCTCGGCGAGCATCTCGCGCCCGGCATGGAGATCGAGGCCGCGATCCGCGCCCATGGATTGCCGCACGTGTTCCCGGATGCGGTCGAGCGCGAAGCCGCGGAGATTCCGGACGAAGTGCGCGCCGAAGATCGGGCAGGGCGCGAGGATCTCCGCGGGCTGCCGCTGATGACCATCGACGGCGTCGACGCCCGCGACTTCGACGACGCCGTCTTCGCCCAGCGCGCGAAGGACGGTTGGAAGCTGTGGGTCGCGATCGCGGATGTGTCGGCGTACGTGAAGCCGGGCGCGCCGCTCGACGAAGAAGGCTTGAAGCGCGGCAACTCGGTCTACTTCCCGCAGCGCGTGATCCCGATGCTGCCGGAGAAATTGTCGAACGGCTTGTGCTCGCTCAATCCCGACGTCGATCGCCTGTGCATGGTCTGCGAGATGCGCGTGACGCCGAAGGGCGAGATCGCGCAGTCGCGCTTCTTCGAATCGGTGATGCGCTCGCGCGCGCGACTGATCTACGAGGACGTGGCCCGCATCCTGGAGAATCCCGACGGCGCCGAAGCGCACGAGCGGCCGCACATCGTCGAGCCGCTGCAGGTCCTCAACGAAGTGTTCGAGGCCTTGTTCGCGGCGCGCGAAGCGCGCGGCGCGATCGACTTCGACAGCACGGAGACCAAGGTCCTCTACGACGCGCAACGCAAGATCGAGCGCATCGTGCCGGTGCAGCGCAATCGCGCGCATCGCCTGATCGAGGAGTGCATGATCGCGGCGAATATCGAAGCCGGGAAGCTCGTCGCGCGACGCAAAGTGCCGGCGCCGTATCGCATCCACGAGCAGCCCGACACGATGAAGGTGATGGCGCTGCGCGAATTCCTCGCCGGTCGCGGGCTGAAGCTCGGCGGCGGCGACAAGCCGACCGCGATGGATTACGCGAAGACGCTGGAGCGCGCGAAGCAGCGTCCCGATGCGAGCGTGATCCAGACCGTGATGCTGCGCTCGCTGATGCAGGCACGCTACAGCGCGACCAACGTCGGACACTTCGGCCTCGCGTTGACGCACTACGCGCACTTCACGTCGCCGATCCGGCGCTATCCCGATCTGCTGCTGCATCGCGCGATCAAGCACGTGCTCGCCGGCCGCAGGGACGAGTTCGAATACACCGTCGAGGACATGGAGCGTCACGGCGCGCACTGCTCGATGACCGAGCGGCGCGCGGACGAGGCGACGCGTGACGCGATGCTGTGGCTCAAGTGCGAGTACATGCGCGAGCACGTCGGCGACGAGTTCGACGGCGTCGTCAGCAGCGTCGCGCCGTTCGGCTTGTTCGTGGAGCTGCAGGGCCTTTACGTGGACGGGCTCGTGCACGTCACTGCGCTCGCCAACGACTACTATCAATTCGACAAGTCGCATCAGCGCCTGGTCGGCGAGCGCAGCAAGCGCGCGTTCGGGCTCGGCGATCGCATGCGCGTTCGCGTCGTGCGCGTGAACCTCGACGAGCGCAAGATCGATCTCGAGCCGGTCGGCGGGGCATCGGCGCCGCGACCGGCGAAAGGAAAGCGACGATGAGGCGCGCGGCGTTGGTTCTGACTGTGACCGTGTTCGCTGGCTGTGCCACGGAAACGCGGCACCCGGTCACGGGCCCGCCGCTCAAAGCCGTCACCGAAGACGAGGCCAGGACGCTGCTGAACGATCTGCGGCTGGATCTCAAGGAGGTCTCGCTCGCGCAGATCGGCGGTCATGCGCTCGAGCCGCGCGTCGCCGACGGTCAACTCTTCGCCGAGCTCTCGCAGGCGGCCCTGTTCGAGCAGGGCAACGCGCAGGTGCGTGCCGAAGCGCTGAAAGCGCTCGCGGAGATCGCAGAGGACGTCGGGGCCCGCGGCGGCTGCGTGGCGCACGTCATCGCTTTTGCGGCAGCCGACGCCGACGCAGATCTCGCGGAGCGACGCGCGGCATCGATCGCCGACGATTTCGCGCATCACTCGATCGCGCCTTCGCGACTTCGATTCGAGGCGCGCGTCGACGACAAGCGCGCCGATCACGTGCTGGTCGTCCTGAAGCCGGTGATCATCGGGCGCGAATCGCCCGCGTGGAAGGCGCCGGTGCTGTCGGATGAGTGAGCGCTATCTCGCCGGCTGGCACGTCGTGCTCGCTGCGCTGGAGGAAGGCAAGTCGAAGCCGCTGGAGATCTTCCTGATCGCCGGCCGGCAGGACGAGCGCTCGCGGCGCGTGCAGACGCTCGCGCAGCAGCAACAGATCCCGGTGCAGCATCTGGCGCGCAGCGATCTCGATCTCAAGGTGCCCGGCTTGCGCCATCAGGGCGTGCTGGCGCGCGTCGCTCAGGACGACGCGAGCAGCGCGAATGAAGAGGACTTGCTCGACCGGGAGGCCGAGAAGGACGACGTCGTGCTGGTGCTCGACGGCGTCCAGGATCCGCACAACCTCGGCGCTTGCTTGCGTACCGCGGAAGCTGCCGGCGTGAAAGCAGTCGTGATCCCACGCGATCGCGCCGCGTCGCTCACGCCGGTTGCGCGCAAGGCTTCGGCGGGTGCGTCGGAGCGCTTGCCGCTGATCGCGGTCACCAATCTCGCGCGCAGTCTGCGCCGCATGAAGGAGCTCGGCTATTGGCTCACCGGCCTCGCCGGCGATGCCGAAGAGACGATCTACGACGTCGACCTCACCGGTCCTCTGGTGCTCGTGCTCGGCGCCGAGGGCGAGGGCATGCGCCGCCTCACGCGCGATACCTGCGATCGCGTCGTCAAGATCCCGATGGCCTCCAGCGCCGAAAGCCTCAACGTGTCGGTCGCGACCGGGGTCGCGCTGTTCGAAGCGCTGCGCCAGCGCCGCCGCGTTCGTGGCAAACTCTGACGACAGATAAGACCGACGGCAGACGGACAGGCCGCGGCCATTCAAAGGGACTCGGGGGGCGGCGCTTCGCGCCGGCGAGCGCATGGCGGATCGCAGATACGCGGTCACCTTTGGCGGTGAATTGATCGAAGGCATGACGACGGCTCGCCTGCGCGAGCGGCTGTCGAAGCTTCCGGAGCCGATCTCAGCGGCGCAGATCGACGCGCTGCTCGCCGCGCGCAACGCGACGGTGAAGCTCTTCGCCGATCGCGAAAGCGCGGATCGCTTCGTCGGACTGCTGCGCGAGGCCGGGATCGTCTGCTGGCTGCGGCTGCTGCATCCCGGTGAGCAAGTCCATGCGCTGCTCGATGACGTGGCCGTCGCGAATCCCGAGCCGGTCGCCATCGCCGCGCCGCCTGCGATCGCGCCTGTGGCGCCGCGCGCGGCGCTCGGACCCGGCGCGATGACCGCGCTGATCGTGCTCGGCGTCAGCGGCTCGATCGGCGCGTGGTACGCCTGGCCGCAACCGGCGCGGCGCCATCACGCCGTCTCCTCGAGCGAGGATTCAGCGCCGGCACCAACGCCCGAGCCGATCGCCGAGACGCCGGCTTCGGTCCCGATCGAGGCTCCGCCAGCGACGGCCTCGAAGGCGAGCACGGCGCTCATCGTTCCCGAGCCGCCGCTCGTGATCAGCGTCAAGCACGACAAGCCGAAGCCCGAGACGCCGGCGCCCGCCGAAACCGCCAAGCTGGAAGCGCCCAAGGCGGAGCCGATCAAGGTCGAGCCGGTCAAGCCGGCGCCAGCGCCGACGCAGGTCGCCATGATCAAGGCGCGCGCGCCCACAGCCGACGTGATCGTGCCGCCTTCCTACGATCGCTCCAGGGTTGCGCAGCCGAAATATCCCTCGCAGGCCTACCGCAACGGGGATCAGGGTGAGGTGCTGCTCATGGTGCTCGTCGGCAGCGACGGCAAAGCGAAGAAGGTCTCGGTCGACCGCACCAGCGGCTCGACCTTGCTCGATCGCGCCGCGCTGGATGCGGTCAAGCGCTGGCAGTTCTCGCCGGGGACGCGCAATGGCGTTCCGCAGGAGGCGGCACGGCAGGTTGCCATCGGCTTCAAGCTGGGCGACCAGTAGTGTAGAATGCCGCCCCTCGCGCGCCTCCCGGCACGCGAAACCCTTGTCCCACTGCAAGCGTCGAGCGGGGGACTTTGAGGCTTAACCGGCCTCTCATCCACAAGGAGATTCGAGTTGAGACACTACGAGATCGTAGTCATGGTGCATCCGGACCAGAGCGAGCAGGTCCCGGCCATGATCGAGCGTTACCGCAACATGGTGGCTTCCGACGGCGGCAAGGTGCATCGCCTGGAAGATTGGGGCCGCCGCCAGCTCGCGTATCCCATCGCCAACATCCACAAGGCGCACTACGTCCTGATGAACGTGGAGTGCTCGGACAGCGTGCTCAAGGAGCTCGAGTCCGCGTTCCGCTTCAACGACGCCGTGATCCGCAAGCTGGTGATCAAGACCGAAGGCCCGGCTACCGAGCAGTCGCCGCTGTTCAAGGCGCCGGAAGAGGACAAGAAGCCGGAGTCGCGCAGCGGCGGTGAGCCGTCGGGCGAGTCCGATGAGAGCGAGGCCGAGGAAACCCCGGCCGAGGCGGGAGCCTGACCATGTCGAGATTCTTCCGTCGCAAGAAGTTCTGTGCGTTCACGGCCAAGGGCGTCGACGCGATCGACTACAAGGACCTGAACACCCTCAAGCAGTACGTCTCCGAGAACGGCAAGGTCGTGCCGTCGCGGCTCACGGGCACCAAGGCGCGCTATCAGCGCCAGCTCGCGGTCGCGATCAAGCGCGCGCGCTATCTCGCGCTGCTGCCGTACACCGACCACCACGAGTAAGGAGAATCGATCATGGAAGTGATTCTTCTGGAGAAGGTGAAGAACCTCGGTGACCTCGGCGACGTGGTCAAGGTGAAGTCGGGCTACGGCCGCAACTTCCTGCTGCCGCAAGGCAAGGCGCTGACCGCCAACGAAGCCAACAAGAAGGTGTTCGAGGCGCGCAAGGCCGAGCTGCTCAAGAAGTCGCAGGAGTCGCTGAAGGCTTCGAAGCTGCGCGCCGAGGCGCTCGCCGGCAAGACGGTCACGGTCAAGGCGCTCGCCGCCGAAGAGGGCAAGCTCTACGGCTCGGTCGGCCCGGCCGACATCGTGCGCGCCGCGGGCGAGCAGGGCATCGAGCTGCGCAAGAGCGAAGTCGACATGGTCAGCGGCCCGATCCGCCAGGTCGGCACGTTCACCATCGCGATCCGCCTGCACACCGAAGTCGAGACGAGCCTCACGGTCGTCGTCGAGGAAGAGAAGGCGTAACGGTTCGACCGCAAGGTTGTTACACTGACGGCCCGCGCAAGCGGGCCGTTTTATTTCTGTCGGGGACCATGGCGCCGCCCAAGCAACCTCCGCATTCCATCGAGGCCGAGCAATCCGTGCTGGGCGGGCTGATGCTCGACAACCGGATCTTCTACGATCTCGCGGATCAGATCGGCGACTCGGATTTCTATCGCGCCGATCATCAGCTGATCTACCGCGCCATCGGCGAGCTGATCAGCGCGAACAAGCCCTGCGACTTCGTCACGCTCTCCGAGCATCTGCGCAACCAGGGCAAGCTCGAGGAAGCCGGCGGCATCGCGTATCTCGGATCACTCGCGGTGGAGACCTACAGCGTCTCCAACGTCAAGCACTACGCGGAGATCGTGCGCGAGCGCTCCGTGCTGCGCAGCCTGATCGCGATCGGCGCCGACGTCGCCGAGATGGGTTATCGGCCGGAAGGCCGCACGCCGGTGCAGCTGATCGAAGAGGCCGAGCAGCGCGTGTTCGCCATCCGCGACCGCGGCGCGCGCAGCGCGAGCCAGTACCACGACATGCCCAAGCTGATGGACGAAGTGGTCCATCGCATCGAGCTGCTCAAGGACAATCCCAACGCGCTCGCGGGACTGTCGACCGGCTTCACGGACTTCGACAAGAAGACGACCGGCTTGCATCCAGGCGACCTGGTGATCATCGCGGGCCGCCCATCGATGGGAAAGACCTCGTTCGCGATGAACATCGCCGAGCACGCGTCGATCATCGACAAGAAGGCCGTCGGCGTGTTCAGCATGGAAATGTCGGCCGACCAGCTCGCCACGCGCGTGCTGTCCTCGTTCGGGCGCATCAGCCAGGAGCGGCTGCGCAGTGGGCAGATGGACGACAACGACTGGAGCCGCCTCGTCTCGGCCGGTGCGCTGATCCGCGAAGCGCCGCTCTTCATCGACGAGACCGGCGCATTGTCGCCGCTCGACCTGCGCGCACGTGCGCGTCGCATGGCGGCGCGTCACGATCTCAAGCTCATCGTCGTCGACTACCTGCAGCTGATGCAGGTGCCGGGCACGTCGGACAATCGCACCAACGAGATTTCGGAGATCTCGCGCAATCTCAAGTCGCTCGCGAAAGAGCTCGGCGTGCCGATCATCGCGCTGTCGCAGCTCAATCGCGCGGTCGAGCAGCGCGACAACAAGCGCCCGCGCATGGCGGACCTGCGCGAATCCGGCGGCATCGAGCAGGACGCCGATCTCGTGGTGTTCATCTATCGCGACGAGGTCTACAACCCGGAGTCGCCCGATCGCGGCACCGCGGAGATCATCATCGCCAAGCAGCGCAACGGCCCGCTCGGCGTGGTGAAGACGGCGTTCCTCGGCCACTTCACGCGGTTCGACAATCTCGCGCCCGAGTATTACCGCGAAGAGCAGATGAGTTGATCGCGGCATGACTCCTCGCGTCATTGCGACCGTCGATCTCGCGGCGGTGCGCCACAACCTCGAAGTCGTCCGCCAGTTCGCGCCGCGCTCCAAGGTGATGGCCGCGATCAAGGCGGATGCCTACGGTCACGGTGCGATCGCGGTCGCGCGCGCCGTTCCCGCCGACGCCTTCGCCGTCGCCTGCCTCGAAGAAGCGCTGGTGCTGCGCGAAGGCGGCGTCGACAAGCCGGTCGTGCTGCTGGAAGGAATCCTGTCCGGTGCCGAAGCGGAGGAAGCGGCCGACGAGACGCTGCAGGTCGTCGTGCACGATCACTGGCAGCTCCTGCTGCTCGACGCGCTCGGCAATCGGCCGGTGTCGGTGTGGATCAAGCTCGACAGCGGCATGCATCGGCTGGGCTTCCCGCTGTCGGAGGCGCCGGCGCTGCACCGCTTCCTGCAAGCGCGGCCGCACTGGGAGTTCTGCGGCTGGATGACGCATCTCGCATGCGCCGACGAGACGGCGAGCAATTTCACGCGCGTGCAGATCGACTCTTACGTCGCCGCACTGAAAGATCTTCCGGGCCAACGCTCGATTGCGAACTCGGCTGGACTGATCGCGTGGCCGCAGGCGCGCGTGCACTGGGTGCGGCCGGGCTTGATGCTCTACGGCGCATCACCGTTCGCCGACAAGACTGCGTCCGAGCTCGGCCTGAAACCCGCGATGCGCGTCGAAAGCCGGTTGATCGCGATCCACGATTTCGCGGAGGGCGAGGGCATCGGCTACGGCCAGACCTATCGCTGCCCGGAGAACATGAAGGTGGGCGTCGTCGCGATCGGCTACGCCGACGGCGTGCACCGCAGCCTGCCGAGCGGATCACCCGTGCTGATCCACAACACGCGCGTGCCGATGATCGGCCGCGTGTCGATGGACATGATCACCGTCGATCTGCGACTCGTGCCGAAGGCGCGGATCGGCGACGCGGTGCGCATCTGGGGCGAGGGCTTGCCGATCGAGGAGGTGGCAGCGCGCGCCGGCACGCTTCCGTACGAGCTCATGTGCGGGCTCACGCAGCGCGTGCACCTGGTGCACGAGAACTAAGAGTCACTCCACGCGGCCGAGGATCACCGACACGTTGTCGCGCCCGCCGCGGGCGTTGGCTTCCGCGATCAGCTGGATCGCGCCGGCCTGGATGTTGGTTCCGCAGTGCTGCAGCATCTCCTGCAGGTCCTCGTCGCCCATCATGTCGGTCAGGCCGTCGGAGCACATCAGCACGACGTCGCCCGGCATTGCATCGAGGATGATCAAGTCCACGTCGACGTCCGACTCGACGCCGAGCGCGCGCGTGACGATGTTCTTCGAGACGAGCTGATGCGCGTCGGCCTTGCTGTAGTGCCCGTGATCGATCAGCTCCTGCACCAGCGAATGATCGCGCGTGATCTGCTTCAGGGTGCGATCGCGGAAGCGATAGAGGCGCGAGTCGCCGACCCAGCCGACGATGAAGCGATCGTCGACCGCTTCGCAG
>DASRHK010000094.1:0-6477 GCA_035650495.1 Nevskiaceae bacterium | reverse complement strand
CGGAAACATCCGATCATCCACCAGTTCCCGGGTGATCCGCACCGATGCGGTGTACTCCCAACGATCCTGCTTCTCGGGATTCAGCCACACGAGCCGCGGGTACGCTGCTGTCATCCGCCCCATCCAGACGGCCCCCGCCTCCTTGTTCCAGTGCTCGACACTGCCACCTGGCTGGGTGATCTCGTATGGGCTCATCGTGGCATCCCCCACGAAGATGACGCGATAATCGTGCCCGTAGGTGCGCAGAATCTGCATCACCGGGGTCACCTGGGAGAACCGGCGCCGGTTGTCCTTCCAGACACTCTCATACAGGAAGTTGTGGAAGTAGAAATACTCGAGGTGCTTGAACTCGGTCTTGCACGCGGAGAACAGCTCCTCGCAGACCTTCACGTGCGGGTCCATCGAGCCGCCGACGTCGAGGAACAGGAGCACCTTCACTGCGTTGTGCCGCTCCGGGACCATCTTGATGTCGAGCCAGCCGGCGTTGCGCGCGGTCGAATGGATCGTGTCGTCCATGTCGAGCTCTTCGGGCGCGCCCTCGCGCGCGAAGCGGCGCAGCTTGCGCAGCGCGATCTTGATGTTGCGCGTGCCGAGCTCGACCGAATCGTCGAGGTTGCGGTACTCGCGCTGCTCCCACACCTTCACCGCGCTCTTGCCGCCGCCCTCGCCGCCGATGCGGATGCCTTCGGGATTGAAGCCCGAGTTGCCGAACGGCGACGTGCCGCCGGTGCCGACCCACTTGTTGCCGCCTTCGTGCCGGCCTTTCTGCTCCTCGAGGCGCTGCTTCAGGGTCTCCAGCAGCTTGTCGAGCCCGCCGAGCGCCTTGATCTTGGCCTTCTCCTCGTCGGAGAGCAGCTTGTCGAAGTTCTTCTTCAGCCACTCCTGCGGGATCGAGCCGAACAGGTCGGCCGTCACCGCCTCGACGCCCTTGAAGTACGCCGCGAAGGCGCGGTCGAACCGGTCGAACTGGTTCTCGTCCTTCACCAGCGCCGAGCGCGACAGGTAGTAGAAGTCGTCGATCGAATAGATCGCGAGATGCTTCGACAGCGCCTCGAGCAGCATGAGGAACTCCGACAGCGAGGCCTTCACGCCGGCGGCACGGACGACATCGAAGAAGGTGAACAGCATGTCGATATGTTAACGCCTGGGTGACATCGCGCGCCGGGGTTGGGCTACACTGACCTGGTAATTTTTTGTTCGACGCAGCGACACTCCCGGGGGCAATCCATCCATGGCGATCACAACAGGCGCAATCCGCCTGGCGGAACGTCATCTGTCGAGAGACGCCATCATGGCGAAGCTCGTGCAGAAGCATGGACCCTGCACGCTCGGCCGCAAGCGCCGCGATCCGTTCCACACGCTGTGCGTGTCGATCATCAGCCAGCAGCTGTCGAGCAAGGCCGCCGACACCATCGCCTCGCGCGTCGAGGCGCTGATCGGCTCCAGCGGCCGGATGACGCACAAGCACTTCAAGGCGGTGACCATCGAGCAGCTGCGCGGCTGCGGGCTGTCCAATTCCAAGGCGAAATGGCTGACCTCGATCGCCGACGCCGCGCGCACCGGCGACCTGTCGTTCAGCAAGATCGCGAAGATGACCGATGCCGAGGCGATCAAGACGCTCGATGCGCTGCCGGGGATCGGACAGTGGACCGCCGAGATGTTCCTGATCTTCGCGCTCAACCGTCCCGACATCTTCTCGATGGGTGACGTCGGGCTGCGACGCGCCGTCAACACGCTCTACAACGGCGGCCGCAAGCTCTCCGACCGTCGCACGCACGAGCTCGCCGAGCGCTGGTCGCCGTATCGGTCGGTGGCGTGCTGGTACCTCTGGCGCTCGAGCGACGCGCCCGATTAAAGTAATCGCACTTTAATTCGTTGCGGCATTTGAGCCGCACCAGAGGAGACTTCATGAAACGCCTGCTGCTGGCGGCGATCGCATTCGCCGCAGTCCCCGCTTTTGCCGACGACGCCGAGGGCTGCAAGGATCATCCGCTGTTCAATCGCATGCCCGGCTACGAGCTGCAGAGCTGCGACAGCAAGGAGTTCGACGCGCGCGAGTTCCCGAGCGGCGGCAAGCTCGACAACGGCAGCCCGGTGCAGAAGGAGACCGTCGAAGGCGCGCAGACCACGCTGCAGTACTGCAAGCCGCCGGACGACAAGCACGCGAGCGGATTGCAGATCGCGCGAAACTTCGAGAACGCCGTGAAAGCCGCCGGTGGCACCGTCATCGCGGAGTTCGGCGGCGAGCACGATCCAGACACTTCGCTCAACGACGACACCTACGGCTGGACCGATCACGCCGCGGCGCTGAAGCTCGCCAAGTCCGGCAAGGAAATCCACGCGCTCGTCGTGCCCTACAACGAAGGCACCTGCTACGCACTCTATATCGGCGAGAAGCAGGCGATGCAGCAGGCCGTGAAGGTCAACGAGCTGGTCGACAAGATCAACAAGGACGGCTTCATCGCGCTCTACATCAACTTCGACACCGCCAAGGCGACGATCAAGCCCGACTCGAACAAGCAGCTCGACGACGTTGCATCTGCGCTGAAGTCAGCGCCGGAGCTCAAGCTCGAAGTCGCGGGCCACACCGACAACGTCGGCGACGGCGATGCGAATCAGAAGCTCTCCGAAGCGCGCGCGAAGAGCGTGATGGACGCGCTGGTGAACCGCGGCATCGCCGCGAGCCGACTGACCGCAAAGGGCTACGGCGCGTCGAAGCCCGTCGCCGACAATCGCGGCGAGGACGGGCGCGCGAAGAATCGTCGCGTCGAGCTGGTGAAGCAGTAGGCCGCTAACGCGCCGTCAGGACGACCGGGATCTCCTCGATCGAATCCACCGGGATCTTGTTCGCCTTCGCCGCGTCGCGAACCGCCTGCTCGTTGGGCGCTTCGTAGATGCAGTAGGTCTTGGTCTTGTCCGCGTTCGCGTACGAGTAGACCCAGCGCGCGCTGTTCTCGGCATTCTTCTTGTTGATCTCCTTCTTGCCAGCGGCATCGAGCCCGTCGAGCGCTCCGGCGGGGAACGTCCGGACGATCATGTAGCGCTTCATCCCGGCTTTCGGCGCAGCAACCGCGGGCGCCGCGTCAGTCCTGGGCGTCGAGGCCTGCGGCGCATCCGCGGCCCAGCTGGCCATCGAGAAGGTCAATCCGGCAACGAGCGGCAGCACGAATGAGTTGATGCGCATCAGCATTCTCCCTTGGTGAGTCCTGCGAGGAAAAGGCTAGGCGCTAGAATCGGGACGCGCTGCGTCCGAAACGATCGAATTCATGACCAAGGCTCTCACGCCCGACGTCCTCACCAGCATCCTGCGCACCTTGCGGCTGCGGGTCCGCCTGATGTCGCGCGGCGATTACTGCGGACAGTGGGCGCTCGACTCCGGCGCGCGCAACAAAGCCACGTTCCATCTCGTCGGCCGCGGCGAGCTCTGGCTGCACTGCAAGCTGCTCGACGAGCCGATGCTGCTGCGTCAGGACGATCTGCTGTTCTTCCCGCGACCGCAGTGGCATCAGTTCAGCTGCACGCCGCGCAAGCGCAACGGCACGCATCTCGGCGACGCGCCAGGTCCCGGCAAGGACGTGACGACGGTCATCTGCTGCGTCGTGGAATTCGAAACCGGCGCGCACGATCTCGTCCTGCGCTCGTTGCCGGATGTGAGCATCGTGCATTGCACGCAAGGCCGCGCGTCGAGCGAGCTCGTCGCTCTGGCGCGACTGATGCTGACCGAGCACGACGCGGAGACGTCAGGATTCGAGGCGGTGCTCGAGCGGCTGGCGGAGGCTCTTTTCATCGAGATCCTGCGCCACTACATGCGCGACGAGAGCAATCTCCACGGCGTGCTTCGCGCGCTCGCCGATCCGCAGCTCAGCCGTGCGCTGTCGGTGATGCACGAGCATCCGCAGCGCGATTGGGACGTCGAGGCGCTCGCGCTCGTCGCCAACATGAGCCGCAGCACCTTCGCCCGACACTTCTCGCGCTGCCTGGAGACGTCACCGATGCAGTACCTGGCGGCGTGGCGCATGCATCTCGCCGAGGATCTGCTGCGCGACTCGCGCAGATCCGCCGCGCAGGTCGCGGAAGCCGTCGGCTACGAGAACGAAACTGCATTCCGCCGCGCGTTCTCGCGCATCCGGGGCGTCGGGCCTGGCGCGATACGGCGCGTCCGCGGCGCGAGCTGAGGCGAAGATAACCTTCGTGGATCAGCGCGGTCGTCGTCATGGTCTGCGGCGAGAACAGGCGCACGCGTTCGCGATGCGCGACGCGTTTCAGCTCCTTGTAGAGCAGCGGTGTCAGCCGCTTCGCGTCCTCGCGAAGCTCCGGCGGACAGAACGATTCGAGCGAGCTGGAATCGTCCGCGGCGGCCATGCGCTTACTGCGATCTGCGCGCCATGAACGCGACGCGCTCGAACAGATGCACGTCCTGCTCGTTCTTGAGCAGCGCGCCATAGAGGGGCGGCAACGACTTCTTCACGCTCGACTCGCGCAGCACCGCAGGATCGATGTCCTCGGCGAGCAGGAGCTTCAGCCAGTCGAGCAGCTCCGAGGTCGACGGCTTCTTCTTCAGGCCCGGGATCTCGCGCAGGCCGAAGAACACCTCCATCGCTTCCTTCATCAGCGTCTTCTTCAGATCCGGGAAATGGACGTCGACGATCTTCTGCATCGTCTCCTTGTCCGGGAAGCGGATGTAATGGAAGAAGCAGCGGCGCAGGAACGCGTCGGGCAGCTCCTTCTCGTTGTTCGAGGTGATCAGGATGATCGGCCGATGCTTCGCTTTGATCGTCTTGCGCGTCTCGTAGACGTAGAACTCCATCTGGTCGAGCTCGCGCAGGAGATCGTTGGGGAACTCGATGTCGGCCTTGTCGATCTCGTCGATCAGCAGCACCGGCTTCTCGTCCGACTCGAAGCACTCCCAGAGCTTGCCCTTGATGATGTAGTTGGCGATGTCCTTGACCTTCTCCTCGCCGAGCTGGCTGTCGCGCAGGCGCGACACCGCGTCGTACTCGTAGAGGCCGTGCTGCGCCTTGGTCGTCGACTTGATCGCCCAGTCGTGGAACGGGCGCTTCAGCGCGCTCGCCACTTCCTTCGCGAGCTGCGTCTTGCCCGTGCCAGGCTCGCCTTTGACGAGCAGCGGACGCTGCAGCGTCACGGCGGCGTTGACCGCCATCATCAGATCGTCGGTAGCGACGTACGACTCGGTGCCTTTGAAACGCAAGGGAGTCTCCGGTGGACGCGCCAGTATAATCTGCGCGCGAAGCCGGCTTAGCTCAGTTGGTAGAGCACCCGCCTTGTAAGCGGAAGGTCGTCCGTTCGATTCGGACAGCCGGCACCAGCCACCTGCACTCCCCGGCAATGATCCAGGAAATCGCGCTGTTCCTCGCCGCCGCGGTCGTCGCGGTGCCGCTCGCGAAGAAGCTCAAGCTGGGCGCCGTGCTCGGCTATCTGCTCGCCGGCATCGCGATCGGCCCGTGGGGCTTCGGCTGGATCGGCCGCGTCGAGGACGTGCTGCGCGCGTCCGAGTTCGGCGTCGTGCTGCTGATGTTCATCATCGGTCTCGAGCTGCAGCCGTCGCGGCTGTGGCGGCTGCGCCGCGAAGTGTTCGGCATGGGCGGCACGCAGGTGCTCGTCACCACGACGATCCTCGCGGCGATCGCCGTCGCGCTCGGCCAGAAGCCCGCGGCCGCCACCGTCGCCGGCTTCGGGCTCGCGATGTCGTCGACGGCGTTCGTGCTGCAGCTGCTCGCCGAGAAGAACGAGCTGGCGTCGCGACACGGCCGCGCCGCGTTCGCGATCCTGCTGTTCCAGGACATCTCGGTGATCCCGTTCCTCGCGATCCTGCCGATGCTCGCGGGCGACAGCACGCTCGGGTCGAGCGAGGCGTGGCAGAGCGCGGGCAAGCTCATCGCGATCTTCGTCGCCGTCATCGGGCTCGGCCGCTACGCGATGCGACCGGTGTTCCGCGCGCTCGCGCTCACCAACACGCCGGAAGTCTTCACCGCGGCCGCGCTGCTCACGGTGATCGGCTTCGCGCTCGCGATGGAGATGGCGGGCATGTCGATGTCGTTCGGCGCGTTCCTCGCCGGCGTGCTGCTCGCCGATTCCGAGTATCGCCACGAGCTGCAGGCCGACATCGAGCCGTTCAAGGGCTTGCTGCTCGGATTGTTCTTCATCGCGGTGGGCATGTCGGCGAACGTCGGCCTCGTGGTCACCCAGCCGCTCGCGGTCGCCGGACTGGTCGCCGCCTTGATCGGCATCAAGGCGATCGTCCTCTACGTGGTCGGGCGCGTGTTCGAGCTTCCCGCGCCGTCGTCGCGCGCACTCGCGGTCGGCGTGTCGCAGGGTGGCGAGTTCGCGTTCGTGCTGTTCTCCGCGGCGGTCGCGTCGCACGTGATGCCGCAGGCGCTCGCCGATCTGCTGGTCGTCGCGGTCACGGTGTCGATGATGCTGACGCCGCCGCTCTACGCGCTGCAGGCACGCGTCCGC
>DASRHK010000093.1:0-8129 GCA_035650495.1 Nevskiaceae bacterium | reverse complement strand
GCTTCCCGAAAGGCTGCGGCGCGGTCGTGGACGCGTCGAGCTGGAAGCGGCCCGCGATCTTCGACTGGCTGCAGCGTTTCGGGCTGGTCTCCGACGAGGAGATGTGGCGCGTGTTCAACTGCGGCGTCGGCTTCGCGATCGTGGTGCCGCGCGTGCAGGTCGACAAGGCGCTCGCGCTGCTTCGGAAATCGAAGCTCAAGCCCTGGGTGCTCGGCGAGATCGTGAAGGGCAAGCAGGACGTGCGGTTTGTCTGACGCGCGGATCGCGGTCCTCATCTCGGGCGGCGGTCGCAACCTGCAGGCTCTGATCGATCACCAGCGGGCAGGGCACATCGAAGGCGACCTCGTGGGCGT
This sequence comes from Nevskiaceae bacterium, assembly GCA_035650495.1. Taxonomy (GTDB): domain Bacteria; phylum Pseudomonadota; class Gammaproteobacteria; order Nevskiales; family Nevskiaceae; genus DASRHK01. The sequence goes on along the minus strand of DASRHK010000093.1, from coordinate 7,776 downwards.
GATCAGCAATCGCGCCGACGCCGGTGGGCTTTCGCGAGCGACCGCGGCGGCAATCCCGACGGAGGTGATTCCTCATCAGCAGTTCGCCGTGCGCGAAGGTTTCGATCGCGCGCTCGCCGACGCGCTGCGCCGTCATCGCCCCGACATCGTCGTGCTTGCCGGCTTCATGCGCGTGCTCGGCGCCGCGTTCATCGAGGAATTCCACGGTCGGCTGGTGAACATCCATCCCTCGCTGCTGCCCAAGTATCCGGGCTTGAAGACCCACGAGCGGGCGCTCGCCGCCGGCGACGCCGAGCACGGCGCGAGCGTGCACTTCGTGACGCCCGAGGTGGATGGCGGGCCGGTCGTGATTCAGGGCCGCTTAAGCCTGCGAAGCGACGATACGCCCCAGACCCTTGCGGAGCGGGTGATGCGCGACATAGAGGCGAAAATCTACCCCCAGGCGGTCGCCTGGATGGCGCGCGGAGCGTTACGCTTGGAGGGCGGCCGCGTCAGCTTCGACGGCAAGCCGCTCGCGCAGCCGCTTTCGATGCACGACCTGGAGCCCGCATTCCAATGAAGCCGATGCGAACGATGGTCTCGTCGCTGATCCTCGCCGCATTCGCGATCGCCGCGAGCGCCGAGCCGGCGAAGCTCAAGCCGCAGGAGTCGCTCTACGAGCTGCACATGGGGCCGCTGACGCTCGGCGACGCGCGCTTCTCGCTGGAGCCGATCAGCGACGATTGCTATCGCTACCAGTACATCGCCATGCCGCAAGGGCTCGCCAAGATGTTCGTCGGCACCATCCACGAGATCACCGACTTCTGCATGACCGACGCCGGCATGCTGTCGAAGCACTACGAGTTCCATCGCAGCGATCGCGCGCAGAAGGACTGGACGCTCGACTTCGACTGGAACGCCAAGGTCGCGCGCGGCGGCGATCCCGCCGAGCAGAAGCTGCCGGCCGGCGCGCTCGATCGCCTCGCGATCCAGCAGGCGGTGCGGCAATGGGTGATCGCGCATGCGGCGGAAGAGAAGCCGCCGGAGGAGGTCGAGTTCGCCATGGCCGATCGCACGCGCGTGACGGCGTACAAGTTCGCGCTCGGCCGCCGCGAGAAGATCCGGGTGCCCGCGGGCACCTTTGATACGATCATCGTGCAGCGAGTGGACGATCCCAAGAAGACGCTTCGCTTCTGGCTCGCTCCCGAGCGCGACTACATGCCGGTGAAAGTGGTCCAGGATCAGGACGGCCAGCCCGAGCTGCGGATGGTGCTGAAGTGAGGTGTGCGATGGACAGGAAATTGACGATGGTCGCGGCGCTGGTGATCTCCGGTCTTGCCGCTTGCAGCCCGCGCGACGAGGACCAGAAGACGCACCAGGCGCCGGCGCAGGGTCGCGAAGAGACGCGCCACATCCAGGACGTCGACGCGGTCGGCTATTCCGGCACGCAGATCCGCAAGAAGCTCGACAAGGCGCTCGACCAGAACGATCAGCGCAAGGACAACCTCGATCAGGCGATCGAGCAGCAAAGCCAGTAGCCGGTCTGCGCTGTGAATGATGCTGTCGCCGGGCCGGGCCTCGAGCATGTCCTCAAGACCGATGCGGCGTACACGCTGGGCCGCGCGGGCAAGCGCCTGCAAGTCACGCTCGCCGCATTGCGTGCGTTCGACGCGCAACCGGACGCTGCGAAAGATCGCACCCAGCTGGTCGACGCCGCCGCGCACGCGCTCTGGTGCTACGTCGTGCAGCGCGAGATGCTGCACCTGCCCGACCGCAAGGTGATCAACCAGACGTTCGAGGTTCCGCTCGAGGTCTGGAACGCAATGGGGCGGCGGCGCTAGCGCATGGCGCCTCGATACGAGGTCCACGGCCGCTTCGAGCTCCGTCGGGAAGGCGATCTCCTGTTCCTCGACCTTCACGGGCCGTGGAACATGGAGTGCATCCGCGAAGCCGCGGCGCAGGCGTGGCCGATCATGCTCGACATCCAATCGAAAGGGCCGGTCGGCGTCATCGTCGCCGCGCACGGCTCGATGCTCGGTACGATGGACGCGGTGCAGGCGATCCGTGAAGAGACCGGCCGCCGCGGCCAGCAGAACCGCATGGCTGTCGCTTGGGTGGCCGAGCCGTCGGTCGAGGGTCGCCAGGTGATGGCGATGATGCTGCAGCAGGCCTACGAAGGTCTCGTCGCGTTCGAATCGTTCGACTCGCTCTCGCGGGCGCTGACGTGGATCCGGGAGAAAACCGACGCGTGGCGCGCGGAGGCTGCCACGGGCGTGTAGCGCTATCCTTTCTCCAGGGGCCAGGGAGAAAGTCATGAAGCAGCTGCTGATCGGCGCGACGCTCGCGCTCGCGGCTTGCGGCGCAATGCCGCAGCGCGTGTCGACGAATTCCGATCTCGACAACGCCGGTCGCGACGATGTCTGGTCCGGCGGCGTGAAGATGATCCCGATCCACACGCCGAAGGGAGACTTCCGCGTGTGGACCAAGCGCGTCGGCAACAATCCGACGATCAAGGTGCTGCTGCTCCACGGCGGTCCGGCAGCGACGCACGAATACTTCGAGGCGTTCGACAGCTACTTCCCCGGCGCCGGCATCGAGTACTACTACTACGATCAGCTCGGTTCCGCGTACAGCGATCAGCCCAAGGACGACGACCTGTGGACCGAGGAGCGCTGGGTCGAGGAAGTCGAGCAGGTGCGCCAGGCGCTCCATCTCGATCACGACAACTTCTATCTGCTCGGACACTCGGGCGGCGGCGTGCTCGCGATCGAGTACGCGCTCAAGTATCAGCAGCACCTCAAGGGCGTCATCATCTCGAACATGATGGCGAGCATCCCCGCGTACAACGAATACGCGCACAAGGTGCTGATGCCGGCGATGGATCAGAAAGCGCTGAAGGAGATCCTGAAGCTCGAGAAGCACCACAAGACCGAGACGCCGCGCTACGAAGAATTGCTGATGGCGAATTTCTACGTCGATCACATCCTGCGCAGGCCACCCGATCAATGGCCCGATCCGGTGCTTCGCGCGTTCGGGCATCTGAATCGCCACATCTACGTGCTGATGCAGGGCCCGAGCGAGATGGGCGCGAGCGGGCGCCTGGTGAATTGGGATCGCGTCGCCGATCTGCCGAAGATCAGCGTGCCGACGCTCACGATCGGCGCGCGCTACGACACGATGGATCCGGAGCACATGAAGATGATGGCCGCCAAGGTGCAGCACGGCCGCTTCCTTTATTGCCCGAACGGCAGCCACCTCGCGATCTACGACGACCAGAAGACCTACGTCGAGGGCCTGATCCAGTTCTTGAAGGACGTCGACGCTGGACGCTTCTAGGCGATGACGTTCTCTTCGCGCAGCTTCTGCAAATGGCTGCGGATGTTCATGCGCGCGAACGGCAGCAGGCGCGGATCGGCGAGGTCCTTGTAGATCACCGCGAGCATCTCGTCCTCGCTCTTGCCCGCGAGCACCAGCGACTTCACCTGCTCCTCGCGCAGAAGACGGTGCTTCAACGTCTCCTCCAGGCGATAGGTCGTCCCGGAGGCGAGTCCGTGCGACGGATAGAGCACGCGCGGACCGAGCTCGATCACCTTGCGCAGCGACGCGAAGTACTTGCGCATGTTGCCTTCGGGCGCGGCAATGACGACCGTGCCGACGCCTTGATACAGATCGCTGACGATGCACCACGCGCGATTGTCCGGCATCAGCGCGAGCTGGCCTTCATCATGTCCCGGCACTTCGACGACGCCGACCGGATGTCCGAGCCAGCGCGTGACGACGTCGCCCTCGCGCCAGATGCGCACCTGCACGCCGTCGAGGCGCTTGCCCAGGCGTGCGCGGGTGTATTCGCTCATGCCGAGCGGGACGTCGAAGCGCCGCGCGATCTCCTCCGCGCATTCGTTGTGATCGGGATGGTGATGCGTCAGGAAGATCTGCCCGAAGCCCAGCTCCGCGATCGATCCGCACAGGCGCTCGAGCTCCTCGCGCGAATTCGGCGAGGGGTCGACGAGGATGCGATCGGCGACGTCGTCGCCGATGAGGAAGCAGTTGGTGCGATCCGCCGGCGGCAGCGTGTTCGAGCGCACGCCGAGTGACTTCACGCCGGCCACGGCCTCGATCCACGTAAGCTCCGCTTCCGGATCATTGCCCTCGAAATCCTCGATGCGCGCGCAGCACATGTCCTTGGCGAGCGCGCGCAAGGTCCAGATCGTCGGCGGCACCGCGAGCATGTCGCCGCGCTCGAAGCGCTCGAGCAGCGAAGCGGGCGTCGCCCATTCGAGCTCGGCGATCTCGCCGGCATCGCGGTGCAGCGGCGGCTTCTCCTTCACTTCGATCGAGAAGTAGGTCGCGGAAAAACGCACGGGCGCCGACACCGGCGTCACGATGACGCCGAGCGATCGCACTTCGCCGATGAGATCGCGAGCGCCAAGCTCCGTCAGATGCACGCCGATCTCTTCGTCGAGCTCGCGCACGAGTGCGCGAGCCGCCGCGGGTGGGATGTGCTCGAGACCGGGCAAGGGCGCGGCGTCGACGCGATCGGCGCGATCGATCTTGCCGCCGGGGAATGCGTGATAGCCGGGAAAGGCGAGCAGATGCGGCTGGCGCCGCAGGATCAACACTTCGCCGGCGTGCGTGAGCACGCCGGTGACCGCTTCGTGGACAGGTACTTTCGGGACGGGCGGCACTATTCCGTCTTCGCCTGATCCCCGCTGATGCTCTTCATGCCGACTTCGTCGCCGTTGTAGGTGATGGTGATGGTGATCGGGTCGTTGGCGTAGGTCTCGACCCACAGGCTCGCCGGGCCGTTGTACTCACCGTCGACCTTGCTCGGCTTGCCCAGCACGTCGTGCACCTTGTCCATCTTCATGCCGACTTCGACCTTCTCGTAATTCTGCGTCGTGGCTTTCGAGCAGCTCGCCAGCAGCAGCGCCGCGGCGATGGCCACGAGTTTCAGGCGCCCTGTCTTCATGTTGGTCCTCCTCGTTCCGGACCCCTTCCCCATGCGCCATGATAGAACTTATTCCCTCTCCTGACAGCGTCTTCCAAAGGAACCCTGCATGGATTTCTCCGGTTTGCTCGCCGCGATGCGCTCGACCGACGGCATCTGGACCGCGACCGTCGACGCCGACTGGCTGCAGGGGCGCAGCGTCTTTGGCGGGCTGCAGGCCGCCATCGCGTGGAAGGCGATGCGCGCGCTGGTCGCGCCCGAAGTGCCCCTGCGCACGCTGCAGGTGACGTTCGCCGCGCCGATCCCAGCCGGCGACGTCGTCGCCCGCGCGAAGGTGTTGCGACAGGGCAAGAGCGCGACACAGGTGGAGGCGCGACTGGGGGCGGGCGATGAGTCGCAGTGCGTCGTGCTCGGCGTGTTCGGGGTTTCGCGCGAATCCAGCGTGCGCATCTTGCCGACTGCGCCAGCGGCGCCAGGCGGCAAGGCGATCGACTTCACCTTCGTGCCGGGCGTGACGCCGAACTTCACGCAATTCCTGCCGATGCGCTGGCTCTCCGGCACGCCGCCGTACACGAACAATCCGGCGACGCGTCACGTGATCGAAGTGAACATGAAGGATCGCGGGCCGTTCAGCGAGGCGCATCTGCTCGCGATCGCGGATGCGCCACCGCCCGTGGCACTGTCCATGCTGAGGAAACCCGCAGCGGGCAGCTCGATGACATGGACCATGGAATTCCTTGCGCAGGATCTGCAGCGCCAGCCGCTGACCGGCTGGCGGCTCGACGTCGAGGTCGTGGCCGCGCGCGACGGCTACACGAGCCAGTCGGTCATGGTGTGGACGCCGGGCGGCGAGCTCGGCGCGATCAGCCGTCAAAGCATGGTGGTGTTCGCGTGACCGCGGCCTCCGTCGGCCTCGCGCTCGGCAGCGGATCGGCGCGCGGCTGGTCGCACATCGGCGTGATCCAGGAGCTCGAGGCCCTGGGCATCCGGCCGAAAGTCGTCGCCGGCACGTCGATCGGCGCGCTGGTCGGCGCGGTGTACGTGTCGGGACAGCTCGAGGAATTCTCGAAGTGGGTGCAGAAGCTCACGGTGCGCGACGTCGTCGCGCTGATGGACTTCACGTTCTCCGGCGGCTTCGTCAAAGGCGAGAAGCTGTTCGGCTTCTTCCTCGAGCAGCACAAGAACCCGAACATCGAGGATCTCGAGCAGAAGTTCGTCAGCGTCGCCACCGAGATGAAGACCGGTCGCGAGATCTGGATCACCGAAGGACCGATCCTGCCGGCGGCGCGCGCGTCGTGCGCGATGCCGGGACTGTTCTCGCCGGTGAAGTACGACGAGCGCTGGATGCTCGACGGCGGCCTGGTCAATCCAGTGCCGGTGTCGGCGTGCCGCGCGATGGGCGCGGACGTCGTCATCGCGGTGAACCTCAACGCGCAGCTCGTCGGCATGCATCTGTCCGGCGCGAGCCGAGCTGCCGCCGCGAGTGAAGTGTCGCCGAGCGCCGATCGCGGCTTCTGGCAGAAGCTCATCTCGTACTTCGAGAGCGGCGACGCCAATTCGCCGGGACTGTTCGACGTCATCGCCTCGAGCGTGAACGTCATGCAGGACCGCATCACCCGGAGCCGCATGGCCGGCGATCCGCCGGAGATCGCGCTGGTGCCGCTGCTGCAGGATTTCGCGCTGATGGATTTCCATCGCGCCGGCGAAGCGATCGAGGAGGGTCGTCGCATCGTGCGCGCAGCCGAGTCCGACATCCGCGCCTGGATCGGGATCGCCTAGGCAATCCTTGCAGAACGCCGTCGGCGATCGCCGACAGTCGGCGAATTTGCTCGATGATTCCAAAGAGATTTTGTGGAACCGAACGCAAATTGCGTGCGGTCTAACCCTTGTCGATGCCGAACCTCCGGCGCGACAGGAGGCCGTCATGAACGCCGATATGATCAAGGGACGCTGGAAGCAGTGGCTGGGCCGCGCCAAGCACGTGTGGTCGACGCTCACGCACGACGAGCTGCTCGCCGCCCAGAGCGACATGCTGCGTCTGGCGGGCCTGCTGCAGGAGCGCTGCGGGGAAGCCCGCGCGCAGGCGCAGCGCTTGCTCGACGGTCTCGATACGCACGCCCGCTCGCACTGATGGCTCCCGCACCGCCCAGGTTCCCGAAACTTGGCGCGGGCGGGGGAGTCGTACCGCTACCACTGCCTCGAACAGGAGGAATCACGATGAAGCATTCAGCAATGATGGTGACGCTGCTCGCCGCTTTCGCCGCTGCGCCGGCGCTCTACGCGGCCGATCCGAACAGCCCGGATACGACCTATTCGGCCAAGCAGACCGCGCGTGACGCGAAGAACACGGCGAAGAACGACGCCAACGACACCGGCGAGTTCCTTTCCGATTCGGCGATCACGACCAAGGTGAAGGCCGAGCTGCTGACCGAGAAGAATCTCAAGTCGCTCGGCATCAACGTCGACACCAACGACGGTGTCGTGACGCTGACCGGCACGGTGCCGTCGACGGCCGAGAAGAAGCAGGCCGAAGACGTCACGCGGCATGTCAAAGGCGTGAAAGACGTGAAAAACGACTTGGCTCTCAAGACGGGCTAAGCGGTTTCTAGCGGCTTCGATCGGCGCGTTCGAGCCGACTTCGTGCACAGCGAAAAACGAAGTCGGCTCAACGCGCCATGTTCTTGGGTCGTAGCAGAACCAGCGAACTAGGCGACGCAGGCGTCGCCTAATTCGCGGGAATCAGATTTCAAAAAGACAAGACAAAGAAAAAAGGGAAAAGCAAAAGAAAGAAAGCAAAGCGGAAGCGTCAAGACGACAAGTAGCGCACGCCCGTTGCGTCTTCCGAGATC
>DASRHK010000092.1:0-31639 GCA_035650495.1 Nevskiaceae bacterium | reverse complement strand
GCCGGAGATCCGCGACATCGACTGGTTCAACGAGCGCGGCGATCCGATGGACCAGGACGACTGGCAGTACTTCGAAGGCCGCCTGCTCGGCATCCGCCGCGCGCTGCCGATCAACGGCGCCGACGGCGCGCAGGTGGAAGTGTCGCTGCTGCTGATCAACAACACCGAAGAGGCGCGGCCGTTCGAATTGCCGCAACCCACGCTGCCCTGGCGCCTTCGCCTCGACAGCGCGCAGCCGACGGCGCCGGAGCGCGACGTCGCCGACGCGACCGTCGAGACCGCGGCGCACAGCGTGCAGGTCCTGATCGCGATCGTCCCGCGCAGTGAGCAATGAAGCATCGCTTTGCGTTGTGGGCGCCGGCGCAGAAGGCCGTCGCGCTCCAGATCGAAGGAGAATCTGCAGGCCGGAACATGCGCGCCCGTGCTGATGGCTGGTTCGAGCTCGACCACGACTGCGAGCCCGGCACGCGCTATCGCTTCGCGCTCGGCACCGGCGAGCGCGTGCCCGACCCGCGTTCGCGCTTCCAGCCGCAAGACGCGCACGGCCCGAGCGAGCTCGTCGATCACGGCGCGTATCGCTGGAAGCATCCCGACTGGCGCGGGCGTCCGTGGCACGAGACCGTGATCTACGAACTGCACACCGGTGCCTGCGGTGGCTTCCGCGGCATCGTCGAAAAGCTTCCGTATCTGAAATCGCTCGGCGTCACCGCGATCGAGCTGATGCCGATCGCGGATTTCTCTGGCACTCGGAATTGGGGCTACGACGGCGTGCTGCCGTACGCGCCCGATTCGGCGTACGGTCGGCCCGACGATCTCAAGGCGCTCGTCGATGCCGCGCACGGCGAGGGGCTGCAGATCTTCCTCGACGTCGTCTACAACCACTTCGGGCCGGACGGCAATTTCCTCTCGCTCTACGCGCCGCAGTTCTTCCGCGGCGACGTGCAGACGCCGTGGGGCGCCGCCATCGATTTCCGGCGCAGGGAGGTCCGCGACTTCTTCATCGACAACGCGCTTTCGTGGCTCGTCGACTATCGCTTCGACGGCCTGCGCTTCGACGCGGTGCACGCGATCCATTCCGACGATTTCCTGCCCGAGCTCGCGCAGCGCGTGCGCGAGGCGACGCGGAGCCGGCACGTGCATTTGATGGTCGAGAACGAGCACGACGATCGCACGCTGCTCGACGACGGCAAGTTCGACGCGCAATGGAACGAGCATTTCCACAACTCGATCCACGTGCTCCTCACTGGCGAGCGCGAGGGTTACTACGGTCTCTATGCCGACGCGCCGGCCGAGCGGCTTGCGCAGTCGCTGAAGAAGGATCGCTACGTCGCGTTCCTCCAGAACCACGATCAGATCGGCAATCGCGCCTTCGGCGAGCGGCTCAGCGTGCTCGCCGACGCTCGCGCGCTGCGCGCCGCGACCGTGGTCCTGCTGCTCGCGCCGCAGATTCCGCTGCTGTTCATGGGCGAGGAGTGGGGCAGCCGCGCGCCGTTCCTGTTCTTCACCGATTTCCACGATCAGCTCGCCGACGCGGTGCGCGAGGGCCGGCGCAAGGAGTTCGCGAAGTTCGCCGCGTTCGCCGATCCGGCGCAGCGCGCGAAGATTCCGGATCCCAACGATCCGAAGACCTTCGAGCAATCGCGGCCGCGGTTCGACGAGCGCGATCAGCCAGAGCACGCGCCCTGGCTCGCGTTGTATCGCGACCTGCTCACGATCCGGCACCGCGACCTCGTGCCGCGCATCGCCGGCTGGCGTTGCGAGTCCTCCGACGTGATCGGACCGCTCGCGATCCGCGCCGGCTTCCGCCTCGGCGATGGCGCGCGCCTGCAGCTGGCTGCGAACCTCGGCGCGCTGCCCGCCGCGCTCGCTCCGCAGAGCGCGCCGGCGCTCTACGAAACGGATGCGAGCGTGACGCCTGCACTGCGCACTGGTGTGCTGCCCGCGTTTTCGGCATGCGCCTTGCTGGAGCCCTCGGCATGAGCGACGCGCTGACCAAGCTCGCCGAAGCCGCCGGCCTCGTCACGCAATGGCGCGACTTCCGCAACGAAGCGCGCACCGTCGGCGCCGACACGTTGCGCGCGATCCTCGATGCGATGGAGCTGCCGTGCGCATCGCCAGCGCAGATCCACGAGAGTCTGGCGCGCGTCGAGCAGGAACGTCGACGCGAGCTGCCGTCGCTGATCACGGCGATCGAGAAAGAGCCGATCACGCTGCCGGACGGTCAGCAGCTGCCGGGCATGGCGCAGGTCGGCTATCACGCGCTTTCCATCGGCGATCGCGAAATCACGCTGGCCGTCGCGCCGCGGCGTGCGCTCGGCCCACGCGCGTTCGGCGCCGATCGCAAGCTGTTCGGCATCGCGGCGCAGCTGTATTCGCTGCGTCGCAAAGGCGACGGCGGCATCGGCGATTTCACCGCGCTTGCCGAGCTCGCCAGGCGCGCCGCACCGCGCGGGGCCGACGCCATCGCCGTGTCGCCGGTGCACGCGCTGTTCGCCGCGCAGCTCGATCGCTTCTCGCCGTACGCCCCGTCGAGCCGGCTCTTCCTCAATGCGCTGCACGCCGACCCCGCAGCGATCCTCGGGCCGCGACCCGTGCAGGGCGTGATCGACGCGCTCGGCATCGGCCCGGAGCTTCAGCATCTGGAGCAGCTCGAGCTCGTCGACTGGCCCGCCGCGGGCCGCGCGCGACAGACGCTGCTGCGCGGGCTCTACGACGAGCTCAAGCGCGGCATCCTCGGCAAGTCGAGCCGATCGATCGCCGCGCGCGACTTCGCCGACTTCAAGCGCACCGGCGGCGAAGCGCTCGCCGATCACGCGCGCTTCGAGGCGATCCACGCGCATCAATTGAACATCGGCGGTCCGTGGAACTGGCGCGACTGGCCCGGCGGGCTCGACGACGCGCGCAGCGACGCGGTGCGCGAGTTCGCGAAGCAATACGCCGACGAAGTCGACTTCCACCTGTTCAAGCAATGGCTCGCCGATCGCGGGCTCGCCAAGGCGCAGGCGATCGCACGCGCGTCGGGCATGGCAATCGGGCTCGTCTCCGATCTCGCAGTCGGCACCGACGGCGGCGGCAGTCACGCATGGAGCCGCCGGCACGATTTTTTGGTCGGGCTCTCGGTCGGCGCGCCGCCCGACGAGATGAATCTGCAAGGGCAGTCGTGGGGGCTCACGACGTTCTCGCCGCGCGCGCTGACGCAGCACGGCTACGCGCCGTTCCTCGAGATGCTGCGCGCGGCGCTGCGTCACGCCGGCGGCATGCGCATCGATCACGTGCTCGGCTTGAATCGGCTGTGGCTGGTGCCGGAAGGCGCGAGCGCGACGGACGGCGCGTACCTGAAGTATCCGTTGCGCGATCTGCTGCGCCTCATCGCGCTCGAATCGGTGCTCCATCGCGCGCTGATCATCGGCGAGGATCTCGGCACGGTGCCGGAAGGCTTCCAGGACACGCTCGCCGAAGCGGGGCTGCTCGGCATGCGCGTGCTCTGGTTCGAGCGCGAGCACGGACTGTTCCGCGACCCGTCGCGCTGGTCGCCGGACGCGGTGGCGATGACCAGCACGCACGACGTGCCGCCGGTCGCGCGCTGGTGGAAGGAGCAGGAGGAAGACGATCGGCGCGCGCTCTGGGCGGCGTTCCGTCACGCGGGGCTGGTGCAGAGCGAGCCGCCGCCGCGCGAGTCGCCGCAATCCGCGGTGGACGCTGCGCTGCGCTTCGTCGCCCGCACGCCGTCGCGGCTGGCGATGCTGCCGTTGGAGGACGTGGTCGGTCTGGATGAGCGCCCGAACGTTCCGGGCACGACCGACGAGCATCCGAACTGGCGACGGCGCCTGCCGCGCGCCGTCGACACGTTGCTGGAAACACCCGAGGTGTCGTCGCGACTCGACGCCGTGCGCATCGAGCGCGGCCGATCATGACGCCGCGCGCGACGCTGCGCCTGCAGCTGCATCGCGGCTTCACGTTCGCGGACGCCGCCGCGCGCGTCGACTATTTCGCGGCGCTCGGCGTGAGCCATCTCTATCTGTCGCCGATCCTCACCGCGCGCGCCGGCTCGATGCACGGCTACGACGTCATCGACCACGCGCACGTCAATCCGGAGCTCGGCGGTGAGGACGGCTTTCGCGCGCTCGCGGCGAAGGCGCGCGAGCGTGGGCTCGGCATCATCGTCGACATCGTGCCGAATCACATGGCGGTCGGCGGTGCCGACAACGCCTGGTGGCTCGACGTGCTGGAGCACGGACGCGACAGCCGCTACGCCACGTTCTTCGACATCGACTGGCACGTCACCGATCCGGCGCTGCGCGGGCGCATCGCGGCGCCATTCCTCGGCAAGCCATACGGCGAGGCGCTGGCGAGCGGCGAGATCAAGCTCGAATGCGACGGCGGCAAATGGCACGCGCAGTATTTCGAGCATCGCTTCCCGCTCGCGCCGCGCACGGTCAACGCATCGCTCGCCGAGATCGGCTCTGATCCGGCGCGACTGCACCAGCTGTTCGAGCGTCAGCACTGGCGACTCGCGTGGTGGCGCACCGCGGCCGATGAGATCAACTGGCGGCGCTTCTTCGACATCATCTCGCTGGCCGCGCTGCGCGTGGAGGAGCCCGCCGTGTTCGACGCGGTGCACGCGACCACGCTGCGGCTGTGCGATGAGGGCCTGATCGACGGCGTGCGCATCGACCACATCGACGGTCTCGCCGATCCGCGCGCGTATTGCCGCAAGCTTCGATCGCGATTGAAGAACGCCTACATCATCGTCGAGAAGATCCTCGCGCCCGGTGAGCGGCTGCATCGCGACTGGCAGATCGACGGCACCAGCGGCTACAGCTTCATGAACCACGTCAACGCGCTGCTGCACGATCCGAGCGGCGAGGCGCCGCTCACCGCGCTCTGGACCGGGATCACCGGCCGCGCGGGGGATTTCGAGGTCGAAGAGCGCCGCGCGCGCCGGCGCATCGTCGAGGAGCTGCTCGTCGCGGACTTCAACGCGACCGCGCAGGCATTGCACCGCATCGCGCGCAGCGATCCGTCGACGCGCGACGTGACGCTCGGCACGATCCGTCGCGTGCTGACCGAAATCCTCGTGCAGATGCCGGTGTATCGCGTCTATGCAGACCGCCGCGGGCGCTCCACCGAGGACGAGGCGCTGATGGCCGGCGTGCGCGAGCGCGCGCGCAAGGCCTGCCGGCCGCATGAGCGCGAGCTCGTCGACGTGATCGATCGCTGGGTCGGCGGCGAGGCGCCGATGAAAGTGCGGCCGCCGCGCGCGCAGCGTCTGCGCATGCGCGCGATCGCAAGGTTCCAGCAGCTGTGCGCCCCGCTCGCGGCGAAAGCCGTCGAGGACACCGCGTTCTATCGCCACGGCCGGCTGCTGTCGCGCAACGAAGTCGGCGCCGATCCCGCGCAGTTCGCGATGTCGGTCGACCAATTCCATCGCGAGTCGCTGCAGCGGCTCGAGCACTTCCCCGACACGCTGCTCGCGACCGCGACGCACGACCATAAGCGCGGCGAGGGCGTGCGCTCGCGTCTCGCCGTGCTCTCCGAGATGCCGCAGCGCTGGGAAGACGCAGTCGGCGACTGGCTGACGCGCAACGCGAGCCTGCGCGCGCAGATCGACGGTCTCGCCGCACCGGGTGCCGCAGACGAATACATGCTCTATCAGATGCTGTTTGGGGCGTGGCCGCTCGCATTACGGCCTGACGATCGTGCGGGTCTCGACGCGTTTCGCGAGCGCATCGCGCAGTGGCAGCTGAAGGCGCTGCGCGAGGCGAAGCTGCGCACGAGCTGGGTCGAGCCCAATCTCGCCTACGAAGAAGCGTGCGCGAAATTCCTGGAGCGCCTGCTCGATCCGCGCACCTCGGCAGATTTCCTCGCGGGACTGTTCGCGCTGGTGGACACGCTCGCGCCCGCGGCCGCGCTGAACGGACTCTCGCAAGCGCTGCTGCGCATGACGACGCCCGGGGTGCCGGATCTCTATCAGGGCACCGAGTTCTGGGATTTATCGCTGGTCGATCCAGACAATCGCCGGCGAGTCGACTTCGACGCGCGCATCGCGGCGCTGCAGGGCGACGCGCAGATCGAGTCGATGCTCGCGGGCTGGCGGGACGGCCGCATCAAGCAGCAACTGATCGCGCGCACGCTCAAGCTGCGCGCGCAGCTGCCGCAGCTATTCGCTCGCGGCGGTTACGAGCCGATCACCGCCACCGGCACGCACGCGGATCGCATCGTCGCGTTCCTGCGCCGCGATCGCGACGCGCGCGTGCTCGTTGTCGTGCCGCGCTGCTGCGCGCCGCTGGTGGAACAAGATCGACCGCGCGTGACGCCGGAGCGCTGGGCCGACACGCGCTTGCCGATGAAAGGAAATGTCGCTTGGCGCGACGCGCTCGACGATCGCGCGCCGATCGAAGGCGACGCGCTCGCGGTCTCGCAGCTGCTGGGGCGGTGGCCGGTGGGCCTCTTCGTCGCCCGCTAGGCCGTTACGCCGCCCTCACCATCGGCGTCACGCCGCGGTGTTTCGCGGCCCAGCGAGCGACGGCGACGAGCGATTCCGGCGTCCACGATTTCTTGTGGGGCACGCCGTGCAGCTGCGCGACTTGCGTGGCGGTGGCGTCGAGCGAGCCCGGCGACGCGGCGGTGACGACGACGACCGGCAGATCCTCGAACTGCGGAATCCGTCGCGCCGCGATCAGCCAGTGCATGCCGCCGGGAACGGGTGTGTCGAGATCGAAGACGACGACGTCGGGCTTGAAGGCCTGCAGCGCGACGAACGCGCCGCTGCCGCTGGTCGCGGTCTTGACGAGGAAGCCGGCGGCTGCGAATGCCGACTCGTAGGTCGCGCGCACGCTCGAGTGGCTGTCGACCATGAGCACGGCTTTGAGCTCATCCATCCGGTGTTTCATGCGCGTCTCGCCTCGGCGGCTGGTTTTCCGCGCTCTTTTTAGAGGGATTCCAGACGCTTCCCGGGCCGGCAGTAGGATTTATCTACGGCCGGGATCGCGATGTCGGGATTTTCCTACGCCCAGACTGTCAGACCCATCTCCAGCGGATGGCTCATCAGCGCGTTGGCGGGCCGGATGCGCAGCCGCACCTGCTGCAAGCCGGCGAGCGGCTCGAGCTTGCCGGAGAACAGCGCGCCATCGGCCGTCGTCTTCTCCGGCGCGAGCGGCATGATGCAGACGGTCGAGAATTTCCCGCGCTCATCTTCGCGGCCGATCACGCACTCGACGGCGACGTCGTCCGCGGACAGTCCGTTGAGCTGCGCGATCGCGCGCATGTGCAGCTGCTCGCCTTCCGACAGCGACGCCGGTGGCGAGTCGGCAGCCTTCACCGTGACGCCGGGCCACGCTGCGCGCACCTTGGCTTTCCATTGCGCGAGCGAGCGCGCCGCTTGCGCGTCGCCGTCGGCGAAGCGATGCGATTGCCGCGCGGCGGGGCCGTAGAAATCGCGTACGTAGTCCATCACCATGCGCGCCGAGTTGTAGCGCGGGATCAGCGTCTTCATCGAGTTCTTGGCGATGCGCACCCATTCCGGCGCGTAACCGTTGCCGTCGCCGCCGTAATAGATGGGCGCGACCTGCCTCTCGAGGATGTCGAGCAGCTGGCGCGCTTCCTCCTCGTCGCGATGGCGACGCGCGGCTTCGTCGTTGTGCAGATGCGACCAGTAGGCGACGTCGGCCGGCTCGATCGCGAATCCGTTCGGACCGTCGTGACCGGACGCGACGTAGCCCTCATCCCACCAGCCGTCCAGCACCGAAACGTTGACGACGCCGTTGATGCCCGCCTTCTCGCCGCTGGTGCCGCTCGCCTCCAGCGGATATTCGGGATTGTTCAGCCAGACGTCGCAGCCGCGCACCATGTGGCGCGCGAGCCACATGTCGTAGCCTTCGAGCACGATCAGCCGGCCGATGAACTCCGGCCGCTGGCTGACTTCGTGCAGCCGCTGGATCAGCGCCTGCGCGGGCAGATCGCGCGGATGCGCCTTGCCGGCGAACAGCAGGATCGCGGGGCGCTCGGGATGGTTGAGGATGCGCGCGAGACGCGCTTCGTCGGTGAGCAGCAGCGTGGCGCGCTTGTAGGTCGCGAATCGCCGCGCGAAGCCGAGCACCAGCGCGTTGGTATCGATGCTCGACACGTGCTGCAGCGTGCGCGAGATGATCGATTCGGGCACGTCGTTGCGCCGCATCTGGCGGCGCACGCGCTGCGTGACCTCGCGCAGCAGTTCGCGCTTGAGCTCGCGGCGCACGGCGGCGAAGCGCTCGTACGGGATCGCGTCGATGCGCTGCCAGTACTCGGGATTGAGCAGCTGCTCGCGCCAGTCGCGAAACGAGTCGTGGAACAAGCGCGTCCACGCGCCGGCGATGAACGTGTGCAGATGCACGCCGTTGGTGACGTGACGGATCGGCACGTCGCGCGCCTGCAGCTGGGGCCACAGCGAGCGCTCCATGCGCCGCGCGACGCGTCCGTGGATCTTCGACACGCCGTTGTGGAAGCGGCTGCCGCGCAGCGCGAACGTCGTCATGTTGAACTGGCCGTGGTGCACGTCGACGCTCGCGGCCGCGGTGCCGAGCCCGAGCAGTCGCTCATCCGACGTGCGCAGCAGCGGCAGGAAGCGCTGCAGCATCGTGCGCACCTGGCCGTTGTGGAAGACGTCGTGGCCCGACGGCACCGGCGTGTGCGTGGTGAACACGTTGCTCGCCGCAACGAGCTCCAGCGCCGCATCGAAGTCGAGCCCGCGGCCGATCTCCTCGCGCAATCGTTCCAGGATCAGGAACGCGGCGTGGCCTTCGTTCATGTGGAACACGGCCGGGCTGATGCCGAGCACGCGTAACGCGCGCACGCCGCCGATGCCGAGCACGATCTCCTGGCGGATGCGCGTGTCCGCATCGCCGCCGTAGAGCTGATGGGTGATCGCGCGCTCGGCCGGATCGTTCTCCGGGACGTCGGCGTCGAGCAGGTACAGGGAAACGTGACCGACTCTTGCCTGCCAGATGCGCAGCTGCACGGCTCGATCGGCGATGTCGAGCTTCACGCGCAGCTCCTCGCCGTCGTCGCGCCGGCATGGATGCAGCGGCAGCGTGTCGAAGTCGGTCGGATGCGCGTGCGCGTGCTGACGGCCCTGCGCGTCGATGGTCTGCGTGAAATAGCCCTGGCGATAGAGCAGGCCGATCGCGACGAACGGCACGCCGAGATCGCTCGCGGCCTTGCAGTGATCGCCGGCGAGGATGCCGAGGCCGCCGGAATAGATCGGCAGGCTTTCGTGCAGCCCGAACTCGGCGCAGAAATAGGCGACCTGGTCTCGCTGCGGATCCAGATGCTGCGTCACTTCGGAGCGCGGCGGCGCGGACAGATAGGCGTCGAGCGAGGCGAGCGCGCGGCCGTAGTCCTCGAGGAAGTCGCGATCCTCGGCGGCGCTGTCGAGGCGATCCTGCGCGACGCGGCGCAGGAACAGCTTCGGATTGTTGCCGCAGGCGTTCCACAGATCGCGATCGAGCCGCCAGAAGATGCCGCGGATCTCGCGATCCCAGGAATAGGCGAGGTTGCCCGCGAGCTCTTCCAGGCGCGCGAGCTTGGCCGGGATCTTGGGTCGCAGCTCCAGCGTGAAGGTGGTGGCGGTCATGGCCGGGTCGTTGTTGTGCTTGTCCCCAACTAGAGACAATAGCGACCGCGAATCGTTTGCCGGGTTCAAATTTGATCGCTCTGCCGCACCACGCCTTGCTCGGCGCCGACCTGCGCGCCGGCTACGACGTGCGCGTCGCCGAATTCCTGAAGCGCAAGCGCTTCGCAGGCTGCGCCGGGCTCGAGCTCACGCCGGCAATGTGCGAGACGGTCGCAGCGATGGCGTGCCTGATGATCCTGCGGCCGCGGGCGAAAGTGTTCCCGCGCCTGCACAGCGTGCTGATCTATCCCGACGCGTTCCTCGTTCCCGGCCAGCCCGACGAGGACGGCATCGTCTGGGACGACGTCGAGGAGCGCGTCGGCGAATCCTGGGGCGGCGACAAGGTGATCCTGTCGTGGCCCGACGTCGAGGCCGCGATCGAAGGCGACGAGGTCAACGTCGTCGTCCATGAGTTTGCGCATCAGCTCGACGCGGAGAAAGCCGGCGCGGAGGGCGCATCGCCGTCGCTCACGGCCGAGCGATGGGAAGGCGTGATGTCCGCCGAATACGCACGACTGCAGCGGCATCGGCGTCCGCCGGTGCTCGATCCCTATGGCGCGGAGAGTCCGGCGGAGTTCTTCGCGGTCGCGACCGAAGCGTATTTCCAGCGCGGGGCGTTATTGAAGCAACACCACTCGGCGTTGTACGAGTTGCTTCGCGACTATTTTTTGTTGGAGACGGCGGAGATGGGGTGGCTGAGCCGATGACTGCCAGTGCTTTCGACATCCGCGGCAGGCTGCGCGCTGCCTCCTCGACCCTGGATAGCAGCATCAGGGACTTCGAGCTGAGCGCGTCGACGCTCAGTGAGCCATCCTGTCTGTCGCTGGCGGCACGGCCGAACGTGAGCCCGTACTGCCTCGACCACCGGAATCGCCGGATGGTCCTGGCTGAAGGTCCCGAGCACGTCGACCTCAGTAGCGCGCCTCTCTGCTATGCACGCCAGTACGAAACGGCGACACGCTTGCTGACGCTGTCGTACGACGCCGTTCAGCGCGTTGCGGCGGACCCGGCAGGAAGCTTCGCCAACCTGGTGCTGATCTATTCGATCGCACGCTCCGGCTCGACGCTGCTGAGCCGGATCTGGCATCGCCTCGACGACGCGTACAGCTTGTCGGAGCCGGACGTCTTCACCGACCTGAGTCATCTGCACGCCCGCGCAGAGATCAGTCCGGGCGATGCAGCACAACTCTTCGCAGATGCCCTGCGCCTGTTGTACCGCCGGGCGGAAGGACGCAAGTATTTCGTCGTCAAGTTTCGTGCGACGTGCATCCAGCTCGCCGAGCTGGGCCACCGTGTCGCGCCTTCGGCCAATCTCCTGTTCATCTACCGCGATGCCGTGGACTGCATCGCCTCGAATCTGAGGGTGTTCGGCGAGCTTCCCTTGTCGAGCACCGCGTTCCGGGCAGCTCTGCCGTTCGCGGTCCCCAGGTCAGAAGTGGTCAAGGTGCCGATCAGGCTGCGGAAGCTGCTGCTTCACTGGCTGTCCGGCATACGTCGCTATCGGTCGCTGCGAGAGCGCGGCCTTCCGATCGGGGCGGTCAAGTACGAGACGCTGATCGAAGCGCCGCGCGAATCGGTCACGCAGATGTTTCGATATTGCGGCGTGCCCTTGCAGTTCGTGGATCGTGGCTGCGAGGCGCTGCGCGAGGATGCTCAGCAAGGCACGCGCTTGGCCAGGGACACGACGATGGGAGTGCAGCCGCTATCCGCCAGCGAGGCGAGCAGCATCCGCCATTTCCTGACGGAGCATGCGCAACTCTCCCCGGACGTGACGCTCGAGGGCACCCTCAATGTCGGTTGAGACGGCAAGCAAGCGGGCACCTACGGGGCGCTGGCTGCCGATGCGAAGTCCAGCGCGAGAAAGACGATCAGCGCGCCGAAGCAGAACAGATGCTCCCGGCAGATGCTCCGCGCCAATGCGCTCTGGAGCTCGGGACTGTCCGCGCGGCGTCCCAGCCGGATCGCGCTGGGCACGATGCGCGTGAGCGCGAGAACGATCGGCGTCGCGCAGAGCGCGAGCTTCGACCATGACAGCGTCGTGCGAGTGTGGAGCGCATCCATCGTCGACACGGCGAGCAGCACGAGCATGACGATCGCGATGAGATGGCCCATCGGTCGCGACGTGGTCGTCGCGCGACGGTAGTACGCCGCGATCGAAGCGAGCACCGGCTCGGGCAACACCGCATCGCGATGGCGCAGGACCTGGACGTCGAACATCAGATCCATCCAGAGCACAGCGAGCAGGAAGCCGGCGCAGGCGGCGGCGAGCATCGCCTACTTCTTCACCTTCATCAGATAGCTCTGGATCTGGTTCTCGTTGAGCCGCGCGATCAGCGCCTGCACCTTGGCCTGATCCTTCTCCGGCCCGATGCGCACGCGGAACCAGGTGTCCTTGTTGTCGATCGTCACCTGCTCGACGCGCGACTCGACGCCGATCAGCGCGAGCTTGGCCTTCTGCGCGTCGGCTTCACCGCGCGAGCGGAACGATCCGACCTGGATCACGTACTCGCCGGGCTCGGCGATCTGCGGCGCAGTCTCCTTGCCTTTGTCGTTCTTGCCGTTGGGGATGACGACTTCGTAGCTCGGCAGCATCTCGTAGAAGGAGAAGCGCGTCGGCTCCTTCGGCGGCACCGGCACCGGCGCTTTCTTCGGCTCGAACGTCGCGATGGACGCCCGCTCGGACGCCGGCGGCTTGCCGATCGGCCGGCTGATGTAGACGAACGCCGCGACGCAGAGCCCGAGCGTCAGGCCCGCGAGCGCCCACAGCCAGCCGGGCATGCCGCCTTTGGTGCGGACGTGGCGCGTCGGCGTGGGCTTGCGGTTGGCGTAATCGCGGGACAACTCACATCTCGTTCGGAGCGGACACGCCCAGTATGCCAAGGCCGTTCGCCAGCACGATGCGCGTCGCCTCGATCAGCGCGAGGCGCGCCGATTGCAGCTCGGCATCCTCGCCGAGGAACTTGTGCGCGTTGTAGTAGCTGTGCAGCGCGTCGGCGAGCTCGTTCTTGAGATAGAACGCGAGCGTGTGCGGCGCGTAGTTCGCCGCGGAATTGCGCAGCACTTCCGGATAGCGCGCGATCGCGGCGAGCAGTGCCTTCTCGTGCTCGTTGTCGAGCCGATGCAGCGCCTTCGTCGCGGCCGCGGCGTCCCACGTGCCGCCGCGCTCGGCGAGCTGTGCGAACACGCTCCTGATTCGCGCGTGCGCGTACTGCACGTAGAACACCGGATTCTCGGTCGAGCGCTCGCGCGCGAGATCGACGTCGAACTCCAGGTGCTGATCGTGCGAGCGCATCAGGTAGAAGAAGCGCGTCGCGTCCTTGCCGGCCTCAGCGATGAGATCGGCGAGCGTGACGAAGTTGCCGCTGCGCTTGCCCATGCGGCCCGACGACAGGGTGACGAACTGGATCAGCGTGACGTGCAGCGCGTCCTTGCTGCCGGTGAGCGACTCGATCGCGGCATTCATGCGCACGAGCAGGCCGTGATGATCCGCGCCCCAGACGTCGATCAGCCGCGGCCAGCCGCGATTCATCTTGTCGACGTGATAGGCGAGATCGTTGCCGAAGTAGGTCGGCGTGCCGTTGGCGCGCACCAGCACGCGATCCTTGTCGTCGCCGCGCTCGGTCGTGCGATACCACAGCGCGCCGTCCTTCTCGTAGGTGTGGCCGGACGCACGCAGCTGCTGTCGCGCTTTCTCGGCGGCGCCGGATTCGACGAGATCACGCTCGGAGTACCAGTTGTCGAAGCGCACGCCGAAGCCGTCGAGCGTGTTGCGGATCGCCGCGAGCTGATCGGCAATCGCGAAGCGCAGCACGGTTTCGTAATCGGGACCGAGGATGTTGCGGATGCGCGCGATCAGCGCGTCGAGATGCGCTTCCTGGCCGGCCTTGATCTCGTCCTTCTGCGCGTCGGTGGCGTGCTCGTCGGATGCAGGCTCCGCAGCCAGCCCGTTGAACACCTGCGCCGCGGCGTAGAGGAACTTGCGGCCGTATTGCGCGTCGAGTTTCTGCGCCGTCGCGAGCAGGTAGTTGCCCGGATAGCCGCGCGCGGGGAACTTGATCGCTTCGCCGAGGCCTTCGAGATAGCGCAGCCACACGCTGATCGCGAGCACGTCGACCTGACGCCCTGCGTCGTTGATGTAGTACTCGCGCCACACCGTCCAGCCGGTGGCGGCAAGCAGATTCGCGAGTGTGTCGCCGTACGCCGCGTTGCGGCCGTGGCCGACGTGCATCGGACCGGTCGGGTTCGCGGAGACGAACTCGACCATCACACGCTGATCGGGTTTCGGATCGATCGTTCCGTACTTGGCGCCGGCGGCGAGAACGTCGGCGACGACGGACTGGAACGCATCCTTGGCGAGGAAGAAGTTGATGAAGCCCGGTCCCGCGATCTCGACCTTCGCGACCTGCTTGGACGCGGGCAGGCTCTTCACCAGCGCTTCGGCGACCGCGCGCGGCGGCTTGCCGAGCGGCTTGGCCATCGCGAGCGCCAGGTTCGACGCGAAGTCGCCGTGCTTGGCGTCCTTGGTGGCGTCGATGACGATCGTCGCGGGCGCAGCACCGTCGCCGAAGGCGGCGATCGCGGCGTCGCGCAGCAGGGATTGCAGGTGGGCTTTCATCGGGGCGCGGATTTTAGAACAAGTCGGCCGGATCGACGTCGATCGACCAGCGCGCCTTGCGCGCCTCCTTGAGCGCCTCGATGCGCAGGACCGCGTCCCTGAGCAACGCCTGCAGGACCGGTCGCGATGAGGATTGCAGCAACAGTTGCGCGCGATAGCGGCCCGCGCGGCGCTCCATCGGTGCCGCGACCGGATCGCCGATCAGCACGCGCGCGTCGCGGCCGAATTCCTGGCGCGCTCGTGCGAGGAAGTCCATCGCCGCCTGCGGCTTCACAGACTCCGCGCGCAGCAGCGCGAGATGCGCGAACGGCGGCATCTGCGTCGCCTTGCGCTCTTCCAACAGCGCGTCGGCGAGTCCGGCGTAACCGCGCGCGAGCAGGAGCTGCAGCATCGGATGCGAGGGCTCTCGCGTCTGCAGGATCACTTCGCCGGCGCCGCCGCGGCCCGCACGGCCCGCGACCTGGGTGACGATCTGCCCCGTGCGCTCTAGCGCGCGGAAGTCGGTGCCGTAGAGCGCCTGATCCGCCGACACGATGCCCACCAGCGAGAGCTTCGCGAAGTCGTGACCCTTCGCCATCACCTGCGTGCCGACGAGGATGTTCACGCTGCCTTCGCGGATGTCCGCAAGCAGCCGCTCGAGCTCGCCGGCCTTGGACAGCCGATCCGAATCCATGCGCTCCACGCGCGCGTCGGGGAAGCGTTCCCGCAAGGCTTCTTCGATGCGCTCGGTGCCTTCGCCCAGCGCAGCGAGATTCCCCGATCCGCAGTCGGGGCATTTCTTCGGGGCCGGCGTCTGCGCGCCGCAGTGGTGGCAGATCAGCCGCGCGCCGTAGCGGTGCACGGAGAGGCGCGCGTCGCAGCGCTTGCACTGCGCGATGAAGCCACAGTCGTCGCAACGCAGCGCCGGCGCGTAACCGCGACGGTTCTGGAACAGCAAGACCTGGCCGCCGGCCTTCAGATGCTGCTCGACCGCGGCGACGAGCGGCGGCGACAGTCCGCCTTCGAGCGGCCGCGTGCGCACGTCGACCAGCCGGATCGGCGGCGGCGCTTCGCTGGTCGCGCGTCGCTTCAATTGCAGATGCCGATACTTTCCGCTGCGCGCGGCGTGCAGGCTCTCGAGCGACGGCGTCGCGCTGCCGAGGATCGCGGGGATCTTCGCGTGGCTCGCGCGCCAGATCGCGAGATCGCGCGCCGAGTAGCGCAATCCGTCCTGCTGCTTGTAGGACGTGTCGTGCTCCTCGTCGACGACGACGAGCCCCAGCTTCGCGAAAGGCACGAACACGGCGGAGCGCGTGCCGATGACGACGCTGGCTTCACCGGCACGCGCACGCAGCCAGCTGCGCGTGCGCTGCACTTCGGTGAGCCCGGAATGGAACGGCGCGATGACATCGCCGAGCCGCTCGCGGAAGCGCGTGACGAGCTGCGGCGTGAGCCCGATCTCCGGCACCAGCACCAGCGCCTGCCGGCCGGCGGCGATCACGTCGGCGATGCGACGCAGATAGAGCTCGGTCTTGCCGCTGCCGGTGACGCCGTCGATCAGCGAGACGGAGAAGCCGCGCGCGTTGGCGGCGAGCACGGCGTCGACTTGCACTTGCTCCGCAGTGAGGGTTGGCGGTGGCGCAGGCTCGATCGCAGATTCTTCAGGCGCGCTCTTGCGTCTCTTCCGCGGCGCCTTGATCTCGGTCGAGCCGCCGCGACGCAGCGGCGCCGGGATCGCGGTCGCGAACACTTCGCCGAGCGAGTGCTGGTAGTAGTCCGACGCGAATCCGCAGAGCTCGAGCACTTCTCTTGGCAACAGCGGCGTCTCGTCGAGCACTTCGAGCACCGGCTTGTATGCGCGGCCGGACACGGCGCGCTCTTCGCGCGGCGCGGCGCTTGCGATCGCGACCAAAGTGCGAGTGCCGAACGCGATCCGCACTCGCGCGCCGGGCGCAAGAGGGGGCGCGAGCAATTTGGGCACGGAATAATCAAACTGCCGGCGCAGCGGCGAGGGCACGGCGACGGAGACGAGCGTCTGGCTCATGCCGCGGTAATTGTGGATAACTTTGGGGACAGAAGGGTCATTCCAGCGCTGTCAAGAGTCGGGCGACGACCGCAAAGGGCCTTTCCGAAGGGTCGCGAACCATAACTTATTCGTCGGTAGGTGGTTGCGCCGCCTAGGGAAGACGGAAAACCGTCGCCTCGGGGAGACAGCGCCGAACCCGCCCCCGGGGGGCGTTGTGAATAAACGGACGGCGGGCGCTGCGATAATCCGCGCCCCGGGCCGCCCAGGCCTGTTGCCCACAGGCCCATGCAGACCGATCGCCGCGCGCTCCTTGCGCTCCTCTCCGGTGCGATCCTCATCGGGTTTGCGCCGATCTTCGTGCGCCTTGCGGACGTCGGCTACACCGCCATCGCCTTCTGGCGGACAGCGCTGTCGCTGCCCATCCTGCTGCCGTGGTTCCTCGCAGGCCGGCGCGCCCGACATCAGGACTCGGCCGAGCGCGGCGCGATCGGCTGGCTCTTCCTCGCCGGATTCTTCTTCGCCGCCGATCTCGGCACTTGGCATCAGTCGATCCGCTTCACGTCGATCGCGAACTCGACGCTGCTCGCGAATCTCGCGCCGTTGTTCGTGACGCTGGGCGCGTTCCTGCTGTTCCACCAGCGCGTCGCGAAGCGATTCATCCTCGGCCTCGTCATCGCGATCGCGGGCGCCGCCGTGCTGATGTCGCACAGCCTGCGCATCAGCCGCGACGGCGCCTTCGGCGATCTGCTCGGCGTGATCACGGCGATCTTCTACGCGGGCTATCTGCTTGGCGTGTCGCGGCTGCGGCAGACGCGCTCGGCGATCGAGGTGATGTGGTGGACGTCGCTCGCGTGCTCGATCGCGCTCTTGCCGCTCGTGCTGATGCTCGGCGAGCCGATCTGGCCGCAATCGCTCCACGGCTGGCTGATGCTGATCGGGCTCGCGGTGCTCTCGCACGTCGGCGGGCAGGGACTCATCGCTTACGCCATGGCGCATCTGCCCGCGTCGTTCTCCGCGGTGAGCTTGCTCGTGCAGCCCGTCGCCGCGACGGTGTTCGCGTGGCTGCTCCTCGGCGAGCACTTCGGCGTCACCCAGGCGATCGGCGGCGCGATCGTGCTCGGCGGCATCGTCACGTGCCGATTGGCGATGGCGAAGCGTTAGGGACTCAGCGCGTGCCGGTAGTAGGTGTAGCGCAGGCTGGCCGGCAGATAGTTCCCCGCATCGAACGGCGCGATCTTCTGCGCGCGGACGGAATCGAGCCAACGCTTCTCGAGATCCGCTTCGTGATCGCCGAGTGACTGCGCATCAAAGGTCTTGCGGAACGCGTCGAGGCCTTGCGTCCGGATTTGCCAGCTGATGAAAGACGCACCGACGCAGTAGATCTGCCACGAGCGGAAGTCTTCCCACGGCGGAAAGCCTTTGTAGTGATCGCGCGCCATCGCCTCGTGCAGCGACGGCATCTGATCGCGCGCGAGGAACAGGCTCACCCACGCGTCGCAGCTCTGTCCGTAATTCGGCCAGCCTTGTGGAACGCGATGCTCGGGCGCGTAGAGCGCTTCGACCGCGTGCGTCGCGACGCCTTCCTTGAAGAAGAACGTCGAGTCGTGACCGGTGACGTGATGCGTGAGCTCGTGGATCCAGGTCTCGAGCATCTCGTCGTCGTCGGGCGCGATCATGATGCGATCGCCGACGTAGAAGCCCGGCCCGGCGTTCTTGCTGAACACGACCTTGATCGGACCATCGGGCTTCTCGTGCAGATACGCGTAGACGCGCTGGCCCCAGAGCTGGAAGTCTTTCGTCAGCGATTCGAGCTTCTTCGGATCGAGGCCGGCGTCGTTGGTGATCTCGATGTCCAGCGATGGCATCGCGCTCGCGGCGCTCGCGGCGAGCAGCGTGATCCACAGCCAATGGAATCGATGCGACATGGCGAGCTAGTTTGCTAGAGTCCGGCGATGAGCACATCGCATCTCATCGACAACGTCGACTACGGTCCGCTCGCTGCATTGATCGGACTTTGGAAGGGCGACAAGGGCGTCGATCGCGCGCCGGAGCCCGAAGGCGAGGCGCGCAGCCTGTTCTACGAAACCATCCTGTTCGAAGCGTGCGGCGACGTCGACAACGCCAACGAGCAGGTGCTCGCGGTCGTGCGCTATCACCAGGTGGTGAGCCGCAAGACCAACGACAAGGTGTTCCACAACGAAACCGGTTACTGGAGCTGGGACGCCAAGACCGGCGTGCTGATGCAATCGCTGACCATCCCGCGCGGCTTCGCGCTCGTCGCCGGCGGTGCGTTCGCGGCGCGCGATCGCTACGACGGCGAGATCGTGCTCGAGGTAGCCGCGAAGGACGGCGATCCGAGCTGGGGCATGACGCAGTCGCCGTTCCTGCGCGCGAAGGCGCGGACGCTGTCGTTCACCCACAGGATCGTGGTGCAGGGCGACAGCATGAGCTACAGCGAATCGACGCTGCTGAACATCTACGGCCGCGAGTACAACCACACCGACGTCAATCGGCTCACTCGCTCCGCGGCGGGCTGAAGCGCTCCACGTCGCCTTCGTCGCGCAGCGTGAACGGCGTGAAGGAAGTCGTGCGATCGTAGGTGTCGACGTTCTCCACGCGCTTCAACCAGCCGACCACCGCGTAGGTCAGCGGCGTCGCGACGACTTCGATGCCGACCTTGAGCAGCCAGTTGAACACGATCACTGCCACCAGCGTCTGGTTGTTCCAGATGCCGTAGAACGCGACCGGATAGAAGGTGAGGCTGTCGAGGCCTTCGCCGACGATGGTCGAGCCGATCGTGCGCGTCCACAGATGCCGGCCGTTGGTCCAGAGCTTCATCTTCGCGAGCACGTAGGAGTTGGCGAAGTCGCCGATCCAGTAGGCGAAGATCGATGCCATCGCGATGCGGCCGGTGTTGCCGAACACGATCTCGAGCGCCGGCTGCAGCTCCTTGTTGAACGGCTCGACCGGCGACAGCGGCATCGCGATGATCGCCCACGACATGAACGTCGCGAACAGCATCGCGCCGAAGCCCGCCCAGATCGCGCGGCGTGCGCGCGCATAGCCGTACACCTCGGTGAGCACGTCGTCGAAGATGTAGGAGATCGGGAAGAACAGGTTGCCGGCGCCGAACGTCACCGCGCCGAGCAACGGCAGCGACACCGTGCACACCTTCGCCGGGCCGATGAGATTCGAGCAAAGAAGAACGGCGACCATGCCGGCGACGCAGAAGTCGTAGTAACGGAATGCGCGTTGCGCTGACAGACTTTCCATGTGCCGCAAGTTTAGATGGTACTTACCGGTCGGCGTCCATCCGCCGGAATTGCGCGCAAGGTGTTTGCCTCGCCGGATGATGACGGCGTGGTCGAGGGAGAGCTGCCATGAAGCGTCGCGTCGCGTGCCTCGTTTGCTCGATTCCTCTCATCGTCGCGTCGCCGGTCAGTGCCAGCGTCGACGACTGGACCTTCTTCGAAGCGCCGTCGCCGATCTTCATCGACGCGCGCGATGCCGTCTCCTGGGACGCTGGCCGCTCGATCGGCGCCGGCGGCGACGTCGCGCTGCAGGAGATCCGCGCGGACGTGCGCATCACGCGGCCGGCGATGCCGGCGTACGAGCCGGGGACCGCGTAGCGGCTCAGCCGTACTGCTGCAGCTTCTTCTGCAGCGCTTCGAGCGATTCCTTCCAGGTCGACTTGGTCTTGGCGACCTGCGCCGCGGATTCCAGCCGCGAGTGGTCGATCGTCACCTGCGTCTTGCCCTTGCCCTTCGGATAGAAGTTGACGACGACGCGCGACACGCCGTCGTTCCACAGCATGCGCATCGACTTGTTGACGTTGCTCTTGGTGATCTCGATGCCCTGCGCGGCGAGCCAGTCGGCGCGCTGGGTGGCGTCGTGCCAGGCCTGGTAGAGCTCGTCGAGCGACGTGTTGAAGGTCTTCGACACGTTGGCGACGAAGCCGTCGGCCGTCTGGTGCAGCTCGCGCAGGCCGCGGGCGCGCTCGTAGCAGACGGTCACCATCTGCGACCACCACTGGGAATCGACATACTTGGCGTTCACCAGCTTCGCGATGTCGGCATGCGCGAGCTTTTGCGCGCCCTGCTTGTCCAACAACGTGAACCACTGCTTCCAGTCCTTGCCCGTGGCCTTCCTGACCGCTTCGTCGCTGACCGCTCCTTTCTTCTCGGACGTGTTCTTCTCAGCCATGGGTCGAGCTCCCGCCGAACTGGTGGATGGTCATCTCGGCGAGCGCGTCGGTCTTCGCGGTTTCCTCGCGCGGCAGGTGCGCGTTGACCTCGAGCCATGGCAGCTGGCTCTCGACGCCGTACTGGACGATCGGCACGGCATCCTGCGGACGATCGAGGCTGCCGATGGTGACGTAGATGCGCTTGGTGTCGTTGTAGGCGAAGGTCAGCGGCGTGCCGCACTTTTCGCAGAAGCCGCGCTTGGCGACCGACGACGAGGCGAACAAGCTCGGCCTGCCTTTCGTCCACTCGAGCTTGTCCTTGGGCACGCCGGCGAGCGCCGCGAACACGTTGCCCATCGCGCGCTGGCACATGCGGCAATGGCACAGATGTACTTTCTCGAGCGGCGCGTGCGCCGCGTAGCGGACTGCGCCGCACTGACAGCCGCCGGTGATCGGTTCGCTCATCCGTGAATCGTATCCCTCCGTCGCTCGATCCGCTGCCCCCGCAACCGCCGTCCACGGCGCCAACGCCCCGCGCGCGCCTGGGCTGGGTCGAGCGCGTCCACGAGGCGCTGCATCGTCACCGCTTCGTCCTGGCGCCGATGTCGTTCGCGCTCGGTGTCGCGAGCTTCTTCCTGGTCACGCGCAAGGTCTATCTCGCGCAATGGCTCGCGATCCTGCTGCTGGTGACCTGGCTCCTGAGCGTGCTCGAGCTCGCACTGCCCAGGCGCTTGCGCCTGCCGCAGGGCCTGCTGCGCTTCATCACGCAGCAGACGCATCAGGAGGCGTTCTTCTTCACGCTGCCGTTCCTGTGGAAGACCACCAGCTGGTACACCGGTCAGGCGTATTTCACCGGCGGCGTGATCCTCGCCGCGATCTGCTCGATGTGGGATCCGCTGTATTTCGGCGTGATCACGGCGCGGCGCTGGCTCTATCTCCTGTTCCACGCGCTCGCCGTCTACGTCGTGATGCTGATCGCGCTACCGATGCTGCTGCAGCTGACGACGACGCAGACGCTCGCGCTGGCTGCGATCGCGGTCGCGCTGCTCGCGGCGCCGAGCCTCGCGCAGCCGCCGGAGCGCGCCGATCAGCCGATCGGCCTGTTCATCTTCGCGATGGGACTCGCGCTCGGCGGCGCGGCGTGGGTCGGTCGCGCGTACGTGCCGCCGGCCACGCTGTGGCTCTCCGAGGCGGCGATCACCAGCGAAGTCGATATCGCGGCAAAAGCGCCGCGCGACGCTCTGGACGTGGTGCCCGCATCGCGCGCCACGCGCGGCGGCGTGTGGGCGTACACGGTGATCCGCGCACCGCGCGGCCTGCGCGAGCAGGTCGTGCACGAGTGGTACGCCGACGGCAAGTTCGTCGCGAGCGTGCCGCTGGAGATCTCCGGCGATCGCGAGCAGGGCTATCGGACCTGGTCGCACAAGACCGGCTTCTCGGGCGCGCCGCAGCGGTGGAAGGTGAAGGTGGTGACCGAGAGCGGGCAGCTGCTGGGCGAGCTGCGCTTCAGCGTCGCCGACGTCTCAGAACAGCAGCACGTTGAGGACGCGACCACTCATGGCGATGGCAAAGCCGCCGGCGATCACGGCTCCGATGAAGGTGCCGACCATGAAGCGGGCGTGACGACGGGAGTCACCGCGTCGGATCGCAACCAGCCCGCCGGTGATCGCGATCAGCGTCCACAGCGCGAGCCCGTGAATCCAGGTGAAGTGCCCGGGACGCAGCGCCTGGATGAACAGCGACGACCCGGCGACGACGTACATCAGCGCGAGCCAGATGCGTCCGCGGCGCCGGTGCCCGACCGTTCCCTTGACCGCGGCGAGCTGCCAGACGCCAAGCCCGAGCGCGAGGAGGGCGGTGGCGAGGTGAAGCCAGACGACGGCGGGAACGCTACCCAAGCTCCTTCAGAGCCTGAATCATCGCCACCATGACCTTCTGCGCGTCGCCGTAGACGAGCGCGGTGTTGTCGGCGAAGAAAAGCTCGTTCTCGACGCCCGAGTAGCCCTTGCCCTGGCCGCGCTTGATCACGTAGACCTGCTTGGCCTGGTCGACGTTCAAGATCGGCATGCCGTAGATCGGCGATGACTTGTTGGTGCGCGCGGCGGGATTGACGGTGTCGTTCGCGCCGACGACGACGGCGACGTCGGCTTCCTTGAACTCGCCGTTGATGTCTTCCATGTCGAAGATGATGTCGTAGGGCACGCCGGCTTCGGCGAGCAGCACGTTCATGTGGCCCGGCATGCGGCCCGCGACCGGATGGATCGCGAACTTCACTTCGACGCCGCCCGCCTGCAAGAGCTTCACGAACTCGTAGAGCTTGTGCTGCGCCTGCGCGACCGCCAGCCCGTAGCCCGGCGCGATGATCACCTTGCTCGCGTACTTCATCGCGACCGCGGCATCCGAAGCTTCGGCCGACTTCATCGTGCCGGTCGGGCCTTCGCCGCCGGCGTCGACCTCGCCGAAGTTGGAGAAC
This sequence comes from Nevskiaceae bacterium, assembly GCA_035650495.1. Taxonomy (GTDB): domain Bacteria; phylum Pseudomonadota; class Gammaproteobacteria; order Nevskiales; family Nevskiaceae; genus DASRHK01. The sequence continues at coordinate 8,714 of DASRHK010000092.1, read as the reverse complement.
AGGATGTTCGCGAGCGAGCGGTTCATCGCGCGCGCCATGAGCAGCGTCAGCAGCGTGCCCGCGGAGCCGACCAGCACGCCCGCGATGATCATCGCGGGGTTCTGCAGCACGAAGCCTTCGAGGCCGACGGCCATGCCGGTGAAGGCGTTGTAGAGCGAGATCACCACCGGCATGTCGGCGCCGCCGATGGGCACCGTCATCATCACGCCGAACGCGAGTGCGCCGATGAAGAACACGGTGACCTTCCAGCTTTCGAGCCAGCCGAGGATCCACACGCCCACGCCGATCGTCGCCAGCAGCACGATCATGTTGGCGACTTTCTGTCCGCTGAAGCGGATCGACTTGTTCATCTTGCCGTCGAGCTTCGCCCACGCGATCAGCGATCCGGAGAACGACACGCCGCCGATCAGCGCTCCGAGCAGCGCGAGCGATTGCTGGCCGTAGCCTTGCGCGTGCGCCGAGTAGAGCTCGACCGCCGCGATCGCGGCTGCTGCGCCGCCGCCCATGCCGTTGTAGAGCGCGACCATCTGCGGCATCGACGTCATCGGCACGCGCTTGCCCTGCCACCACGCCCACGCGTTGCCGATCACGAGCGCAACGACGATGAGCGCGAGATTGGTCTGCCAGTGCGGATTTCCGCGATCGACGAACGCGAGCGAGACCAGCACCGCGACGACCATGCCGGCGCCGGCCCAGAGGATGCCGCCGCGCGCCGTCACCGGCGATGACATGCGCTTCAGGCCGAAGATGAAGAGGAACGCCGCGGCGAAGTAGGAAGCCTGGATCAGGAGATTGATCATGGCGGCCCCTTATTTCTTCTTCTCGTCTTTCGACGACTTGAACATGCCGAGCATGCGCTCCGTCACCACGTAGCCGCCGGCCGCGTTGCCCGCGCCGAGGATCACGCCGAAGAAGCCGATGACCTGCTCGAGCAGCGTGTGCGCGTTGGCGAGCGCATACATCGCGCCGACCACGACGACGCCGTGGATGAAGTTGGAGCCCGACATCAGCGGCGTGTGCAGGATCGCCGGCACGCGGCCGATGATCTCGTAGCCGGTGAACGCGGCGAGCATGAAGATGTAGAGCGCGACGAAGCCGGTGATCGTTGTCGTGGCATCCATGATTACGCTCCCTCGACGGCCTTCTTCGCCGCCTCGTTCTTGATCTGCCCGTCGTGCGTCAGCGCGGTCTTGGCGATCACCTCGTCGGACCAATCGAGCTTCAGCGCCTTGTCCTTGATCATCAGCTCGAGCAGGTTGAACTGGTTCTTCGCGTACAGCTCGCTCGCGTGCTCGGCGAGCAGCGACGGCACGTTGAGCGGCGCGCTGACCGTGACCTGACCGATCTGCACCGACTCGCCCGGCTTGCTGTATTCGCAGTTGCCGCCGCCTTCGGCCGCAAGGTCGATGATCACGCTGCCTGCCTTCATGCCGTCGACCTGAGCCTTCGAAATCAGCTTCGGCGACGGACGGCCCGGGATCGCGGCGGTCGAGATGATCACGTCGGCGGACTGGATGTGCTTCGTCACCACCGCGGCGATCTTGTCCTTCTCTTCCTGCGTGAGCTCACGTGCGTAGCCACCCTGGCCGCGCGCGTCGACGCCGGTGTCGATGAACTTCGCGCCGAGCGACTCGACCTGCTCCTTCACTTCGGGACGCACGTCGTAGCCTTCGACGCGAGCGCCGATGCGCCGCGCCGTTGCGATCGCGGAAAGTCCCGCGACGCCGACGCCCATCACGAGGATGGTGCCGGGCTTGATCGAGCCGACCGCGAACGTGGTCATCGGCAGCATGCGGCCGATCGTCGTCGCACCGAGCAGCGCGCCGTAGTAGCCGGCAAGTGCAGCTTGCGAGGAGAGCGCATCCATCGCCTGCGCGCGCGTGATGCGCGGCACGAGCTCCATCGCGAAGCAGGTGATTTTCTTGTCGCGCAGCTTCTTGGTGAGCTCGGGCTCCTTGTGCGCGTAGACGAAGCTCATCAGGATCGATCCGGGCTTCATCGCGTCGACGACGTCGCCCGACGGCGGCTGCACCGAGACGACGATGTCGGCGTCGGCGACGAGCGCATTGGTGTCGGGGACGAGCTTGACGCTCTTGTAGGCCGAATCGGCGATCTTGCTGCCGAGGCCTGCGCCCGTCTGCAAGCTCACTTCCGCGCCGAGCTTGGCGAGCTTGTCGGCGACGACGGGAACCAGCGCGACGCGCTTCTCACCGGGTCGCGTTTCCTTGAGCACGGCGATCTTGACGGTCATGGCCGCTCCTTATTTCTTGAACAGCTGATCCAGCTTGCTCTCGTAGGAATGATAGTCCAGCACTTCGTAGAGCTGCTCGCGCGTCTGCATCCAGGCCACGACGTCCTTCTGATGGCCTTGCTTGCGGATCGCGCCGTAGATGTTCTCCGCGGCCTTCGACATCGCCCGGAATGCGGACAGCGGGTAGAGCACCATCGACACGCCCTGCGCGGCGAGCTCGTCCTTCGTGTAGAGCGGCGTCTGGCCGAACTCGGTGATGTTGGCGAGCACCGGCACCTTCACTGCGTCGACGACTTTCTTGTACATCGCGATGTCGGTCATCGCTTCGGCGAAGATCAGATCGGCGCCGGCTTCCACGCACGCCACACAACGATCGATCGCTGCGTCGAGGCCTTCGACGGCGAGCGCGTCGGTGCGCGCCATGATCTGCAGGTCGTTGGTGCGCGCGTCGACCGCGGCCTTGATGCGATCGACCATGTCGTCCTTCGGCACGATCGCCTTGCCGGGCCGATGGCCGCAGCGCTTGGCCTGCACCTGGTCTTCGATGTGCACTGCGGCAGCGCCGGCGCGAGCCATTTCCTTGATCGTTCGCGCGATGTTGAAAGCGCTGCCCCAGCCGGTATCGATGTCGACGAGGAGCGGCGTGTCGACGCGTCCGCAGATGCGGCGCACGTCTTCGAGCACGTTCTCCAGCGACGTGATGCCGAGATCCGGCAAGCCGTAGCTCGCGTTGGCCACACCGGCACCGGAGAGATAGATCGCGCGGAAACCCGCGCGCTTGGCGAGCAGCGCGGTATACGCGTTGATCGTGCCGACGATCTGGAGCGGCTTCTCGGCCTTGAGTGCTTCCTTGAACCGCTGGCCGGCGGTCACGCTCTCTTCTCGATGGGGACGTATTCCTGCACGGGCGGACCGATGTAATCGGCGCTCGGACGGATCAGTCGATTGTTCGAGCGCTGCTCCATGATGTGCGCGCACCAGCCCGACACGCGCGAGCATACGAAGATCGGCGTGAACAGCGCAGTGGGAATGCCCATGAAGTGATAGGCCGTGGCGTGGAAGAAGTCCGCGTTGGCGAACAGCCTTTTCTCGTCCCACATGATCTTCTCGATGCGCTCGGAGATGTCGAAGAGCTTCTTGCGATAGGCCTTGTCGCCCTTCAGGTCCGGCGAATCCATCTCCGCGAACTTCTTGCTCCAGCGCTTGATGATCGCGTTGCGCGGATCGGAGGTCTTGTAGACGCGATGGCCGAAGCCCATCACGAGCTCCTTCTTCGCGAACATGTCGTGCAGGCCGCGATCGGCGTCGTCGGGATCTTTGAACTTCGAGATCAGCTCCATCGCCGCTTCGTTGGCGCCGCCGTGCAGCGGACCGCGCAGCGCACCGATCGCGCCGGTGACGGCGGAGTGCATGTCGGACAGCGTCCCGGTGATGACGCGCGCGGTGAAGGTCGACGCGTTGAACTCGTGCTCGGCGTAGAGGATGAGCGACGTGCCCATGCACTTCACGAATTCCGGATTGGCCTTCTTGCCGTGCAGCAGGTGCAGGAAGTGCCCGCCGGTGGTCTCCTCGTCGGTGACCGTGTCGATGCGCTTGCCGTTATGGCTGAAGTGATACCAGTAGAGCAGCAGCGACGGCATCACCGCGAGCAGGCGATCGGCGACTTCGACCTGCTTCGGGAACTGCGCCTTCTCGAACGTGCCCGTCTCCGGCTCGAGGTTGCCGAGGATCGAGCAGCCGGTGCGCAGCACGTCCATCGGATGCGCGGTCTTCGGGATCTGCTCGAGCGTGGTTTTCACGCCGGCGGGCAGATCACGCAGCTTCTTGAGCTTCGCCTTGTAGGCGGCGAGCTCCGACTTCGTCGGCAGCTTGCCGTGCAGCAGCAGAAAAGCGCACTCCTCGAAGTCGCCGATTGCGGCCAGGTCTTCCATGTTGTAGCCGCGATAGGTCAGCCCAACGCCGGCGACGCCCACGGTGCAGAGCGCGGTCTGGCCGGCGGAAACGCCCGCAAGTCCGCCCGTTTTTGCAGGTGCTTTTCCTTCCGCCATGGCTGCTCCTAGACCTCGACCATCTGGAAATCCGACTTGGCCGCGCCGCAGTCCGGGCAGGTCCAGGTGTCGGGGATGTCTTCCCAGCGCGTGCCGGGCGCGATGCCTTCCTCAGGCAGGCCCTTGGCTTCGTCGTACTCGAAGTCGCAGATGAGGCAACGCCACTTTTTCATCGGCACACGCGAAAAAACCCGCGCAATTGCGGGCCGCGGATTATAGCTGCTGTGGGTCAGCCTTCAGGCTGACTCTTTTGGACGAGGCCGCTAGGCGGCCGTCTGTTCCTTCTGCAGTCGTGCCAGGAGTCGGCGCACGCGATCGTCCGGATTGGTCGGCGCGGAGCGGCCGCTCTTCAGATCGTCGAGGAACTGGGTTGCCTTCATCGCCAGCGGATTGGCGCCGTCGAACTCGGCGAAGGCCACCGCGTCGCGCTCGGGATAGAACGATTCCAGCCGCAGCCAGCGGGGCTTGCGCTGCTTGTGGTCGTAGACGCGGAACCAGACCGCGGAAAGGAACAGGGTCTCGAGGATGTGCGGATCGGGCTCGTGGACGACCGGCGCCGCTTCCACCTTGCGCTCGCCTTCCACCTTGCGCTCGGCCGGACGCTCATAGCTCACGATCTCCACGGCCGGCGCGGCGATCTCGGCGTGCTGCAGATCGGCGAGCTGCTCGCGCAAGCCCTCGGCACGCACGCGGTTGCGCTCGCGCTCGTCGATCAAGCGCGTCAGCTCGGTCGATGCATCCTGCAGATCGGCCAGGAATTGCTCGATCGCCGCCGCCTGCAGCGGACGCAGCCCGGCCAGGACCGGCCGCACGAACGTCGCGGAGAGATCGAAGTTGCCCGCGGCGCTGCCGATCAGCGCCTGCAGCTGGTGCGTCGAGTCGGCGTGCGCGATCGCGCGCTGCACCAGATCGGCGGTGATCATGCGCAGCGAGTGCGATTTCTGCGTGAAGAAGTTCGAGTCGGCCAGCGCCGACTTGATGATGGGGAAACGCAGCTTCTCGAACGCGCGCCGGAAGGCGTCGGGCAGCCGGACATCGGCGCCGATCACGCCGAACATGCGGCCGACCAGCGCCAGGCGCTGCGCGACCGCGCGCGAGCGCACCGGCACTGCGCCATGCGAGCGCTCGGTCTTGAGGCTCTCGAGGAGCTCCGTCGCAAGCTCTGCATTGCCGTAGCTCGACTTGCGCGCCGCATCGGGCTCGCGCGTCTGCGCGACTTCGACCAGCAGCGCTTTCGTATGCGGATCGACGTGCAACGACGTCGCCGGTGCCGGCATCGCGGGCTGATTCACCGCCACCGGGAACTGGGTCGCGACGCCCGGCAGGCTGTACTGCTCGAGCCGCTCGGCGACGCGCCGGTACACCTGATCGAGATGGGCGAGCACGCCGTGCTCGACGAGATCCTGGGTCAGCGCGATCGTGCGCTGCGACAGGTCGGCGCGGCCGACGCCGTGGCGGATCGCGGCGCGAAGGTTCTCCGGCGACAAGCGCGGCGCGAACGGCGTGACCTGGAACTTCACGCACAGCGCATCGAGCTGCTCGCGCAATCCGTCCCACAAGCTCTGGCAAAGCGCGGTGATCGGCGCAGGCTCGGACTTCGCATCTGCGGGCGCCTGCGTCATGACGCGATCGAGCTCGACCGCGCATGCGCGCTGCACCGAAGCCACCGACAGTCGCAGCGCATGAAGCGCGTCGAGGAAGTCGCGGCGAAGGCGCTCGTCCTCGGTCTTCTCGGCGCGCGCAGTGAAGTAGCGGCTGGCGCCGGCGAGCGCTCCCCGAATCTGCTGATTGAGCGCGTCCTTGGCGACGTCGGCGAGCTCGTCGATGACCGGATGGGTTTCGGCGAGCGCCGGCGTCGGCGCAGCGGCGAGGAATTGCGGGATCGCGCCGATGTAGGGGGCGATGCGGGTGACTTTGGAGCGCAGCATTGACGGGACCCTGATGCTCTGGGGAGAGTTTCGGGCCGCACCGGGCGGATTGCATTGGTCAAAACATCGCACGGCCGGTGCCGATCCCGTCGTTATCCGCTTATCCGGATAAGAGGATATAATGCCGCCATGACCGACCGCGCCACGCTGCAACGCCTGCTCGCCGAGCGGATCCTGATCCTGGACGGGGCGATGGGCACCATGATCCAGGGCTACAAGCTCGAGGAGGCGCAGTATCGCGGCGAGCGCTTTCGCGACTGGCCGCGCGATCTCAAGGGGAACAACGACCTGCTGGTGCTGACGCAGCCGCAGATCATCGGCGAGATCCATCGCAAATATCTCGAAGCCGGCGCCGACCTGATCGAGACCAATACCTTCAACGCGCAGCGCATCTCGCTCGCCGATTACGGCATGGAGGCGCTGGCTTACGAGATCAATCTGCAGGCCGCGAAGCTCGCGCGCGCGGCGGTAGATGAATTCTCGACAGCTGAAAAACCCCGCTTCGTCGCAGGCGCGCTCGGCCCGACCAATCGCACCGCCAGCATCTCGCCCGACGTCAATGACGCCGGCAAGCGCAACGTGTCGTTCGATGACCTCGTCGCCGCGTATCTCGAATCCGCGCGCGGGCTGGTCGACGGCGGCGTCGATCTGTTCCTGATCGAGACGATCTTCGACACGCTGAACGCGAAGGCAGCGATCTTCGCCTGCGAGACGCTGTTCGACGAGATCGGCCGGCGCCTGCCGGTGATCATCTCGGGAACGATCACCGACGCGTCGGGCCGCACGCTCTCCGGACAGGTGGTCGAGGCGTTCTGGAATTCAGTCCGCCACGCGCGACCGCTCGCGGTGGGGCTGAATTGCGCGCTCGGGGCGAAGGAGATGCGCCCGTACATCGCCGAGCTCGCGCGCGTCGCCGACTGCTACATCTGCTGCTATCCCAACGCCGGCTTGCCCAACGCGTTCGGCGAGTACGACGAGAAGCCGCACGACACGGCGTGCGTGCTCGAGGATTTCGCCGCGTCAGGGTTCGTCAACATCCTCGGCGGCTGCTGCGGCACGACGCCCGCGCACATCACCGCGATCGCCGAGCACGTGCGCTCGCAGAAGCCGCGCGCGCTGCCGTTGAAGCAAGCCGCCTAGGCAGCCCAGCCGATGACTCTCCGACTCTCCGGCCTGGAGCCGCTGAACATTGGGCCCGGCTCGCTGTTCGTCAACGTCGGCGAGCGCACCAACGTCACCGGCTCAGCGAAATTCCGTGACCTGATCAAGGCCGGCGATTTCTCCGCCGCGCTCGCGGTCGCGCGCCAGCAGGTCGAGGCGGGCGCGCAGGTGATCGACGTCAACATGGACGAGGGCATGCTCGATTCGAAGGCATGCATGGTCCGCTTCCTGAATCTGATCGCCGCCGAGCCCGACATCGCGCGCGTGCCGATCATGATCGACTCCTCGAAGTGGGAAGTGATCGAGGCCGGCCTGAAGTGCGTGCAGGGCAAGCCGATCGTCAACTCGATCTCGATGAAGGAGGGCGAGGAGAAGTTCATCGCCGAGGCGAAGCTCTGCCGCAAGTACGGCGCGGCTGTCGTGGTGATGGCGTTCGACGAGCAAGGCCAGGCCGACAATCTCGAGCGCCGCAAGAAGATCTGCGCGCGCGCTTACGAAATCCTCACCGAGCAGGTCGGCTTCCCGGCCGAAGACATCATCTTCGATCCGAACATCTTCGCGGTCGCGACCGGCATCGCCGAGCACAACAACTACGGCGTCGACTTCATCGAAGCCACGCGCTGGATCAAGCAGAACCTGCCGGGCGCGCTCGTCTCCGGCGGCGTGTCGAACGTGTCGTTCTCGTTCCGCGGCAACAACCCGGTGCGCGAAGCGATCCACGCAGTGTTCCTGTATCACGCGATCCGCGCGGGCATGGACATGGGCATCGTCAACGCCGGCGCGCTCGTCGTCTACGACGCGATCGATCCCGAGCTGCGCGAGCGCATCGAGGACGTGATCCTCAATCGCCGGCCCGATGCCACCGAGCGACTCGTCGAGATCGCCGGCAAGTTCAAGGGTGACGGCAAGCAGCAGGAGAAGGAAGACGAAGCGTGGCGCTCGCTGCCGCTGAAGGAGCGCATCACGCACGCGCTGGTGAAGGGACTCGATCAGCACATCGAGGCCGACACCGAAGCGCTGCGTGCGGAAATTGCCGCGCGCGGTGGCCGCCCGCTCGAAGTGATCGAAGGCCCGCTGATGGACGGCATGAACGTCGTCGGCGATCTGTTCGGCGCCGGCAAGATGTTCCTGCCGCAGGTGGTGAAGTCGGCGCGCGTGATGAAGAAGGCCGTGGCCTACCTGACGCCGTTCATGGAAGCCGAGAAGGCGGCGCTCGCCGCGGCGGGGCACGAGATCAAGGCGCAGGGCAAGATCGTTCTCGCAACGGTGAAGGGCGATGTGCACGATATCGGCAAGAACATCGTTGGCGTGGTTCTTGCCTGCAAC
>DASRHK010000091.1:0-36521 GCA_035650495.1 Nevskiaceae bacterium | reverse complement strand
TGCCAGACCTTCGCCAATGCGGCGAACACGGCGATCGCGTGGGGACTCAACGCATCGCATTGCGTGATCCAGGCGACGCCTTGCTTTCACGCGGCGGTCAACGCGTTCGCGACGCCGTTGCTCTGGGTCGGCGGCCGCGTGGTGATCATGGAGACCTTCGAGCCCCAGGCTTATCTCGAGATGACCGAGCAGCTCGGCGTCACCCAATGGTTCCTGGTGCCGACGATGTACCAGATGCTCGCCGAGCATCCGCGCTTCGCGGAGGCGAAGGTGTCGACCGTGCAGTGGGCGATCTCCGGTGGCGCGCCCTGCCCCGCGCGGATCGCGCAGATCTTCCGCGCCCGCGGCATTCGTTTCCGCCAGGGCTACGGCATGACCGAAGCCGGCGTGAACTGCTTCGCGATCTCGCTCGAGGAAGCCGAGCGCAATCCCGATGCGGTCGGCTATCCGATGCCCGGCCTCGACGCGGTGATCCGCAACGCGAGCGGCCATCCGGTCGCGCACGGCGAGACCGGCGAGCTCACGCTGCGCGGCCCGGTCGTGTGCGACGGTTACTACGAGCGTCCCGACGAAACGGCGCAGTCGTTCAGCCAGGGCTGGCTGTGGACCGGCGATCTCGCGACGCGCGACGAGCATGGCCTGCACCGCATCGTCGGTCGTCGCAAGGAGATGTTCATCTCCGGCGGCGAGAACGTGTTTCCGGTGGAAGTCGAGACCGCGCTCTACGCGCTCCCGGAGATCGCCGAATGTGCGGTGATGGGCGTGCCGCATCCGCGCTGGGGCGAGGTCGGGCTCGCGGCGATCTGCCTGCGGCCCGGTCACGAGCCCGATGAAGAAGTGCTGACGACGCGCCTGCGCGAGAAGCTCGCGGCGTACAAGGTGCCGCGCGTGTTCCTGTTCGTCGAGGCGATGCCGAAGACCGGCGCCGGCAAGATCGACAAGCCCGCGCTGCGTGCGACCTATCTGCAGCACGTCCAGCAGACGGAGCGCGCATGAGCCGCGCATCCTGGCTTGCGCTCCTTGTTCCGCTCGCGGCGCATGCGGGTGAACCGGTGTCGCTCGAGTTCGGACGCTATCTCGCGAAATATCCGGCGTTCTATGCGACGACGATCGTCTCGCACGACGCGCGCGACGGGATCTTCGACGCGAGCGGCGAGCGCCGCGACAGCGTTGCGCCGACGTATGGCGCGAACGGAAGCTTTCCCGAAACCCGCGTCGACCAGCAGCTCGAATGGTTCTTCCCGTTCTTCGAGAGCGAGCAGCTGCCGTTCCTCTCGAGCAGGCTGTGGACCGCGCGCGCCGATCTCGGCTACGCGCACGTGTCGGCCGACGGCGGGATCGCCGACTACGCGCGTGCGAATAGCCTGCGCGAGGCGCAATCCGGCATCACCGACATCGGCATGCACTTCGGGCCCGTGCTGTATGGATCGGAAGGCTGGCGCGACGGTCGCGACATTCCGGTTTCGGTCGTCTTCACCATCGACACCAGCGTGCCGATCGGCCGCCGTAACGCCGACGCCGCGGTGAACGCGGGCAGCAACGTGTTCTCCTACGGCGCAACGCTCGGCGGTTACTGGCGTCCGGTGCGCGGCTGGTTCATCGACGTCGGCGCGCATTGGCGCGACTTCGGCAAGAACGACGAGCCGGCCTTCAATGCACAGGAGCCGACGCGACCGGGCGCGCAATGGAGCCTCGACGCGACGGTCGCCGCGCGCGTGTGGCGCGACCTCTACGCGAGCGCGTCGTACTTCCACCTGAGCGGCGCTGCGAATCGGTATGCGCACGTGCGCGGCTCCGCGCATCCGCCGAGCGCCGGCTTGCTGATGGACACCTTTCCCGATCCTTCGGGCATCGACGACAACGGCATTCGCGATCGTCGCGCCGATCTCGCCGCGCACTGGTTCCCGCTGCAGCGCCTGCGACTCTCCGCGCATTACGTGATCCCGCTCGGCGGACGCAGCGGCGAGCTCGATCTGCCCTACGAGCAGCAGCCGCAGGGCTGCGTGGCGCTCGGCTGTTCTCCCACGAGCAACGGCACCGATCACGTCGACGGCCTCGGCGTCGCGCGCGTCTACGCAAGCCGCTATTTCATGATCGCCGCGACCTGGAACTTCGGCCAGGGCGATTTCTGGATGCACGGGCCATGAAGCGCGCGCTCGTTTTTCTCATCGCGTCGCTGGCGGGTGGCGCGGCCAACGCGAGCATCCTCTTCACGCCGCACCTCTCCGAATACAGCGACCTTCCACGCGGCGCCTACGCCGATCACACGCTCATCTTCACGCACATCACCAAGGTGTTCGACGACAATGGCAACAGGATCTCCGCCGGCGCGCCGTTCGTTCCCGACGGCGAGCACATCGACGCGGCGCTGATGCTGTTCCGTTATCTGTGGATCGGCAACGTCTTCGAGAACACGAAGATCCCGTTCCTCGACGATCACAAGCAGATCTTCCGCGTCATCGGCACCGCAGGATGGCAGGAGGCGTCCGAGGCGGTGACCGAGCGCTCGCGATTGTTCGGGCTCACCACCGGCGGCAACGGCTTCGGCGATCTGTTCGTGCTCGGCGGCATCTACAGCCACGAGCATCGCTTCGGCCCGCTCAAGTTCAACACGCTGCTCTCGGTGACCGAGAAATTCCCGACCGGCGCGTACGACACGCGCTCGCTGCTCAACGTCGGCACCCATTACTGGTCGACCATTCCGCAGATCGCGCTGCACGCGAGCCTGTTCGGGCGACTGCAATTCGACGGCACCGCCGCGTATCAATTCAACGGCCGCAACGACACGCCTGCCTATGGCGGCATGACGCCGACCGAGCCTGCGAACGTCTACAACCTCGAGGGCAATCTCGCCTGGCAGTTCAACGAGCACTGGTTCGTCGACTTCGGCGCCTTCTTCCGCGCGTCGCGCGGGCCGAACAAGTTCGGCAACGTCACCGCGACGTTCAAGGATCCGCAGCCGGCGACGACGCTGTGCGAGAATCCCACCGGCGGCCTCATCCCCGGCCTGCAGATCCCGCCCAACCTGTGCGCACTCACCAATCACTTCGCGCTGATCCCGGTTCCCGGAGAGCGCCAGGACAAGGGCATCCGGCAGACTTATCTGTCGACGAGCCTGTACTACATCTATCGCGCGTCGTCGGTCGTCGACTTCCGCGTCTCCTATCCGATCAACGGCCGCGGCAGCCAATTCCCGATGGACTATGAGGTCGCGTTGATCCAGCCGAACGGCGATCGCACCGTCGTCAGCAACTGCGCGACGCCGGGCGACAGCGTGTGCCAGCACGTGAAGCTCAACGGCGTGCAGGAAGCGGCTGCGGTGCCGGCGGTGCCGTTATTCGAGTTGCGGTTCGTTTATCTGTTCTGGGCGCCATGAGAAAGAAAAACCAAAACTGGGTCCCCGCCTGCGCGGGGACGACGATCATCGCGTTGTGCGCTCTGATCGCCGCGTGCGCGCCGCGAGAGCAGATGTTCAAAGCCGTCGGCAAGGAGCCGCCGAAGCTGCGCGACTTCCCTGCCGATTTCCAGGCGACGATCTCCAACGAAACCGAAGAGCCGATCGGCGGCTTCGGCGGCTCGGAGCGCGGCGTCCCTGCCGCCTCGCCGCATTTGGGCGTCCTGCCCGGCAGGGGCAGCGGCGGCGGGCTCACGCGCACGCCGGTGATCTTCGTGCACGGCAACACCGTGTCGGCGAATTTCTGGCTGCCCTCACGCGCGTATTTCCTCCAGCACGGCTGGAAGCCCGACGAGATCTGGGCACTCGCGTACGGCTGGAACAGCGTGCGCGCGTTCGACTCGAACGATCTGTCGGTGCCAACGCTCGAGCGCTTCGTCTCCGCCGTGCAGTCCTACCTCTCGCAGAAGAGCGGTCGTGCGGTGCGGCAGGTCGACATCGTCGCGCACTCGCTCGGCGTGACGCTGGTACGCCAGTGGATGATGCAGAACAACGCATTCCACCGCGTGCGCAGCTTCGTCGCCGCGTGCGGCGCCAATCACGGCGTGTGGACCGCGCGGGCCGACGCGCGCGGACAGAATCGCGTCGTGTCGTTCGAGCTCGCGCCGCGCTCGCCGTGGCTCGCGCAGCTCAATCGCTTCGGCGAGACACCGGGCGCCGTGCGCTACATGACCCTCTACGACGGCACCGGCCACGCCGACAATCTCTTCCCTGAGCCCTTCCAGGATTCGCCCGCGCTCGAGGGCGCCTACAACCTGCCCTACAACGTGAAGTACGGGCAGTCCTACGATCACCTCGAATTGCCGCGCACCAAGGAGACGATGCAGGACATCGTCGCCTTCCTCGACAAGGCGCGCGAGCCGATGCCGGAAGCAACGCCTCCGGAGATCATCCGTACCGACGATCAGGTGCTGCGCACGAGCCAGGCCGATTCGCTCATCCACTGCGAAGCCGGCGGCAAGTATCCGACGCTGCGCTCGATCGGCGCCGTCGATTGGCCGCTCGAGGACGGCAAGCTTCTCACCTGCTTCGCCAACAACCGCACGAGCGGCTTGTCGAGTCCGATGGCGCGCTTCAAGCGCATCAGCGCGCCGACGACGACGGAGCTCACGCTCGACGTCACGCCGGCCGGCGGCGCTTATCAGAATCCGCAGAGCGTGAGGCTCACGACCAATGATCCGGACGCCATCATCGTCTACACGACGAGCAAGGCGCCGCCGACGTCCGGCTCGCCGCTCTACGCCGCGCCGGTCTATGTCGCCGGGCCGTTGACGCTGCAGGCGCTCGCGATCGCGCCGGATGGCCGCACCTCGAAGCTCGTCGTGCAGAGCTACGACATCAGCATCGAGAAAGTGCAGGCCGATCGCGCGCTGCAGAGACAGCTCGATCCGGACAAGCCCGCCGACTACGCGGGCGAGCGCAGGAAGGGCAACTGATGGCACGTCGCGCAGTCGTCACCGGCGGCGTCGGCTCGATCGGCACTGCGATCTGCGTCGCGCTCAAGGCCAGCGCGCACGACGTCGTCGCGCTGGATCACCCGTCCGCGGCCCCGCGCGTCGAGGCCTGGAGCCAGGAGCACGGGATCGCGGTGAGGCTCGCGGACTTGGCGAACTACGACGCGACGCGCGCGGTCTTCGCCGAGATCGGCGACGTCGACGTGCTCGTCAACGCCGCCGGCATCACCCGCGACGCGCGCTTCGTGAAGATGACCCCCGCGCATTGGCGCGAGGTGCTCGCCGCGAATCTCGACAGCGCCTTCAACTGCACGCACGCGGTGTTCGACGGCATGTGCGCGCGCAACTTCGGGCGCGTCGTGAACATCAGCTCGGTGAACGGCCAGAAGGGACAATTCGGCCAAGCGAACTACGCGGCGTCGAAGGCAGGCATGCACGGGCTCACCATGTCGCTCGCGCAGGAAGGCGCGCGCAGCAACGTCACGGTGAACACCGTGTCGCCGGGCTACATCGCGACGCCGATGACCGCGGCGATCAAGCCGGAAGCGCTCGAGAAGATCTGCGCGCAGATCCCCGTGGGTCGGATGGGCAAGCCCGAAGAGATCGCGCGCGTCGTCGCATTCCTCTGCGCGGACGATTCCGCCTACATCACCGGCGCCAACGTCCCGGTCAACGGCGGCCTGTTCATCAGCGCGTGACGAGCTCGCGTGCGACGTTGATCTTCGCCGTCGTCGTCGCGGCGATCGGCTACTTCGTCGACCTCTACGACATCGTCATCTTCGGCGTCGTGCGCGTCGCGTCGCTGACCGAGCTCGGCATCGCCGGCGACGACATCACGACCTGGGGCGTGCGGCTGTTCAATCTGCAGATGGCCGGCATGCTGATCGGCGGCTTCGCGTGGGGCGCGATCGGCGATGTGTTCGGCCGGCGCGTCGCGCTGATTGCGACGATCAGCGTCTACTCCGCCGCGAACATCGCGAACGCCTACATCGGCAGCGTCGAGCAGTACGCCGTGCTGCGCTTCCTCGCGGGCTTCGGTCTCGCGGGCGAGCTCGGCGCCGGCGTCACGCTGGTCGCCGAATTGCTGCCGAAGAACCTGCGCGGCTACGGCACGACCGTGATCTCCTTCCTCGGTCTCGTCGGCGCGGTGACCGCGTCCCGGATCGGCGGCCATTTCGATTGGCGCACCGCGTACCTCGCGGGCGGCCTGCTCGGCGTCGTCGTGCTGATCGGTCGCGTGATCGGCTTGCGCGAGTCGGAGATCTTCTCCGAGCACAAAGGACAATCCGGCCAGGGCAACGTGCTGCTCCTGCTGCATCCGCCCGCGCGGCTCGCACGCTTCCTGGCGGTCGTCGCGATCGGCGTGCCGATCTGGTACGTCTCCGCGCTGTTCGTGACGCTCGCGCCGGAGCTCGGCGCAGCGCTCGAGCTCAGCGCGCCGCTGAGAGTCGCCGACGTGCTCCTGTATCAAGCGATCGGTCTCGCGATCGGCAGCGCGCTGTCCGGATTGATCAGCGAGTGGATGCAGTCGCGCAAGCGCATCCTGTATCTGTGCTTCGCGGCGCTGGTCGCGCTCACGCTCGTGCTGATGAAGGCCGGCACGCCAGCCGCTTATTGCGAGATCATGTTCGTCGTCGGCCTCGCGCAAGGCTACTGGACCGCGTTCATCACGCTCGCGACCGAGCAGTTCGGAACCAACATCCGCGCGACCGTGTCGACTTCGGTGCCGAACCTCGTGCGGGCGATGACGATTCCGATCACACTGGCGCTCACCGCGCTCAAGACGGACTGGGGCTTGATCCCGACCACGCTTGCGCTCGGCGCGCTGGTCTACGGACTGGCGTTCGTCGCGCTGGCATCGCTTCCCGAAACCTACGGCAAGGACCTCAACTACATCGAGCCATGAAGCTGAAGGCGAACGGCATCGAGATTTGGGTGGAAGACAACGGTCGCGGCGTGCCAGCGATCTGCATTTCCGGCCTCGGCTATTCGAACTGGTGCTGGGTCGATCTGCAGGCCGAGCTCGTCGCGACGCATCGGGTGGTGACGTTCGACAATCGCGGCACCGGACGCACCGACAAGCCGCCGGCGCCGTACTCGATCGCCCAGATGGCGCAAGACGCAGCGGGCGTGCTCGACGCCCTCGGCATCGCGCAAGCGCACGTGATCGGTCACTCGATGGGCGGCTACATCGCGATGCATCTCGCGGTGCATCACGCGGCGAGCGTGAAGTCGCTGACGCTCGTGTCGACGACGTGCGGTGGCCCCGAAGCGACACCGGTCCCCGAAGCGACGCTGCGACTCTGGATCGAGCTCTCCACCTTGCCGCCGATCGAATCGGCGCGGCGAGGCATGCCGACTTCATTCGCACCGGGCTGGACCGAGAAGCATCCGCAGCGATTCGAGGAATTGCTCGCCGCGCGCCTGAAATTTCCGACGCCGAAGGAATGCTGGGCGGCGCAATTCGCCGCGGCCGGTCAGTACATCGAGAAAGGCATCGACGTCAGCGCGATCGCTAAGCCGACGCTCGTCATCCACGGTACCGAGGACCGCGTCGTGCCCTATGGCAACGGCGAGCTGCTTGCGCGCCGCATTGCGAACGCGAAGCTCGTCACGCTGGAAGGTTGCGGTCATCTGCCGCCGCTGGAGGAGCCGAAGCGGTTCGCGCAGCTTGTCGCGGAGCATCTGAAAGCGTCGCCCTGAAGGGCGACCCACGGTTTCAAACCAGCGCGCGCCCCGTCATCCGCTCGAGAATTTTCAGCGGGCTCGACGCCGGATCGTAGAGCGACGCCACCGGCAGATGCAGCGTCTGCTCGAGCATATGCTGACCCGACATCGCTGCGTGCGAAGTCTGATCGGAGAAGCAGATCCAGGTGCTGCCCGGCGGAAACTCCATACGCTGCTGCGGCGCCGACTTCTGGTACTCGAGATCGGCCTTCATCGCGTCGTGCAGGTGCAGCATGATGTGATCGTAGGCGCTGCGGCGCGACTTGGTGATGTGCAGGGCATGCAGCACCGCGGCCGAGCCGGGAATCTGCGCCGGAATCCGGCTCAGGAAGCGCGCCGCGACGTCGCCGAATGGCTCGCCGACCCGCCACACCCGCGGCTCGCCGCTGGGATTGACGTTGCTGAACACGCGCAGGATGCGCTCGCCGTGATTCGGTCGCGACGGGAACGCGTCGACGTGCAGGCGGCTGTCGTCCTTGCGCCACGACGTCGCGCGCCCTTCGACGCGCGCGGGACGGAAGCTCGTGCGCGCGACGCGCAGGTGTCCTTCGTAGTCCGGGAACAGCGCTTCGATCAGCGCCACCGCTTGCGTGCGGAAGCGCGCGATCATCCCGCGCAGCGCATCGAGATCCTTCGCTTCACCCGCCGCACCTTTCAGCGGCGCCTGCGCGGACTCCAGGCTGATGTTCTTGTCGGCGCCATTGGACCAGCGCTCGTCGAGGAACCGCTCTTCGCCGGGCTCGAGCGCGAACGGCAGCGCGCGCAGCCACAGCACGCGGCCGGCCTCGACGTGCGCCGCGAGCTCCGCCGATTTCCCGTGCGGCAGCTGCGGCGCCCATTCCCGGAAATCGGCAGTGACGACAGGAGTCATTTATTCCGCAGCAGATCGCGGATCTCGGTGAGCAGCATCTCTTCCTTGGTCGGCGGCGGCGGATCGATCGCCTTCTGCTCCTCGTGCTTTCGCCGCAGCATGTTGATGCCCTTCACCAGGAGGAAGATCGCGAATGCCTGGATGGTGAAGTCGAACACATTCTGCAGGAACTTCCCGTAGGCGATCACCACGGGATGATCGCCGCCCTTGAGCGTGATCGCGAGCCCCGAGAAATCGATGCCGCCGATGAGCAGCCCAAGCGGCGGCGTGACGACGTCGGCGACGGCCGACGACACGATCTTGCCGAACGCGGCGCCGATGATGATGCCCACCGCCATGTCGACGACGTTGCCCTTGACGGCAAATTCGCGGAATTCCTTCAGCACGCTCATCGTCTTCTCCGGTGGTGATGGCCGGTAAACTCTAGCGCATGCAAAACACTGCTGGATGGACGGTTGGATTGGCGGACAGCGAAGTCCGCTTCACCGTCGGCGACGGCGAGACCGTGCTCGCGGCAGGATTGCGGCAGGGACTCGCACTGCCGTTCGGGTGCCAGACCGGCGGCTGCGCGTCGTGCCGCGTGCGCTGCGTGGCCGGCGAAGTCGACTACGCAATCCCGCCGAGCGCGCTGTCGCCCGCCGAAGTGAAGGCGGGCTACATCCTCATGTGCCTCGCGCGCCCGCGCAGCGATCTCACGCTCGATCTGCACCAGCCTGCGGAGCTCGCCGAGCTGCGGCCGCGCAAGCTCCCGGCCCGCGTGATCGAGAAGCGCATGCTCGCGCACGACGTGATCGGCCTGTGGCTGAAGCTGCCGAAGGAGGACCGCCCGTTCCGCTGGCTCGCCGGACAGTACATCGATTTCCTCCTCGCCGACGGTCGCCGCCGCAGCTTCTCGATCGCCAATGCCTGGGTGCGCGACGCGCCGATGGAGCTGCATCTGCGCATCACGCCCGGCGGACGCTTCGCGAAGTACGTGCTCGACGAGATGCCCGAGCGCGCGATCCTTCGCTTCGAAGGCCCGCTCGGGGCGTTCTATCTGCGCGAGGACTCGGACCGTCCCGTCATCCTCATGGCCGGCGGTACCGGCTTCGCGCCGATCAAGGCGATCGTCGAATCGGCGCTGGCGAAGTCCGGCGCGCGCCGATTCCATCTGTTCCGCGGCGTGCGCTCGCGCCGCGATCTGTATCTGGACGAGCTGCCGCGCCAATGGGCCGGGCAGCACGCATCGCGCTTCGCGTACACGCCGGTGCTTTCGGAGCCCGACGCCGACTGGCGCGGCGAGAGCGGATTCGTGCACGACATCGTGCTCAAGCGCTATCCGGATCTCGCGGGCGCCGAGATCTACATGAGCGGACCGCCGGTGATGGTGCAAGCGGGGAAGAAGAGTTTCGTCGCCGCGGGGCTCGACGCCGATCACCTCTTCTACGATTCCTTCGACTACGCGTTCGAGACCTGGCCGAGCCTCGGTTGAAGGCGCGCCGCCTTCAGCTCATGAACCCGAGATCGCGCTTGTCGAAGTTGGCGAGGTTGGGGAAAACGAGATCGAGGTCGGAGCCGGAGATGCCGAACCAGCGCGCGAGCGTCGCGCCGTACTGATCCATCGCCTGCGTCGGGATGATGCGGCCGGTGTCGACGTCGTCGGGTCCGTTGATGGTGAGGTTCGGCATCGCGCCGTAGATGTCCTGGCCCTTCACCGCGCCGCCGATCGCGAAGTGGTGCGAGCCCCATGCGTGATCGGTGCCGTCGCCGTTGCTGCTCAGCGTGCGGCCGAACTCGGAGGCGGTGAACGTCGTCACCAGCTGGTCGGCGCCGATCTCCACGGTCGCGTCGTGGAATGCCTTCACGGCATCCGACAGGACCTGCAAGAGCTCCGCGTGCTGCGAGAGCTGATTGTCGTGCGTGTCGAAGCCCGGATGCGACACGAAGAAGATCTGCCGCGCGGCGCCGAGCTGCGAGCGCGCCGCGATCATGCGCGCGACCAGGTGCAGGTCGCCGCCGAGCGTCGTCGCGGGGAACTTGGTCTTGAACCCGGGCACCGAGCCGAGCCCGTCGTTGATCATCTTGCCGAGCTCGAGCCCGCGCGTCTCGGTGAGCGCGAACTGCTGCGCCATCAGCGAGGGATCGGCCTGCGCCTGCTGCAGGAGCTTCAGGTAGGCATCGACGCGTCCAGCACCGCCCGGGAAGCCCTGGATGTCGAGCGTCGCCGCGCCGTTCTTGCCGAGGTTGTACGGCAGCACGCTGCCGGCGCTCTGCCAGAGATTGGTGCCGGCGAGGCTGATGTTGAGCGACAGCTTCGGCGAGTAGCCCTGCGTCGCGAGCAGATCGGCGATGCGTCCCGCCCAGCCCTGGCGATCCGGCGAATCGGAACGCCCGGTCATCCACTGCACCGTCTGGTCCTCGTGCGAGAACAGCTGCAGCGGCAGGTCGGCGGTGCCCGACAGGAACTGCGCGCGCGTCACCGGGCGCACCAGCGAGCCGACGTTGGCGACGAACGCGAGGTTGCCGTTGTTGAACAGCGTCTGGATGCCCTTGCAGCTCGGGTGCACGCCGTACTGATTGCCGTCGCTCGAGTGCGGATTGATCGCGAGCAGCTTGGACCGCTGGATCGCGAGGCTGCCGCGCGACTGCGAGTACTGGTTGTAAGCGTCCGTCGAGCGCGGGATCAGCGTGTTGAATGCATCGTTGCCGCCGAACAGGTACACGCACACCAGCGCGCGATAGCCGGTGGTGTCGGCGGCGGCGAGCGCGCGCTCGAAGGTCCCGAGCGTCGCCAGCAAGCCGCTCGACGCGAGCGTGTTGACGCCGAGCTGCAGGAAGCCGCGACGATTCATCGGACGTTGCATGCGCGCGCCCCTAACCCTGCGCCGCGTACTGCGGCGACGAGACGATGAGGTAGATCAGCTCCGCGACGCGCTGATCGGTCTGGTCGACGGGGATCGTCTGCACGTAGTCGATCAGGGTCTGGCGCATCGACTTGGGCATCGCGCCGTTCATCAGCACGAGGCCGAGATCGTCGACGAGCTGCTCCGGATCATTCGCCGCACGATCCTCCCATGGCGTGAGGTCGAGCAGGATGGCGTCGGACGCACCCGAGCTCGCGCCTTGCGACCCGGTGTAGGTCATCGCGACGCGGCGCAGCTCGTCGGAGGCGACGATGATCGTGCTCTCGTCGGAGATGCCGAATTCCGGCGCGACCAGTCCGGCTTGCGCAACCACGCCGAGCGGACGGTAGGTCGGGCGGAAGAAGTTGAACACGCTCGGCGCGCCGAGCGGGCTCTGCGCGAGATTGCCCTGCGCCTGCAGATAGTCGTAGCGGCCGTTCGGCGCCGTGGCGTGGAACGCGCGCCACAGATGGCTCGGCCGCAGCAGCGGCTCGCGGATCTTGCCGCTTCCCGGCGTCGGCGCGGCGCGCGCTTCCGGATCGAGCAGGATCGCGCGCGCAACTGCGTAGAGATCTCCCCGCTCGCCTTGTCCGTTGTCGTTGAACACGCGGGCAACGCGCGCCACGTACGCCGGCGACGGGTTGCTCGTGGTCAGGCGCTGGATCAGCTGCTTGCCGATGAACGGCCCGACGTTGGGATGGTTGAACAGCTTGTCGAGCGCGAGCTTGAGCTCGGGCGCCGCCTGCATGCCCGCGGGCACCGGCGTGTTGTCGATGATGACCTTGGCGTTCTCGTCGTGATGCACTTCGTACGCCTGCATCTGCACGGTCCAGTCGCCGTCGACGTTGTCGAAGTCGGCATCGCTGGTGCCGTTGCCCCAGCTCCAGCCGGTGAACACGCGCGCGAGATTGGCGACGTCGCTCTGCGTGAAGGTCGGGATGGTGTTGCCGTTGCCGTCGAGCTTGGGGCTGCCGTCGAGGTCGAGCTGCACCAGGCCGATGGTGAACAGCTGCATCACTTCGCGGGCGTAGTTCTCGTCGGAGCGGATGCCGATGTCGGGATTGGGCTTCTGGTTGTGCCACATCGACAGGTAGTGGCCCATCTCCGGCGAGAGCGTCACGTCCTGCAGCAGGTCGCGGAAATTGCCGAACGCGTCCTTGATGAGCAGGTCGTTGTAGTAGGCGAGCCCGTCCTGATGCGTGGCGAGCGAAGAGACTTCGGACACGACCATGATCTCGGAGAGCGCGAACGCCATGCGCTGGCGCAGCTGATCCGGCGCGGTCACTGCGAAGCGCCACCAGGCTTCCAGGCGATCGGGCTGCGAGATCGAGGATTTGTTCTGCGATTGCAGATACGGCAGCTCGAGGCTCATCGGCGCGGCGCGCTGCTGATCGAGCCATGCGGAGTAGTCGCGGCTCGCGGTGAGCGCGTCGATGTCCTCCAGCGTCGGGCCGAAGGTCGCCTGGGTGAGGAATCGCGCCGCATCGGCCTTGCCGCCGACGGCGCCGCCGCCCAGCGGCTGGCTGCTGCCGCAGGCCGCAAGAGAGAGTGCCAGAGCTGGCGCGAGCAGGACGGCGCGCTTCAAGGCATTCACCGGGAGGAGGATCGGGTGTAGAGAAATTCTACCAGTCTTGCAGCGTCGTCAAAGCGGGCGCCGCGGCGGCCTGCTCCAGCCCTTGTCGGTAATAGCGCGCGGCATCGTCCGCCGCCTGCATCTGCTGGCAGATCTGCGCCAGCTCGAGATAGGCCCTGGCCGACGGTGCGACGCGCACGAGGCCTTCGAGATAGCTGCGCGCCTTGCCCCAGAGCTTGTTGCGTCGGCACGCGCGCGCCGCGAGCCACAGGAGCTCGGGCTTCTCGCCGTGCTGACCGAGCCATTGCTCGGCGGTGGCGAGCTGCGTCACGGCGTCGACGCCTTCGAGCGCGCCGTACAGCTCGACGAGCGCCGGATCCCACTGGTCGCGCAATCCCGAGGAGATCTGCGCGGCGGCTTCCGCTTCGGCGTTGAGCTTCGCGAGACCCGCTGCGTAGAGGCGGCGCAGCTCCAGGTTGCTACGCAGTGCGCCCGGCGCGGACTCCCAGGCTTTCTTGAGCTGATCGACGCGGCCTCGCGCGATCGCGGCCTCGATGCGGCCTCGCGCGATGCGCGCGCGCCACTCCTGCAGCCGCGGCGGCGGCAGCGCTCGCGCGCTCTCGGGCGCGTTGATCAGGAGCTCGAGCGCGTCCCAGTCGTGCGCGCGCTCGTGCACCGCGGCGAGATCGTCGACCACCCGCTCGTGCTGCGGATCCTGCGCCAGGAGCGGCAACAGGAGCTGTCGCGCACCGGCGATGTCGGATTTCGTCGTCGCGATCTGCGCGCGCGCGAGCGACGATGCGATCGGCAGCGTCTCCTTCGCCTGCTCGAGGTAACGCTGCACGCGATCTTCCGCGCCGAGCTCGGCCGCTGCGCGCGCTGCGAGCAGATAATTGAGTCCCGGCGTCGGATGGTCCGCCGCGCGCCGGATCAGCTCGACCTCCGCCTTGCGCCAGCGGCCTTCGAGCAGCTGCTGCAAGCCGGCCTCGAAGGAGATGCGCGCGCGCCGGGCGCGCCGCTCGTCCAGCGCGTCGCGCAGGATCGTCGGCAAGGTCACGCCGGCGACGAGAAGCTTCGCGCCGTAGTACACGGCCGCGATCCCGAACACGACCGCGAGCACGAAGCCGAGCAGCGAGGTCTGCACGACCCAGTGCTGCCACGCGATCTGCACGTAGCCCGCGTCGGCGTGCAGGTAGTAAGCGCCCGACGCGCCGAGCACCAGCGCGATGAAGACGATGATCAGGAAGCGGATCACGACGCCGGCGCGGCGAGACCGGCGCGCAGCAGCTCGAGGCTCTTGGTCAGATCGGGCAGCGGCGGGGTGAGATCGAGCGCCTTGAGCTTGTCGAGCTCGGCGCGCGCGGCGAGCACGCCCGGATCGCGCGTCTCGAAGTAATCGCCGAGCCACTTCGACGATGCGGCGCACAGATCGCGGAACGCCGGCGTGTTCGCGCGCAACAGCGCGAGTCGCGCGCCTTCGAGCTTGAGCAGGCCGATCTGCATGATCAGCGTCTCCTGCTCCGGCGCGAGCAGGCGCGCGCCGTTGTCGTCGCGGCGGAGGATGAAGATCGAGCGCAGCGCTTCCTTGAGCGAAAGCCACAGCCGCATCGGCCACGCGTAGCCTTCCGGCGGCATCGACAGCTGCGCCGACGTCGCGAGCGCGTTCGGCAGCTTGCCCTGCAGCGGCCACGCGGGCATCTGCTGGATGAGGCTCGACAGGCTCAGCGCGGCGGCGGTGACGTCGGGCTTGGGCACCGCGCCGAGCGCTGCGCGCTCCTGCGCGATCGCCTCACGCACCTTGAAGAGCTTCGGCTCGTTCAACGCCGCGAGACGCTCGTCGGCTTGCGCGAGCGCTTGCGCTGCGCCGTCGGCATCGTGGGCGAGGAGCGCGCGATCGTTGGCCATCAGCAGCACCTGCTCGATCGCCGCGAGCTGCACGCGCGTGCGTCCGCCCTGCACGGTCTCGGCGATCTTCGAGATCGCCGCGCCGCTCGTCTCCATCTGCTGCTTGAGCTCGGCGATGTCCTTCTTCGCGCTCGCAAGGTCCTCGGACTGTTCCTGCGCGAGCGCGTCGACCTTCGCGCGCAATTGCCGCGATTCGGCGACGAGGCTCGCCACTTCCTGGTCGCGCTCGTGCATGCGCGCGAGCTCGATCCTGCCCCACTGCCAGCCGTACCAGCCGCCCGCGCCGAGCAGCGCGAGCACGACGAGCCAGACGAGGAAGCTGCCGATGCCGCGACGTCGGGGCGTGGGCGGCGGTGCGGAAGCCGGCGGGGTTACGGGTTCTGTTTCCACCAGGATTCCAGGCAATGGACGATGGAGGCGTCGGACATCTGCTCGGGCGCGAGCGCACGCGCGGCGAACTGAAAGTTGCCGGCCATTTCTACCACACGCTCGCTCGGCGCGACCAGTTGCTTCTTGCGCAGCGCGGGCCGCAGCGTTTCCGGCGTGAGATTCCACAGATGCTCGAGCGCCTGGCCGCTGGTGACGACGATCGCCTTCGCGCGCTTGAGCGCGGACTCGATCGCCTCCGGCGCGTGCGGCAGCGGCACGCGGTGATAGACCGGCGCCGTGACCACGGTGGCGCCGCGAGCCTCGAGCTCGGTGGCGAGCGTGTCGAGGCCATCGGCGCCAGTGACGATCAGGACGCGCTTGCCCGAGAGCGCCGCGAGCTCGGGCCGCGCCAGCAATGCTTCGCTGGATGCGCCCTGAAGCGGCGCCAGGACCTGCGCGCCGCTCGCGCTCTCGAGCGCGGCCGCGGTTGCGGGCCCGACCGCCGCGAGCCCCGGCGGCCACGCACCCACATCGATCGCGCGCGCCTGCCGCACCGCGTTGGCGCTCGTGAAGATCCACCAATCGAACGCGCGCGCAAGCTCGAGCTGCCGTGTCGCCTGCGCCGGCGCGATGGGCTCGATCGACAACAGCGGCAAGCGGATCGCTTCGCCGCCCGCTCTCTCGATCAGCTTGCACAACGGGTCGGCCTGGTGCGTCGGGCGCGTGACCAGCACGCGCAAGCCTGCGAGCGGCGTTTCGTCGCTCATGTCTTCACGCCCAGCTCGCGAAGGATCTCGCCCGCGCCGCGCGCCAGTAGCCGCTCGGCGAGGTCGAGGCCGATCGCTTCGGCGGACTTGGCGGCGCCACGGATCTCGTCGCGGATGATCTTCGTGCCGTCGGGAGCGCCGACGAGCCCGACCAGATGCAGCTCGTCGCCGTGCACGCGCGCGTGACCCGCGACCGGCACGTGGCACGCACCGCCGAGCCGCGCATTCATCGCTCGCTCGGCCGCCAGGCGCGTCGCCACGCCAATCGCGTGCAGCGGCGCGAGCAGCGAGCGCGTCGACGCATCGTCGTCGCGGCACTCGATGCCGATGACGCCTTGCCCGATCGCCGGCACGAATTGATCGACCTCGAAGCGCGCGCGGATGCGCTCGCCGAAGCCGAGCCGATCGAGGCCGGCGCAGGCGAGCAGGATCGCATCGAACTGGCCTTCGTCGAGCTTGCGCAGACGCGTGCCGACGTTGCCGCGCAGCTCGGAGATCTGCAGATCGGGACGGCGCGCGCGCAGTTGCGCCTGGCGACGCAGGCTCGCGGTGCCGACACGCGCGCCATGCGGCAGCGCATCGACGCTGTCGAATCGTGCGCAGACGAACGCATCGCGCGGATCGGCCGCTTCGAGGAACGCGGCGAGCGCGAACCCCTGCGGCAGATGCACCGGGACGTCTTTCATCGAATGCACTGCGATGTCGGCGCGCCGCTCGGCCATCGCCTGCTCCAGCTCCTTCACGAACAGGCCCTTGCCGCCGGCCTGCTGCAGCGTCGCGTCGAGGAAGCGATCGCCGCTCGTGGTCATCGGCACGAGCTCGACGACGAGCCCGGCGTGCGCGCGCTCGAGCAACCCTTTGACGTGGCTCGCCTGCCAGAGCGCGAGCGGGCTTTCGCGCGTCGCGATGCGCAACGCTTGCGGAGTCGGGCGCGTCATCCGTCGACCGGCTTGTCGACCAGCGCGCGCCGCACTTCGGCGAGACGGCGCCGGCTCACCGGGATCAGCGTGTTGACGTGGCGCAACCGCAGCCAGTGCACCTCCTCGTCCTCCTGCTTGCCGCGCTCGAGACCGATGATGAAGCGCGTCGCCACCAGGGCCTTGCGATGCACCCGCAGGAACCACGCCGCGAAATCCTCTTCGAGCTTGTTGAGCGATTCCTCGATCAGCACTTCGCCGTGCAGGTGATAGACCGTCGTGTACTTCTGGTCGGCGAGGAAATACAGGATGTCCTCCACGGGGATGCGCTTGATGCCCTCGCGCGTGGTCGCGACGATGAACTGCCGATCGGGCCGCTCGACGACGGAGAGCTTCTCGAGGTCGAGCGCGCGGCTCGGGCGGCGCACGCGCTGCAGCGCTTCGGCCAGCTTCTCGCGCCGGATCGGCTTCAGCAGGTAGCCCTGCCCCGCGGCATCGAACGCCGACAACGCGTGCTCGGCGTGCGCGGTGGTGAAGATCACCGCGGGCGGCACGCTGTGCTGGGCGAGCTTGCGCGCGACCTGCAGGCCGTCGCGCCCGCTCATGCGGATGTCGAGGAGCACGACGTCGGGACGCTCGCGCTCGATCAGCTCGATGGCGATGTCGCCGTTGTCGGCCTCGCCGATCACTTCGTATCCCGGGAACTCGGCGAGCAGGCGGCGCAGCCGCTCGCGCGCGAGCGGCTCGTCGTCGACGATGACGATCCTCATGCGGCCGCCTTCGATTGCTGCGCGACGGGCAGCCGCACGGTGGCGCGGAATGTTTCGCCTTCCTGCCCGATGTCGATGCGCGCGGCCGGACCGTAGATCAGCGCCAGGCGCTGCGCGATGTTGCGCACCGCCGTCCGCGATCCCGGCGGCGACGTCGCGTCGGTCTGCGCGACCGGGTTCTCGATCTGCACCACCAGGTCGGCTCCGTCACGGCGGATCATGATGCGGATCACCCCGCCTTCGACGCGGCGCGACACGCCGTGCACGATCGCGTTCTCCACCAAGGGCTGGAGAGACAGTGGCGGCACCACGATGTCGAGCACGTCCTTGCCCACCTGCCATTCCACCTTGAGCTTGTCGCCCAGGCGCACCTGCTCGATGCGCAGGTAAGCGAGCATCAGCTCGATCTCCGCGGCGAGCGGCGCGAGCTGCCGGTGCTGGCCGAGCGTGGCGCGGAACAGGTCGGACATGTCCTCGATCATGCGTTCGGCCTCGCCGGGCCGCGTGGCGATCAGCTCGGCGACGCTGTTCAGCGAATTGAACAGGAAGTGTGGACGGATGCGCGCGTGCAGCGCCTGGTAGCGTGCCTCGCCCTCGGCGCGGATCTGCTCGCGCCATTGCTGCTGCAGCCAGAAGTAGCGCAGCAAGAGCGGCGAGATCAGCGCGCCGATCGACAGCGTCGAGATGAGGAAGGCCTCGCGCGACTGCGCGATGAGCAGCAGCTGCGTCGACTTGGCGACGTGCCAGGCGGCGAGGCTCACGGCGAGCGTGACCAGCATCATCACCGCCCAGCAGGTGAGGAACAGCAGGCGCGGCGGCAGCTGCGACAGCGTCCCGCGCGCCCAGCACAGCACGGCCGCGCAGGTGAGCCCGAGCCATTGCAGGTACAAGGACGTCAGCAGGTAATGCCGCAGCGCGTCGACTGCGTGCTCGAGGTCGGCCAGCGTCAGCACCGTGGCGACCAGCTGCATCACGAACGCCACCGGCACCAGCGCGCGGGCACGACAGAAATTCGGGATCACGCTGTCCGGCAGATCGGGCGTGGGGTCTACGCGCTCCATGGGATCAAAGGATAGAGCCTTTCCAGGGACTATAATCCGCGCCCTTGCACGGTCGAGCGGATGAGATGGTGAAGTCGAGCAGCGACAAACCAGACAAATTGTGGGGCGGACGCTTCGCCGAGGCGACGTCGTCGCTGGTCGAGCGCTTCACCGAGTCGGTGAGCTTCGACCGCCGGCTCTACCGCCACGACATCGCCGCCTCGCGCGCGCACGCGCAGATGCTCGCCAAGGTCGGCGTGCTGACCGACATCGAGGCCGAGCGGATCGTCGCCGGGCTCGCCGCGATCCAGGCCGACATCGAGGCGGGCCGCTTCGAGTGGAAGGCGGAGCTCGAAGACGTCCACATGAACATCGAGGCGCGGCTCACCGAGCGCATCGGCGCCGCCGGCAAGAAGCTGCACACCGGACGCTCGCGCAACGATCAGGTCGCGACCGACCTGCGGCTCTACGTGCGCGACGCGATCGACGCGGTGGTCGCGCTGCTCGAGCAGATCTGCCGCCAGCTCGTCGACCTCGCCGAGCGCGAGATCGAAACGGTGATGCCGGGCTTCACGCACCTGCAGATCGCGCAGCCGATCTCGTTCGCGCATCACCTGCTCGCGTGGCGCGAGATGATCGTGCGCGATCGGCTGCGGCTGATCGACCTGCGCAAGCGCGTCAACGTGCTGCCGCTGGGCTCGGCGGCGCTCGCGGGAACGGTGTATCCGCTCGATCGCGCCTACGTCGCGCAGCTGCTCGGCTTCGAGGCGGTCAGCGAGAATTCGCTCGACGCCGTGTCCGATCGCGATTTCGCGATCGAGCTCTGCGCCTGCGCATCGCTGATCCTGGTGCACCTGTCGCGCTGGAGCGAGGAGCTGGTGCTGTGGTCGACGCCGATGTTCGGCTTCGTCACGCTGCCCGACCGCTTCTGCACCGGCAGCTCGATCATGCCGCAGAAGAAGAATCCCGACGTGCCCGAGCTCGTGCGCGGCAAGGCCGGTCGCGTGATCGGCGATCTCACGGCGCTGCTCGTGCTGATGAAAGGCCAGCCACTCGCCTACAACCGGGACAACCAGGAAGACAAGCAGCCGCTGTTCGACGCGATCGACACGGTGAGCGCATGCCTCGAGGTCTACGCCGAGATGCTTCCGCATCTGCAGGTGAATCGGGAGGCCTGCCGTGCGGCGGCAGCGAAAGGCTATTCGACCGCGACCGACCTCGCCGACTACCTGGTGCGCAAGGGCGTGCCGTTCCGCGACGCGCACCACGCGGCGGGCAGCGCGGTGGCGCACGCGACGAAGCTGAACGTCGATCTCGCCCAGGTGCCGATCGCGGAGCTCAAGCGCTTCTCGCCGGCGATCGAAGCCGACGTCGTGCAGCACATCACGCTCGAGGCGAGCGTGCGCGCGCGCAACACCTACGGCGGCACCTCGCCCGACCAGATCCGCGCGGCGATCGCGCGGGCGCGGAAAAACTAGCTGCCGACGACCTCGAGCTGCACGTCGACGTTGTTGCGCGTCGCGTGCGAGTACGGACAGATCTGCTCGTGCGCCTGCTTGACCAGCGCCGCGAGGTCGGCCTGCGGCAGGCTCTTGTCCTCGACGTGCAGCTTCACCGAAAGCCCGAAGCCGCCGCCGTCGCGCGGACCGATCGAGACCGAGCAGGTGATCTTCGCGTTGGCGGCATTCTTCTTGTTCTGCTTGGCGATGTAGTCGAGCGCGCCGCCGAAGCAGGCCGCGTAGCCAGCCGCGAACAGGTGCTCCGGGGTCGCCGTGTTCGGCTTGCCGGGCCCGCCCATCGCCTTGGGCACCGACAGGTCGACACTGACCATGCCGTCGTCGGACTTGGTGTGGCCGTTGCGCCCGCCGATGGCGGTGGCGGTGGCGGTGAACAGCGGCTTGATCTTGTCCATGGCGGATTCCTTGTTCTTGGGGGCCGGATGGCGGGGAGGGCTAGCTTAAACGGCCTTTAAGGTAAAATTCCTTGACGCGCAAGAGGCGGGAAGCTAATTTGCGTGTAGGAAAATCGCTGTCATCGCCTGGACCGGTCTCACCTAAGCAAGACCGGCCGATGACTCAGGGGACAATTCATGAACGGGTTCGGGAAAGCGCCGTCCTGGCGGACGGTCGTATTGGGTCTTTTGATTTTTGTCTCCGGCAGCGCAGCCGCGCAAGCACCGCCGGTGCCTGAAGAGACGCCATCGCAGGCCCCGCCGCCACCCTACGAGCAGACGGTTCCGGTGCCGCAGGCTGCCGAAGCTGCGCCGGCCGAGGAGAAGAAGGAAGAGGTCAAGCTCGAGAAGGTCGAAGTGACCGGCACGCGCCTCAAGCGCACCGATTACGAGACCGCGCAGCCCGTCGTCACCATCTCGCGCGCCGACATCGATCGCACCGGCCTCACCGACATCAGCGAGATCCTTCGCGAGCTCAGCGTCGCTGGCAATGATAGCCTCACGCCGCAGGAAGGCCGCGCGCTGCTGTCGCTCGGCGAAACCAATCTCGATCTGCGCGGCGTCGGTGCGCAGCACACGCTGATCCTGGTCAACGGCCGGCGCTGGGTGACCGGCCTGTCGCCGACGCAGCCGTCGGTGTCGGATCTGCAGACGATCCCGACCGCGATCATCGATCGCATCGAGATCCTCAAGGACGGCGCGTCGGCGGTGTACGGATCGGACGCGATCGGCGGCGTGGTGAACATCATCACGCGCAAGGACTTCTCGGGCTTCGCGCTGAGCCAGCAGGTCGGCGGCTACATGCAGTACAACGACGGCCTGCAGCAGCAGAGCTCCATCTCCTGGGGCATGGTGCGGCCGAACACGTCGCTGTTCCTGAACTTCAGCTTCACCGGCCAGGACCGCACCGAAACCTCGCGGCGCACGCTCACCCAATCGCCGGAGCCCGGCACCGGCTTCACCCGCTGGAGCGGCGTGACCACGAACGGTCGCTACGAATTCATCGCTTATCCGTTCGCGCAGACCTACTACCAGTGCCCGAACCTGCAGGCTGGCATCGCAGCCGGCGCGGCGGGCGATCCGCTGGGCCCGACGATCGTGCGTACTGCGCCGATCCCCGCAGGCCTGTCGCTCTGCGACATCGAGCACAACGCGACGTCCGGCAACAGCTTGTCGGATTTCCATCGCCGCGATCCGAACAATCTGGGTCCCGACGACCTCTACAACCGCTACACCGAAGGCTCGCTCACCGAGCCGAACCGGCGCTCGGCGTGGTACCTGCAGTTCACGCAGCGGCTGACCGATCACATCCAGTTCCAGTTCGACGGCTTCTACAACCGCCGCAGCTCGTTCACCGTCGGCTCGAATCTCTATCTCGCGGGCGGCAACCTGTTCGCACCGGGCGCGGGACGCGGCTACATCCCGGCGACCAATCCGAACAACCCGTTCGGCCAGGACATCGGTCGCGACGACAGCTGTATCGCCACCGGCGCGAACTCGGCGACGTGCGCGCAGATCGGTCCGGGCGCCGGCCTGTGGCTGATCCGTCAGAAGCAGGGCGCCAACACCTGGGGCTTCACCGACAACACCAAGACCTGGCGCTTCGGCGGCGGCCTGCAGGGCGACCTCAGCCTGTTCGATCGCCCGTACACCTGGGACGCCGGCTACATCTATTCGACGAGCAACATCCTCGAGGTCTCGCCGCTCTATCGCTGGGACCGTGAGGCGCAAGCGCTCGGCACCGAAGGCACTTGCACCGATCCGTGCGTGCCCCTCGACGTGTTCCATGGCGAAGCAGGCCTGACCCAGGCGATGCTCGACTGGGTCTACTACAACACTTATCAGAAGAACAAGAACCGCAAGGACATCGCCTATTTCGACATCTCCGGCGACATCGGCGCGCTCGAGCAATGGATGGCCGGCCCGATCGCAGTCGCGTTCGGCCTCGAATATCGTCGCGACGGCTACGACAGCCTGCTCGACCCGGTCGTGCAGCAGGGGCTCACCATCCTCAATTCGGGAACCGACACCCACGGCTCGACCGATGTGAAGGAGGCCTACCTCGAGCTCGGCATCCCGGTCGTCAAGAACGTGATCGGGCTGGAGGACGTCGACATCGACATCGCCGGCCGCTTCTCGAAGTATCCGGATTTCGGCGCGGTGAAGACCGGCAAGGCGGGTCTTCGCTGGAAGCCGATCGAGGACATCCTGATCCGCGGCACCTACTCGACGGGATTCCGCGCGCCCAACGTCGGCGAGCTGTTCCTCGGTCCGACGCAGAGCTACGACGCGCTCGCCGATCCGTGCGCGGCCGGCGACCAGTCGGCGACCACGCAGGCGAACTGCGCGGACTCCGGCCTGAATCCTGGCGGCACCGGTGGCCTCGCCATCACGCCGTACGACCTGTGGGTCGGCAACAAGGACCTGCAGCCGGAGAAGTCGCACAACATCACCTACGGCATCGTGCTGTCGCCGCGCTGGATCCGCGACCTCAACATCAACGCCGACTTCTACTCGATCGAGATCAAGAACTTCATCGCCGTCGGCCTGGGTCAGTTCTATCTCGATTCCTGCTACAAGCAGAATCCGCGCAACTACTGCAATTACATCCATCGCAACACGATCGGCGACCTGCTCTACGTCGACGCGCCGTTCTTCAACTACTCGTCGCTGAAGACCGCGGGCGTGGATTTCGGCATCGACTACGTGCTGCCGATCCCGAGCAGCTGGGATCTCGGCCGCTTCAAGATCGCGCTCGACGCCTCGTACCTGAAGCAGTTCGACCAGACGCTGCCGCAGCCGGGGACCGGCGACCAGACCTTCGGCTCGGTCGGCCAGGAAGGCACGTTCACGGGTTATCCGCGGGTGAAGGGCAACGGCACCATCACCTACAAGCGCAACTGGTTCAACGCGAGCTGGATCGCGAACCTGCGCTACCACCTGTACGAAATCTGCGACGACGGCTTCGCGCCGTCGCTGAAGGACTTCGGACTGTGCAGCGATCCGAACCACATCGCCGACGACGGCTCCAACGTGCCGCTCAACAAGCTGCGCACGGTGTGGTACCACAACGTGCAGGTCGGCTTCGACCTGCCCTGGTACGGCGTCAACATCACCGCGGGCGTGGACAACGTGTTCGATCGCGATCCGCCGCAGTCCTACGGTGCCAACGAGCTGTTCTGGTTCAACTACGACCCGAATCACTACGAGATCCCGGGTCGCTTCGGCTACCTGCGCATGAGCGCCAAGTTCTAGCTCGACGGTCGGCAGCGGTCGCCAAGCCCCGCCCGCGCGGGGCTTGTTTTTTGGGGCCGTGCGAAACTGATCGCCGCCCGGAGGGGCACATGAAGGAGCGGCACGATCCGAAGCGTCGCGAAGTGGTCGCCGGTCTCGCGGCGGGCCTCGGCTCGCTCGCGCTGCCGCGCGGCGCTGACGCCGCGCTGCCTGCGCCGAAAGACAGCGGCATCGATCACGTCGTGCTGCTGATGATGGAGAACCGCTCGTTCGATCACATGCTCGGCTGGGTGCCGGGCGCCGATGGCGTGCAGGCGGGCCTCGCGTTCCCAGATCGCGCCGGCGTGATGCAGCAGACTTATCCGATGCTGACCGGTCATGCGTCGCCCTGGCAGGGCTGCGGCAGCGCCGATCCGAATCACGGCTACACGGCGGGCCGCCAACACATGCAGGGCGGCTGGCTGCAGACCGATCCCACGCAGCTCGGCGACAAGCTGCCGCTCGGCTACTACCGTCGCGAAGACGTGCCGTTCTGGTCGGGCGTCGCCGACGACTGGACGCTCTGCGATCGCTACCACACCGCAATCATGGCCGGCACGTGGCCGAATCGCTTCTACATGCACGCCGGCGACAACGACTTCCTCGACGGCGACGGCGTCGAGAAAGTGTCGAAGCTGCCGACGCTGTGGGACGCGTGCATCGCCAAGGGCGTGACCTGGCGCTACTACTTCGGCAACCTGCCCTTCATCGGCTTGTGGCGGCGTCCCGACTACATGCTGTTCAGCCGGCCGCTCGAAGCGTTCTTCGCCGATTGTGCGGCGGGCAACCTTCCCGCGATCACCTACGTCGATCCGATCTTCGAGTCCGGCGCGCCCAACGCGCTGTCCAACGACGACCATCCGCATTCGGACGTGCGCGCCGGGCAGGTGCTGATGAATCGCATCTACGACGCGATCCGCAACGGCCCGCTGTGGGGCAAGACGCTGTTCATCATCAACTACGACGAGTGGGGCGGCTTCTTCGATCACGTCACGCCGCCGATCGTGAAGCCCTCGACCGAGGACGCCAAGCTCGGCAACGACGGCCGCCTCGGCTTCCGCGTGCCGTGCGCGCTCATCGGCCCGCGCGTGCGCCGGCGCTATGTGCACCACGGGCTGCTGCACCCGAATTCGATCCTGAATTTCTTGTCGTGGCGCTTCGGCCTGCCGAAGATCGGCAGCCGCTCGGCGATCTCCGGCAATCTCGCGGAGGCGCTCGACTTCACCAGCCGCCCGAACCTGTCGTCGCGCGGCTACCTCGTGAAGAGCGCCACCTACGGTCTCGACTGCGAGCGCTATTCGAGCGAGCCTCAGATCAATCCGCCGGGTCCCGGCCCGACGATCCCGACCTTCGCGCCGAGCCTCGGCAAGGTGAGCCGGCTCGTGTTCGGCAGCGGCGAGGAAGCGCGCAGCAATCACGTCGCGCAGATGCGCGGCCTGTACGAAGTGTCCAAGGCGATGGGCTTCCCTGTCGGGCCCGTCGTGTTCCCGTAGAACGAGGTTTGCAATGACCACCGAAGCCGAACGCATCAACGGTCGCGAGATGATCGCGGCGAGCGAGACCGCCAAGCGCAATCCGATGCGCCCGCCCGACACCTTGCCGCGCGACGCGAAGACGGCGTGGAAGGTCTTCCTCTCGCACCCCAGCCCGCTGATGATCGCCGGCTTCGTCGTGCTGTTCGGCGGCTGGCGCATCTACTACGGCCATTTCACCTGGGTCGATGCGCTGCTCGCGGCCGCCGCAGTGGCGTATTTCCCGTTCAACGAATGGCTCATCCACGTGTTCATGCTGCATTACAAGCCGCGCGTCGTCTTCGGCAAGAAGATCGACTTCTACCTGCCGGTGACGCATCGGCGGCATCACGCCGATCCTTGGAATCTCGACTGGGTGTTCATCCCGCGCCACATCCACGCGCTGACCATCCCGGTCAATCTCCTGATCCTCTGGGCGCTGTGGCCGTGGAAGGAATGGGTGCTCACTTATCTCACCGTGTATCTGATGCTCGGCCTGCATTACGAGTGGGTGCACTACCTCGCGCACATCCCGTGGTGCCCGGAGAACAGCTACTACCAGCGCCGCGTGCGCGAGCACCGCTATCACCACTTCCGCAACGAGAACTTCTGGTGGGGCGTGTCCATGGGGCTCGGCGATCGCGTGCTGGGCACCGCGCCGGCGGTCGAGACCACTTCGCGCTCGGGAACGACCAGCACGCTTGGAATGAATAAGTGATCGTCCTCGTCACCGGCGCGTCGAGCGGATTCGGCGTCGCCTTCGCGAAGCGATTCGCGAAAGACGGAGCCAAGCTGATCCTCGCTGCGCGTCGTGGCGAACGGCTCAAGAGCGTCGCGAAGGAATTCGGCAAGAACGCGCTCGCGGTCGAGCTCGACGTGCGCGATCGCGCGGCCGTCGCCAAAGCGATCGAGCAACTGCCGTCCGAGTGGAAGGCCATCGACGTGCTGATCAACAACGCCGGGCTCGCGCTCGGGCTCGAGCCGGCGCACAAAGCTTCGCTCGACGATTGGGATCGGATGGTCGACACCAACGTGAAAGGGCTGATGTACGTGACGCGCGCCGTGCTCCCTGGAATGGTCGAGCGGGGCCGCGGCCACGTGATCAACATCGGCTCGGTCGCCGGCGAATGGCCTTATCCCGGCGGCAACGTCTACGGCGGCACCAAGGCATTCGTGCGCCAGTTCTCACTGAACCTGCGCGCCGATCTGCTCGGCACGCCGGTCCGCGTGACCGACGTCGAGCCCGGGATGTGCAGCGGCACCGAATTCTCCAACGTGCGCTTCCACGGGGACGACGCCAAGGCGGCGAAAGTCTACGAAGGGATCGACGCGATCACGCCGGAAGACCTCGCCGACACCGTGCACTGGCTCGCCACGCTGCCGGCACGCGTCAACGTCAATACCATCTCACTGATGCCGGTGCAGCAGGCGTTCGCGGGAATGTCGCTGCAACGCCGATCGCCCTAGGCAATCTCTCCAGAGAGAAAATCTCTGTCGGGGCGCTTGCGGCCGCCCGCAATCCGTAGCATTCGCACGATCTTGTTTCTTCGCAGAGGTCGTGCGGCATGCGCGAGTGGATCGACAAAGTGAAATGGCTGTGGAGCGGACGCACCTTCGGCAACGCGATTGCCGATTCGATGACCATTCCGCGCGGCATCTTCCATCGGGCGATGGAGCTGGGCGGCCTGCCCGATCCTGAAGTCGTGCTCGCCGAGATCCATCGGCGCGGCGTCTCCGTGATGGAAGCGCGTCGCGTGATCGCGCCGATCGTCATCGCCGGCGTGCTCAAGCTGCTCGCCCAGGTCGGCGCCGAGGACGATTTCATCCTCGCGCACTCCAAGCTCACGCATCAGTTCCCGCACAGCGGCACGCGCGCCGCCTATGCGGACGCGTTCAAGAACGTCGACGCGATGGTGAAGGCGTAGCTAGTAGAGCAGGCTCGCGCGGCGCTCTTCCGACCACGCGCGCTCGTCGGGGATGGCGAGCGCATCCAGGTCCGCGGCCGTCGCCGACGGATCGTCCACCCATTTGCGCAACAGCTCGCTGCCGTTGATCAAGTCGATCGCGAGCCGATCGCGTTCGTACTCGTAGGGGAAATCGCGCCACAGCGGATAGTCGGGTTTCAACGCGCGGATCGCCTTGAAGGCGAGTGACTGCACGCGCCAAGGTTTGAACGCCGCGTGGTCGTAGGACGGATCGTCGACGTGGATCTGCACGCCGGCGCAGAGCTTGCCGACGTGCTTGTGGAACGTCGGCTCGAAGAAGCATTCGCGCAACGTGCAGCCAAGCAGCCATTGCGGCGCCAGCGATCGCATCTTCGCGACGACCGAGCGCGCGTCGAGGTCCGGCGCACCGAATAATTCCAGTGGCCGCGTCGTGCCGCGGCCTTCGGACAGCGTGGTGCCTTCGAGCATGACCGTGCCGGCGTAGCAGCGCGCCATCGAGAGATTCGGCGCGTTCGGGCTCGGGTTCACCCACGAGCGCTCGCCGATCGGCCAGCCGAACCCCGGCGCGGCTTCGGGATCCCAATCTTGCATCGCGATCACGTCGCAATCGACGTCGAGCTTCAAGGTCGCGACGAACCAGCGCGCGAGCTCGCCCATCGTGAGCCCGTGTCGCATGGGCATCGCGCCGGCGCCGACGAAGCTTTCCCAGCCTTTGCGCAACGACAGGCCCTCGATCGGACGGCCCGCGGGATTCGGCCGATCGAGCACGATCACCTTCTTCTTGTGCTTCGCCGCCGCTTCGAGCACGTAGCGCAACGTGGTGATGAACGTATAGATGCGGCAGCCGAGATCCTGCAGGTCGACGAGCAGCAGGTCGAACGTTTCCATCATCGCGTCGGTCGGGCGCCGCACTTCGCCGTAGAGGCTGAAGATCGGGATGCCGTGCAAGGAATCGCGGAAGTCGGGCGACTCGACCATGTTGTCCTGCTTGTCGCCGCGCATGCCGTGCTGCGGCCCGAACGCGGCGCTGAGCTTCACGTCGCGCAACTGTGCGAGCGCATCGAGCGAATGCGTGAGATTCGCCGTGACCGACGCCGGATGACCGAGCAGCGCGACGCGCTTGCCCGCGAGCGGCTTGCGCAGCTTCGCGTCGTCGACGAGCCGATCGATGCCGAGCTTCACGCGTGCTCCAGCACGAAGGTGTCGTCATGGTGGAAGTCGGCGCGGCCGGACGCGTGCTTGAGCGCCCAGAACGAGATGCCGCCCTCGCGATTCTCGACCACCGCCGACAGTCCGAGCTGCAGCGGCCGGCCCGGCGGCTCGGGCAATCGATCGAGCATGACCAGCGCGTCGAGCCGCAGCACCGCGGCCTCGCGCGACACCATCACCTGCGTCACCGGCGTCTCGGCGATCGCGCCGCCGTCGCGATACGCCCTGAAGCGCATCGCCTGCCAGGCACGCGACGGCGAGAAGTTGAATTCGTAGTACGCGCTCTGCCCTTTCTGTCGCACGAAGGCTTCGAAGCAGGTGTGCTCCCAGAGCTTGTCGCCGCGTTGCAAGCCCGCGTCCGCAGGAATGCGCAGCGTGGCGAGCTCGCCTTCGAGCCAATACGACAGCCGCAGCATCTTCGGGCTCACGCTGATGCCGGCTTCGATGCGCGTGACACGCCCGGGATTCGAATCGGGATGCGGAACCAGGGGTGCTTTGTGCATCTACTGATGCGCGTTCGGCATGTCGATGTAGCTGCCGGGGCGGCTCCGCCGGATCAGGAGGTTGCGGATCTCCCATTCGGCGCGCGGCTCGAGCTTCTGGAGATACTGCACGTCGCGACCGACCTGCACCGCGACCGGCACACCGCTGCGCAACAGGATGCGGTTGCCCGGCAGCGCCGGCACGCGCTCGCCCGGCACGATGATGCCGACGAGGTTGAGCGGATCGGCCGCGGAGATCGCGACGAGCTCGGCGTGCTCGGCGGACGGCGGCTCCTTCGCGATCTTGCGCAGCGTGGTCGCGGCTTCGGGCAGCGCGAACTGCTCGCCGGCAAAGCCGTTGACGAAGCGCCCACCGCGGATCTCGCCGCGCGCTTCGAGACGCCGATAGACATAGAACAGCTCGCGCCACGGCGGCAGATTCGATTCGCGCTCGAGCAGCTTGCGGAACACGACGCCGTAACGCCGCAAGAGAGCTCGCGCGATGTGCTCGACGTGCGGCTCGGCGAGCGCGCCCGCGCTTGCATCCGGACGACGCAGCTTGCGCACGAGCGACCAGCGGCCGGCTTCGTCGACACCCAGGCCGCGCTCTTTCAGCCGCGCGCGACGCGCGGACGTCATCAGCAATCCACGCAGGCCGGCGAACGAATCGGCGGTCGCGAGCCCAGCCGCGACCAGCTCGCCGAGCGCGAGCTCGACGTCGGTGCGCAGAAGCCCCGTGTCGTGGACGAGATCGTCCATGAACGATGCGCCGTGCGATTTCAGGCTCTCCTGCACGCGCTCTCCGCGCGAGGACAGCGCGATCTCTTGCGCATCGACCGATTCGCGCCAGTGAGCGGCGGTGTCGCGCTCGCTCCACAGGATCGGCGTCATGCGCACCGGTCCCGACTTTCGCGGGGCGTCAGCAGTCGCACGCACACCGGCGCGCGTCCATGCGATGCGACCGGAGACGACGAGCCGATCGAGCATGTGCGACGAATAGTGCTTCATGCGCGATGGCAGCAGATCGTCTTCCCATGCGCTCGCTGCGGCGGGGAAACCCTCGAGCTGTCGCAGCGCCGCGAGCAAGCCCTGCTCGCCATCGCGACGCTCCTCGCTGCGTCCGACCTGCTGCCAGCGCAGCAGGAAGCGCATGAAGTGCGCGGGCGACACCGGCTGGACCTCCGAGCGCTGACGATCGCGCGTGTAGCGATGCATGCGATGCAGCAGGCGCCGCTCGCACCACTCGTCGGCCGTGCCGGTGAACTTGCCGCGCATCACCGCGCCTTCGGCTTCGAGCGCCAGCAGCGCGGCTTCGATCTCTTTCGCGCCGAGGCCGAGCGGCTTGCCGAGATCGACCGCCGTCACGGGGCCGAGCAATTCGAGACGGCTGCGCACGATCTCGCGCAGATTGTTGTCCTCGAGCGGATCGAGCTGCTGCTGCCGCTCGGCCGCGACCCAGAGGTTTTCCGCACGCTGCACGACCACTGCGCGACGATCCGCCCGCAGCGCATCGAACAACCCACGCCAATGCGCCGCTTCCGACTCCGCGAGGAATCCGCTGACCACGAGCGCGTCGTGCAGCTCGTCGGCATTGCCGACGTCGGGCCAGGCTTCTTCGCGCACCTGCCGGATCGCAGACGGATCGATCTTGCCGATGTCGCCGGCGGCGAGCGGATCCGCGAGCGAGCGCGACTTGATCGCGCGCGTGCGGCGCTCTTCGGCATCGCCGTCGTCGAGGAACGCGTACGGCTTCGCGCTGATGATCGACGCCGACATCGGCGACGGCTCGGTCAGATCGCAGGCGACGAACTGGATCTGCCCCGCCTCGTTGCGCTTCAAGACGTCGAGGAAGCCGTCGACGTCCATCACTTCGTGCAGGCAGTCGTCGATCGCCTGCTTCACCAGCGGATGATCCGGAATCTCGCGATCGCCGACGATGTTCTCCTGGCACGCGAGCTGATCGGGGAACACGACCGCGAGCAGATCCTCGGCGTCCATGCGCTGGAGCTGCGGCGCGATGCGCTTGCCGTTGCGCACGCGCTTGAGCGCCAGCGCGATCGCAGCGCTCCAGCGCCAGCGCGTCCCGAACATCGGCGCGTCGAGCAGCGCCTGCACGAGAAGATCGCGCGCCGTCGCCGACTTGAGATAGTGCTGGATGTCGGAGAGCGGGAAGCTGTGCGTCGGACCGAGCGACAGGATGATCGAGTCCTCCAGCGCGCTCGCCTGCAATTCGAAGTTGAACGAGCGGCAGAACCGCTTGCGCAGTGCGAGTCCCCACGCGCGATTGATGCGCGAGCCGTACGGCGAATGGATGACGAGATGCGTGTCGCCCGCTTCGTCGAAGAAGCGCTCGAGCACGATGGTGTCGAGCTGCGGCAGCGTGCCGAATGCGAGCTTCGACGCCGTCAGGTATTGGCCGAGCTGCAGCGCGCCCGCGACCGGCAGGCCGATTTCGTTCTGCAGCCAATCGGTGATCGCATCGCCGGCATCGGATTTGTCGATGA
Source organism: Nevskiaceae bacterium (assembly GCA_035650495.1). Taxonomy (GTDB): domain Bacteria; phylum Pseudomonadota; class Gammaproteobacteria; order Nevskiales; family Nevskiaceae; genus DASRHK01. The sequence continues at coordinate 4,916 of DASRHK010000091.1, read as the reverse complement.
ACGTCTTGCGCAGCCGCGACACCGACGCCGACAGCTCCGCGCTGCGCGCCGGCGCCTCGCCGAACCAGAACGGCAGGGTCGGCGGCTGGCCGTGCGCGTCCTCGACGAACACCTTGCCGACCTCGACCTTCTGGATGCGATACGAGTGATTGCCGAGCTGGAAGATGTCGCCCGGGATCGCCTCGAACGAGAAGTCCTCGCCGATCGAGCCGATGCGATGCTCCTCCGGCGACAGCACGACGTCGTAGTCGAACTGGTCGGGGATCACGCCGGCGTTGGTCACCGCGACGAGGCGTGCGCCCTTGCGCGGGCGCAGCTTGCCGTTGATCGCGTCGTAATGCAGATGCGCGGAGCGCCGTCCGCGGCGCGTGGTGAAGCCCTCGCCGAGCATCTGCAGCACTTGCTCGAAGGTCTTGCGATCCAGATCGCGATAGTTCGCTGCGCGCTTCACCAGCGCGAACAATTCATCGACGTCCCACTCGCGGCTGCCGACTTCGGCGACGATCTGCTGCGCGAGCACGTCGAGGGGCTGGTCGCTGAAGTGGATGCGGTCCAGCTCGCCGCGACGCACGGCGTCGAGCAGTGCGGCGGATTCGACGAGCTCGTCGAGCGAGAGCGGGAACAGTCGCCCCTTGGGGATTGCGCCGACGGCGTGACCCGCACGACCGACGCGTTGCAGGAACGCGGCGATGGTGCGCGGCGAGCCGAGATTGCAGACGAGGTCGATGTCGCCGATGTCGATGCCGAGCTCGAGCGACGAGGTCGCGATCAGCGCCTGCAGCTTGCCGGCCTTCAAGCGCTGCTCGGCCTGCAGGCGATGCTCCTTCGACAGCGACCCGTGGTGACAGGCGACATGCTCTTCGCCGATGCGATCGGCGAGATGCTTGGTCGCGCGCTCTGCGAGGCGGCGCTGGCCGACGAAGATCAGCGTGGTGCGATGCTCGCGCACGAGCTCGGCGAGGCGATCGTAGATCTCGCCCCAGACTTCGTTCGACATCACCGCGTCGAGCGGCGCTTTCGGGAGCTCGAGCGCAAGATCGCGCTTGCGGGTGTGTCCAGTGTCGATGATCTCCACCGGTGCATCGCGACCGCCAATGAGGAATCGCGCCATGTCCTCGATCGGCTTCTGCGTCGCCGACAGCCCGATGCGGATCGGCGGCTTGCCGCACAGCGCCTCGAGGCGCTCGAGCGAGAGCATCAGATGCGCGCCGCGCTTGGTGCCGGCGACGGCGTGCAACTCGTCGACGATCACGGAGCGCACGTGCGAAAGCATCGCGCGGCCGGAATCCGAAGTGAGCAGGATGAACAGCGACTCCGGCGTCGTCACCAGGATGTGCGGCGGTGTCTTGCGCATCAGCTGCCGCTCGGCTTGCGAGGTGTCGCCGGTGCGCACCGCGTCGCGGATCGACACGTCGGGCAGACCGTGCTCGAGCAGCTTGTCGCGGATGCCGGCGAGCGGCTCCTGCAGGTTCTTCTGGATGTCGTTCGACAGGGCCTTGAGCGGCGACACGTAGAGCACGTACACCGCGTCGGTGAGCCCGCGCTCGAGGCCTTCGACGACGAGATCGTTGATCGCCGACAGGAACGCCGCGAGCGTCTTGCCCGAGCCGGTCGGCGCGGCGATCAGCGCGTTCTTGTGCTGCGACGTCGCCTGCCAGGCGGCGATCTGCGCGGGCGTCGGCGACTGGAATCGCGAGGCGAACCAGTCGGCGACGGCGGGATGGAACGGCAGGCGCGCAGACATGCGTCCATGATAAACATTCCGGCCATGGGAAATCGCAAGCTGCAGTTCCGCAGCACGCTGTCGCTGGTGACCGCGAAGGGGCCGATCGCGAGCCAGCGCTGGATGGATCTGCTCGTGCACATCGGCGAGAGCCGATCGATCTCGCAGGCCGCGAAAGCGGTCGGGCTGACCTACAAGGCCGCGTGGGATGCCATCGACGCGATGAACAATCTCGCGCCGGGGCCGCTCGTGAAGAGCAGCAAGGGTGGCCAGGGCGGCGGCGGCACCGAGCTCACGGCCGATGGCCGTCGCCTCGTCGAAGCGTTCCAGGCCGTCGCCGCGGAGCATCATCGATTCGTCGAGAAGCTGGACACCGGTCTCGGCGTGCGACCCGCCGAGCTCAGCACGATGCGGAGACTCACCATGCTCACCAGCGCGCGCAACCACTTCGCCGGCACGGTCAGCAAGATCATCCGTGGTGCAGTCAACGACCAGGTCGTGGTCGCGCTGCCGGGCGGCGCGCGCATCGTCGCGACCATCACGCATCAGAGCTCGAAGAACCTCGGGCTGCGCAAGGGCATCGAGGTCGTCGCGCTGATCAAGGCGTCGTGGGTGATAGTCGCGGTCGACGACGAAAAGCCGCTGAAGCTGTCCGTCCGCAATCAGCTGCGCGGGACGATCAAGCGATTGACCCCCGGCGCGGTCAACACGGAAGTCGTGATCGGCCTGCCCGGCGGTCAGTCGGTGCTGGCGATCATCACCAAGGACGCGGCGCGCGAGCTCAAGCTGCGCGTGAACCGCAGCGCCACCGCGCTGTTCAAGGCCTCGAGCGTAATCCTGGGCGTAGCGGCGTGACCTGAGCCGAGCCTTCGGCGGTCAATCGGCCGCGATCCATCAGCAGCACGGCGTCGGCGAGGTAATCGACTTCCGACTGCGCGTGCGACACGTAGATCATCGGCAGCTTGGTCTCTTCCTTCACGCGCTTCAGGAACGGCAGGATCTGCTGCTTGAGCCGATCGTCGAGCGACGACAGCGGCTCGTCGAGCAGGAGCAATCGCGGCGAATAGAGCAACGCGCGACCGAGCGCGACGCGCTGGCGCTCGCCGCCGGAGAGCTGCGCGGGCCGGCGCTCGACGAGCGCGCCGATCTCCAGCAGATCGAGCACGGTCGGCAATTCGAAGCGGCGCTGCGACGGCGGCAGCTGCTGATAGCCGTAGAGCAGGTTGTCGCGCACCGTCAGATGCGGGAACAGCAGGCCTTCCTGGAACGTCACGCCGAAGTGCCGGTCCCACGGCGGGACGAACACGCGGCTTTCGACGTCGGCCAGGGTGCGCTCGTCGAAACGCACGTAGCCTTTGCTCGGACGCAGCAGGCCGGCGATGAGCGCGAGCAATGTGCTCTTGCCGGAACCGGAAGCGCCGCAGATCCCGGTGACGCCCGCGCCGAACGACGCCGCCGCGCTCAGCGCGAATTCGCCTCGGTGGAATTCGAGATCAACGCTGAGCATTGGCGGTCCGTTGCACGTAACCGAGCTGACGATTCACGCGGCGGCTCAACATGTGGCTGCCGATCAGCGCCGCCAGCGCGAGGCAGATCGACAATGCGACCAGCCGCAACGCCGCCGACTCGCCACCAGGGACGTGAGTGAACGTGTAGATCGCGAGCGGGAGCGTGCGCGTCTCGCCGGGAATGTTCCCCACGAACGCCATGGTCGCGCCGAACTCGCCGAGGCTGCGCGAGAAACACAGCACGGCGCCCGCGATGATCCCGGGCAGGGCCAGGGGCAAGGTCACGGTCCAGAACGCGCGCCACGGTGTAGCGCCGAGCGTGGTCGCCGCCTGCTCGAGCCGCGGATCGATCATGCGGAACGCCAGGCTCACCGGCTGCACCATCAGCGGAAACGCCATGACGGCCGATGCGAGCGCAGCGCCTTTCCACGTGAACGCGATGACGACGCCGAACGTCGATTCGAGCCAGGCACCGATCAGACCCTGCGTCCCGAACAGCAGGAGCAGCAGGTAACCGGGCACGACCGGCGGCAAGACCATCGGGAGCTGGACGATCGCCTCGACCAGGACCTTGCCGTGGAAATCCCGGCGCGCGAGCAGCCAGCTGGTGGCGACGCCGATCGGCAGGCAGAGCGCGACGGCCCATGCCGCAACCTTCGCCGACAGCCGGAGTGCCTCGAGCTCTTCGTCGGTCAGCGCGATCATCGACCCTCGGCCTTGAGCACGGCGAAGCCATAGCGCTCGAACACCGCGGTCGCCTCAGCGGTGCCGAGGTCGTCGAGCAACGCCTGTGCTTCGGCACGTGCGCCTTTCACGAGCGCAAACGGATACACGATCGGATCGTGCGAAGACTCGGGGAACTGTGCGATCACTTCGACGTTGCTGCTGATCGCAGCATCCGTCGCGTAGACGATGCCGACGGGACACTCGCTCCGCTCCACGAAAGCGAGCGCCGTGCGGACGTCGTCGGTGCCGACGATCCGTCCGGAGAGGGTCTTCCACCAGCCGAGATGTTCGAGACTCTGCTTCGCATAGATGCCGACGGGCACCACGCCCGGCTCGCCGGTGCAGAGTTTACCTTTGAACGCGGCGCCGAAATCGAACTCCGGCTTCATCTCGACGGTGAAGTGCTTGCCCTTGGGCGCGATCAGCACCAGCGAGTTGCCGAGCAGGTTGCGACGCGACGCCGGGACGATCTTGCCCTTCTCGGCGAGGTAGTCCATCCATTTGAGGTCGGCGGAGGCGAACACGTCGGCCGGTGCGCCCGACTCGATCTGCTTGGCGAGCGCCGACGAAGCGCCGAGCGAGATCACCGGCGCCGGATGTCCGGCCTTCCGCCGGACCTTGGCGATATCGCCGAGCGCGTTGGTCAGGCTGGCGGCGGCGAACACGCGCACCGGCTCTTCGGCGTGCGCCATCGGCATGGCCAGGATCGCGATCAACAAGCTCACGACGCGTCGACCCATCGATTTGCCCCCTCCGCGGTGTTGCGATATATAGCCTTCTATATAACGTATACCACGTCAAAACGAACCTGGGGGCTCCATGCGGACAGCAGCTGCGTTTGCGGCAACCATCCTTTGCGCGACGGCGTCGGCTCCGGTGTTGGCCGACGATCTGCTCGAGACGCTCGCGCAGAAGGGCGTCCTCACCATGGAGGAGTACGACAAGCTCAAGGCGCAGAA
>DASRHK010000090.1:0-38586 GCA_035650495.1 Nevskiaceae bacterium | reverse complement strand
CGTCGCCGAGTCGCGCCGACAGGCGCTCCTTGCGCTTCAACTCGCCGCCCAGCACGCCCATCGTCACGTCGGACACGAACGCGAGCGCGGAGGACATGCGCTCCATCTGGCGGAAGTAGCGGCCCATCGGACCTTCGACCGGCACGCGCGCGAACGCGGCGCGGGTGAGTCCGTGCGTGAACGCGCGGATGCCGCGATTGATCGAGAAGCCGATGTGGCCCCACAGCAGCTTGTCGAACGCGGCTGCGTCGTTGGTGCGCGCGGCTTCCATTTCCGGGAACACGAACGGATGGCAGCGGATCGCGCCCTGGCCGAAGATCATCAGATTGCGCGTCAAGATGTTCGCGCCTTCGACCGTGATCGCCACCGGACACGCCGCGTACGCCGTCGCGAGATTGTTGCGCGGTCCGCGCTGGATGCCGCGACCGGAGATCACGTCCATCGAGTCGTTGATGATCTTCCGCATCGTCTCCGTCATGTGGTACTTCGCGATCGCGGTGACCACCGACGGTGCGCAATGATCGACCGCGGAGGCGGTGAGCAAGCGCATCGCTTCGAGCGTATAGGTCGAGCCCGCGATGCGGCCCGTGGCTTCCTGCACGCCTTCGAACTTGCCGATCGGCATGCGGAACTGGCGACGGATGCGCGCGTACGAGCCGAGCGTGCGATACGCGGCCTGGCCGCCGGCCGTCGCGAGCGCCGGCAGCGAGATGCCGCGGCCCGCGGAGAGACATTCGACCAGCATGCGCCAGCCTTTGCCTGCCTTCTCCGGCCCGCCGATGATCCAGTCGATCGGGATGAACACGTCCTTGCCGAAGATCGGACCGTTGTGGAACGCGGCGCCCGGGAAATGACGCCGACCGATCTCCACGCCAGGATGCGTCGACGGGATCAGGGCGCAGGTGATGCCGTAATCGACCTTCTTCTTGTCGCCGAGCAGGCCGTCCGGATCCTTCAGCTTGAAGGCGAGACCGACGCAGGTCGCGACCGGCGCGAGCGTGATGTAGCGCTTCTCGAAGTTCAGCCGAACGCCGAGCGTCTTCTTGCCCTGATATTCGCCGTAGCCGACGATGCCGAGATCGGGCATCGCGGTCGCGTCGGAGCCGACCTCGGGTCCCGTCAGGCCGAAGCACGGGATGTCGGTGCCGTCGATCAATCGCGGCAGCCAGTACTTCTGCTGCTCCTTGGTGCCGTAGTGCATCAGGAGCTCGCCGGGGCCGAGCGAGTTCGGCACCATCACGGTGACGGCGAGCGTGATCGACTTCGTCGCAAGCTTCGTCACGACCGCCGACTGCGCGGCAGCCGAGAACCCGAGTCCGCCGAATTCCTTCTTGATCAGCATCGAGAAGAATTTCTTCTCCTTGATGTAATCCCAGACTTCCTTGGGGAGATCCTTGTCCTCGAACTCGACCTTCCAGTCATCGACGAGCTTGCACAGCTCCTCGCACTCGTTGTCGAGGAACTTCTGTTCTTCCTTGGTGAGCTGCGTGTAGCGGAAGTCGAGCAGCTTCGACCAGTCCGGCCGGCCGCGGAACATCTCGCCTTCCCACCACACGTCGCCGGCTTCGAGCGCTTCGCGCTCGGTCGACGACATTTCGGGCAGGACCTTCTTGAACGCATTGAAGATCGCGTTGGAGATCAGCGCACGGCGCAGCGGCACGATGCACAGGAATGCCAGGATCGCGAACACGATCGATCCGGCGATCGTTGCGCCGTTGCCGATCAGGCCCGCGGCCTTGAGGCCGAGCGTCGCGACGCCGGTGACGATGGCCCACGCGATGAGCGGCGCGCCGATGAACGCGAGCGCCCAGGCGACGAGGACGGTGCCAAGGATGAGTGCGAGAGTCATGGAGGGCTCCTACAGGAAAAGCAGGGTTACTTGGCGCCGCGCCGCAAGGGCACGACGGAAGAATGCGCCTCGCCCGCCTCGCGCTCCACACGCGGGATCAGGCTCTTGATCAAGAAGCGCAGGTATTGGGTGAACTCGGGGCCGGCGGGCAGCGCGTCGGGATTCTCGCGACGCATGCGCACCGTGCCCATGAAGGTCGAATAGGCAAACGTCGCCCACAGCTTCGATTCGTTCTCGGACAGGCCCAGCGCGAGATAGCAGTCGTGCACATACTTCCGCCAATGCTCGGACACGCGCTTGGCGCAGGCGCGAGCGGCGGGATGATCGGTGGTCGCGAGCATCATCAGCAGACGCTCGGAGCGCAGGTCGGTGTTGGCGACCGTGCGGAAGAGCGTGTGCATGCGCTCGCGCGGCGTGGTTTCCTGCTCGGCGCGCTCGACGATGTCGACGGTCTCGCGCTTCTCCCACAGGTCGAGCGCAGCGTGAATCAGCGCGTCGCGATTCTTGAAGTGCCAGTAGAAGCTGCCCTTGGTGATGCCGAGCGCCTTGGCCAGCGGCTCGACCGCGACCGCCTCCAGTCCACCGTCGGCCATGGCGTCGAGCGCAGCTTCGGCCCATTGATCGGCGGACAGGCTTGGGCGCGTCGATGCGCGTACTTTGGCGGAAGGTTGGGACATGACCATACGGGTCCGTATTGACGCTGGCAGCTTATCAATACGTCAGCGTATGGGCAATGACGTTCTGGAAAACCACTGCTTCCAAAACGCAAACGGCGGCCCGAGGGCCGCCGTCCGGTATGCGTGGGTCGGCCTTCAGGCCGACGCGAATCGCTTACTCCTTCTTGGTCTCGTCGCCTTCGTTCTTGGCCTTCGGCGTCGCTTCGGGCTTGATCGTGATCTTCTTGCTCGGCTTGCCGCCCGCGGCGGGCTTGTCGCTCTCGGCCTTGCCGCCGCCCTTCTCGAACGAGATCAGCTCGACTTCGAAGATCAGCGTCTCATTGGGGCCGATCTTGGCGCCGGCGCCGCGCTCGCCGTAGGCGAGGTTCGACGGGATGTAGAACTTGTACTTCGAGCCCGCCGTCATCAGCTGCACGCCTTCGGTCCAGCCCGGGATCACGTTGGCCAGCGGGAAGGTGATCGGCTGGTTGCGCGAGTAGGAGCTGTCGAACTCGGTGCCGTCGAGCAGCGTGCCGCGATAGTTGACGGTGACCTTGTCGTCCTTGGTCGGATGGTCGCCCTTGCCCTCGGTGATCACTTCGTACTGCAGGCCCGAGGCGGTGGTCTTCACGCCCTCTTTCTTGGCGTTCTCCGCGAGGAATTTCTCGCCGGCTTCCTTGTTCTTGGTCGCCTTGGCGTCGCGCTCTTCCTTCTGCTTGGACTGGATCTTCTTGGCGATCGTCGTCTTGATCTCCTGACGCGCCTTGTCATCCATGCGCGGCGCCTTGCCGGCCATCGCCTCGTCGAGACCGAGCTTGAGCGAATCGAGATCGACTTCGGTGTTGACCTGCTTGAGCGACTTGCCGAGGTCGGTGCCGATCGCGTAACCGAACTTCTGGGCGTCGGTGGTCAGGTCACCAGCGTTGCCCGAGGAGGCGGCGGTGCCACCCTGCCCCGAGGGCTGGCTGCAGGCAGCGGCGAACAGCGTGAGCGTCGCAGCTGCGAGCAAACGGAAGGACTTCTGCATGGAAGGTTCTCGCAAGGAAATTGGGTAGGTTCAAAACGAAAGGGACTCGGTGAGAGTCCCAATGCGGCCGGAATTATACACACCTGAAATCTCAGGCCGCGACCGGGACTCGACGCCGGGACAGCAGTTGAACGAGCGTCTGACGCGTTTCGTCGGACAGAAGTTCCAGCGATCGCTCCGCCATGCGCTCGATCCGGGCGTCGACCGACAGCGATTTGTCCTCGGTCTCGGCGACCAGGCCGACCTGGATCAGCGTGTTGAGATAGCCGCGGAACAGCGCCTTGTCGAAGAACTCCGGGGCCTCGCGCCCGGTGAGGATGGCCATGCGCTCGGCAAGCAGCCGGCAATCCTCCTCGAAGCGATCGCGCTCCATCCGCTGGCCGGCGCGATGCTCGCCGGCGAGCAGCAGGATGGTCATGCAGTAGCGCTCGAGCGTCTCGCCCAGCACGCGCGCCAGCATGGCAAGCGTGGAGAACTCGCGGCCCGACACTTCCGGCCGCGCGAGGTGACCGTTCTCCCGATGCAGCAGCCCGAGCTTCACCATGACTTCGATCGACTCGCGCGCCTTGGCCTCGCACTCGGCCGGGTCCCACGGCAGGAAGAACTCCGTGCGCAGGAACGGGTAAAGCGCGCGACAGCCGGTGACGACTGCGTCCTCCGACAGGTTCTGCCGCGTGCGGAAGAAATTCGCGACCAGGCTCGGCAGCGCGAACAGGTGCTGGATGTTGTTGCGGTTGTAGGTGAGCAGCACGGCGTTGCGATCGCGCAGCGCCATCACGTCGCCCCACGGATGCTGCAATCGCGCGATGCCCGCGATCGGCGCCGACCACTCGACCACCGCGCGCGGCGACGTCTCCGGGATGTATTGGTAAGGACCGAGCGGCTGGCCCTTCAAGAGCCAGATCAGATGGCCGATCTGCTCGACGAGCTCGTCGGTGCCGACCGCGCGCTCCGGCGCCGACAGCAGCGCCACTGCCGCGAGGCTCACCGGATTGGCGACTGCCGCAGCGTTGATGCGGCGCGAGTTCTCCAGGCCGAGCTTCGCGACGAACTGGCTGTAGCCGAGCGGCCGCTCATCGGAGCCGCGCACCAGCGTGTCGCGCCAGCCGGGCAATTTCTCGTCGGCATAGTCCTGCAGCATGATCGGCTCGCCGAAGTTCAGGTACGCCTTGCCGTACGACTTCGCCAGGATCTTGCCGGCCTTGAGCAGCGCTTCGGCGGATTCACGCGTCTTGCGACCGCCCTTGAGCTCCTTGAAGTAGCTCTGCACTTCCCAGGCCTTGTCGTAGCCGATGAACATCGGCACCAGCGCGACGCGGCGCGCACGCTGCTTCAGCGCCGACTCGACGACCATCGACAGCAAGCCGGTCTTGGGCTGCAAGAGCCGCCCGGTGCGGGAGCGTCCGCCTTCCGGGAAGAACTCGATCGCGTAGCCGCGCGAGATCAGCGAGTCGACATACGCGCGGAACACCGCGGTGTAGACGCGATCGCCCGAGAAGCTTCGGCGCAGGTAGAACGCGCCGCAGCGGCGCAGCAGCCCGCCGATCGGCCAGAAATTCAGATTCACGCCGGCCGCGATGTGCGGCGGCACGATACCGGCGTGATACAGCACGTACGACGCGAGCAGATAGTCCGCGTGCGAGCGGTGGGACGGCAGATAGATGATTTCGTGTGACTGCGCCAGCTCGCGCACGCGGTCGAGCCCGCGCACGTCGATGCCTTTGTAGACGCGATTCCAGACGAAGAGCTTCAGCACGCGCTCGAGGAAATTGATCGACGCCGACGAGTAGTCCGCGCAGATCTCCTCCGCGAGCTTCTGCGCGCGACGCGTCACCTGCTCGATCGTCTTGTTGGCCGCCTTGGCCTCGTCCTCGATCGCACGCTTCACTTCGCGGGTATTGAGCAGCCCGGCGATGACCACGTTGCGGCGGAGCAGCGTCGGTCCGAGCGCCGCGGTGCGCGCACGCAGGAAGTGGAAGTGCAGCACGCGCGCGAGCTTGCGCACCGCCTTCGCGGGATCCTGCTCGCCGGCGACGAAGGAGCGGAACGACAGCGGCTGCGCGAAGCTCGCCATCACGTTGCGGCCGTTGACCAGGATGATGAACAGCTTGCGGATCATGCCGGCCTGCACGCTGTCGGCGAAGATCAGCTTGAACAGCGACGTCTCCTGCCCCGGGTCGCGGCCCCAGAACACCGAGACCGGCACCAGCTGGATGTCGTAGTTGGTCGCGGCAACGGCGCGGTGCAGCACCTTCGACAGCGGCGTCTCGCGGATGCGCGTCTCGAGGATCGCCGGCAGGTAGAGGCAACCGGCGCGATGGGGATTCGGCAGCTCGGTGCCGGTGCGGCCCGGTCGCGGCAGGCCGAGGTCGCTGCAGACGCGATCGAGCAGGAAGAGGTCGGTCCAGGAGCGCTGCGGCAGGATGTAGCAGACCGGCCGGGCCGGATCGAGCTTGAGCTGGGCCTTGACGTCCTCCGGCGCGACCTTGTGCTTGATGAACGGATTCAGCAGCCGGAACAGCAGCCACGCGAACCAGTACGTCGCGGTGACCAGCCAGCGCATTCGGAGTCGTGTCCTCGTTCTTGTCCGGGCCGAAGTGGCGAGTTTACCAACGCTTGACGAGGCCCCCGCCGCTGCCGGAACCTCTCGCCCTTCTCATTTCTTCGGAGCGCTTCATGCGCAAGCTGGCCCTTTTCGCCACGATCACGCTCGTCCTCGGCGCCTGCAGCAAGCCCGACGAAACCCCGGCGCCCGCCGCAGCGCCGGCGCCGCCGCCGGGTCCCACGGCGGCCGACGCCGACAAGTTCATCGCCGGGATCAACGACGACCTGCGCAAGCGGCTGCCCTATGAGAGCAGCGCCGAATGGGTCGCGGAAACGTTCATCACCGACGACACGCAGGCGATCAGCGCCAAGGCCAGCGAAGAGCACCTCGCGTGGCAGGCGGCGAAGCTGCAGGAGTCGAAGAAGTTCAACAACACGCAGGGCCTCTCGGCCGACACGGCCCGCGCGCTGACGCTGATCAAGAACGTGTCGGCGCCCGCGCCTTCCGATCCGGCGAAGCAAGCCGAGATCGCGCAGATCCTCGCGCGCATGGACGCGAACTACGGCGCCGGCAAGTGGTGCCCGGAAACGCCGATCGACGGCAAGCAGTGCCTGAACCTCACCGACATCGAGAAGATCGTCGACAACGTCGATTTCTCGCACAAGCCCGACGAGATCCTTGCCGCGTGGGACGGCTGGCACGCGACTGCGAAGCCGATCCGCAAGGACTATCAGCGCTTCGTCGAGCTGGTGAACGAAGGCGCGAAGGAAATGAGCTTCGCCGACACCGGCGAAGTCTGGCGCTCGGGCTACGACATGAGCCCCGCGGATTTCCAGAAGGAAACCGAGCGCCTTTGGGAGCAGGTCAAGCCGCTCTACGAGCAGATGCACTGCTATGTGCGCGGCAAGCTCAATGCGAAGTACGGCGACAAGATCGTCTCGAAGACCGGCGAGATCCCCGCGCATCTGCTCGGCAACATGTGGGCGCAGCAGTGGGGCAACATCTATCCGCTGGTCGAGCCTTACAAGGGTGTCGGCTCGATCGACGTGTCGCCGGCGCTCAAGAAGCAGCGCGATGAGGAGTACCAGAAGCTCGTCAAGGACTTCAAGGGCGCGAAGACGCCGGAAGCGCTCGCCGAGCTTTCGCACAAGGCCGACGTCGCCGAATCGGTGCGCATGGCGAAGATGGCCGAGGACTTCTACACCTCGATCGGCTTCCAGAAGCTGCCCGATTCGTTCTACGCGAAGTCGATGCTCACGCGCCCGCGCGATCGCGACGTGATCTGCCACGCCAACGCCTGGGACATGAACATGGCCGGCGACGTGCGCGTGAAGATGTGCATCGAGCCGAAGGAAGAGGATCTGACGACGATCCATCACGAGCTCGGCCACATCTTCTACGACCTCTCCTACAACCCGCTGCCCCCGATCTTCCAGAACGCTGCGCACGACGGCTTCCACGAAGCGATCGGCGACACCATCACCCTGTCGCTGACCCCGGCGCATCTGCACAAGATCGGGCTCGTCGGCGACGTGAAGCCGGATCCCAAAGCGGTGATCAACTCGCAGATGAAGTGGGCGCTCGAGAAGATCGTGTTCCTGCCCTGGGGCAAGCTCGTCGATCAATGGCGCTGGCAGGTGTTCTCCGGACAGGTCACGCCGGAGAACTACAACGCCGCCTGGTGGAAGCTGCGCGAGCAGTATCAGGGCGTCGCGCCGCCGAACGCGCGCAACGAGGAAGAATTCGATCCGGGCGCGAAATTCCACGTGCCGAACAACACGCCGTACACGCGCTACTTCCTGTCGTTCATCCTGCAGTTCCAGTTCCAGAAGGCGCTGTGTGACGCGGCCGGCTTCAAAGGCCCGCTCAACGAGTGCGACATCTACGGCAACACCGCGGCCGGCGAGAAGTACAAGGCGATGCTCGCGGCGGGTGCATCGAAGCCGTGGCAGGAGACGCTGGAGAAGCTCACAGGCACGCGCCAGATGGATGCCTCCGCGATCCTCGAATACTTCGCGCCGCTGATCGAGTACCTGAAGCAGCAGAATCAGGGTCAGCAGTGCGGCTGGACTCCAGCGGACGCAGCGCCGCCGGCGGAAACCGCTCCGGCTGCGGAGCCGCCGAAGACCTGATGACCTCCCGCGTACCGACCTCGATCAAGCTGCATCGCAAATCGCGCGTGCTCGAGGTCGGCTACGCGGACGGCTCACGCTACGAGCTGCCCTGCGAGTACCTACGCGTCTTCAGTCCATCCGCGGAAGTGCGTGGACACGGCCAGGAAGAGCCCACGCTGATCGGCGGCAAGCGCAACGTCAACGTCGAGCGCGTCGAGCCGGTTGGCCAGTACGCGGTGCGGCTCGTGTTCGACGACGGGCACAACACCGGGCTGTATTCGTGGGACGTGCTCGAAGAGCTCGGCGCCGATCAGGCGAAGAACTGGTCGCGCTATCTGCAGCGGCTCGAAGAGATGAAGATGTCGCGCGACTCGGACGTCGTGAAGCTCGCGGCGCTGCAACCCAAGAAATGGACGCCGCCGTCGTGAGCGCTCTTTTTTGCTCGCGCAAAAAAGAGCCCGGCACGAAGCCGGGCACGGGAGGGAGGAGAAACCATAAACCTTTGCGTAAGCCTACGGGCAGGAACCCGGAGGCTGACGCGCAGGTTCGCAATCCAGCGATCCTGTCCATCCTTGGAGCCGGTAGCCGTTCGTCATCCTTGACGTCCCTGTCCTTGGCTACCGCACGCGTAGTTTGGGCACCTGGGCGGCTTGCCGAAGCCAGCGGCTACCGACACGTCGTGTAGGACATGTCCTACAAAGCACTCACGCCATGATCGGATTGCTTCAAAGAGTGTCGAGTGCCTGGGTCACCGTCGACGGCCGCGAAGTCGGACGGATCGGTCAAGGCTTGATGGTTCTCGTCGGCGTGCAGCGCGACGATACCGCCCAGGATGCCGAGCGATTGCTCGAGCGGTTGCTCACCTATCGGGTCTGGCCGGACGAGCAAGGCAAGATGAATCGCTCCGTGGCCGACATCGCCGGCGGACTGCTGCTCGTCCCGCAGTTCACGCTCGCAGCCGACACCGCGAAAGGCACACGCGCGAGTTTCACGGCGGCGGCCGAGCCCGGCATCGCGCGCACGCTGTTCGCACACCTGCTCGCGCGGGCGCGCGAATCGCACGCGCACGTCGCGAGCGGTCAGTTCGGCGCCGACATGCAGGTCAGCCTGACCAACGATGGTCCGGTGACGTTCATCCTCACGACCTGAACCGTCGCCCTGAAGGGCGACCCACATTCACTGCGGCGATGGATTCGCCGGCGCCTGATCGGCGGGCGGTGTTTCGGTCGCAGCCGGCGCCGCCGGTGCGGCCGGCTTGGGGAATTCGCGGAATGAGCTGTGCCAATGCACCCAGCGCCAGCCGTCCTTGGTCTTGCGCGCGATGAGCGTGCCGCGGAACTTGAACGGCGCCGGCGGCGCGCCCTCGGCGCCGATGGTCTGGTCGTACTCGACCGCGCAGTAGCCGATGTCGCTGTCGCCGAAGCAATCGTCCTTGCCGATCTCGGTGTGGATCTTGAGGCCCTTGCGCACGACGCCGTCGTACGCCGCGAGGTACTTGTCGAGCTCTGCCTGCCCGCGCGCGGTGACCGGCGCGTTGTTCTCGTCGAAGTCGAACAGGATCGCCTGGTCGTCGGCCCACATCTTGAGGCCCGCGAAGTTGCCGGCGTCGATGTCCTTGAACATCTGCTCGACCTTCTGGCGCAGGTCGGCGGCGGTCTGGTCATCCGACGCCGGACCGCCGCGGTGACAGCCCGCGAGCAGCGCGAGGACGAGGCACGAAACGAGGACGCGCATGGTTGTTCTCCTTATGGCTCGTGACGGTTTGGACTGCGCCTGCGCAGCGAGGTTGCTTGCAGTATCCTTACGCCCCCGTTTTTGACCCCGACCCGATGGCCGCCCGCAAAGCCAGCGTCGCGCGCGACACCAAGGAAACGCAGATCAAGGTCGACCTGAACCTCGACGGCTCCGGCCGCGCGACGTTCAAGACCGCGATCCCGTTCCTCGAGCACATGCTCGATCAGGTCGCGCGCCACGGGCTCATCGATCTCGACGTCTCCGCCCAGGGCGACGTGCAGATCGACCATCACCACACGGTCGAGGACATCGGCATCACGCTGGGCCAGGCGTTCGACAAAGCGATCGGCGACAAGAAGGGCATCCGCCGCTACGGCCACGCTTACGTCCCGCTCGACGAGTCACTGTCGCGCGTCGTCATCGACATCTCCGGCCGCCCGGAAATGGAATATGCGGTCGAATTCCCCCGCGCGCGCGTCGCCGAGTTCGACGTCGATCTGTTCCGCGAGTTCTTCCAGGGCTTCGTCAATCACGCGAAGGTCACGCTGCACGTCGACAACCTTCGCGGACGCAACGCGCATCACATCGCCGAGACCTGCTTCAAGGCGTTCGGCCGCGCGCTGCGCATGGCGATCGAGCGGGACGACCGCGCGCCGGACGTGACGCCTTCCACCAAAGGGGTGCTGTGAAGGCGATCGGCGTCATCGATTACGGCATGGGCAACCTGCACTCGCTCGGCAAGTCGCTCGAGCGCGTCGCGCCGGATCGCCGCATCGAGATCAGCTACGACCCGGAAACGCTGCTCAAATGCGATCGCCTCGTGCTCCCGGGCGTCGGCGGCGTGAAAGGCTGCATGAACGAATTGCGCCGGCTCGAGCTCAACGATCTCGTCGTCGAGGCTGCGAAGAAATTGCCGCTGCTCGGCATCTGCCTGGGGATGCAGGTGCTGATGGAGCATTCGCAGGAGAACGACGGCGTCGATGCGCTCGGCCTGTTCCCCGGCGAAGTCGTGCGCTTCCCCGATCCGGCGCCCGACGCACCAGAACGGCTCAAGGTTCCGCACATGGGCTGGAACCAGGTGCACCAGAAGCGCAAGCATCCGATCTGGGCCGGCATCCCCGAGAATTCGTGGTTCTATTTCGTGCACAGCTATCACGCGCAGCCGAAGGACCCGAAGCACACGCTCGGCACCGCGGTGTACGGCCAGGCATTCCCCGCGGCGATCGCCCGCGACAACATCGTCGCGTTCCAATTCCATCCCGAGAAGAGCCAGGCGGCGGGCATCCAGCTGCTCGCCAATTTCGTCGCCTGGAATGGCGAAGCGAAATAGTTGCGTGAAGCCCTGAATCTGGTGCAGAGTGGGTTCAAGCAAAACGATCTCGCGTCCGCCTCCCGCTCCCTCCCTTCCCCAACGGCAATCCATCTGTCGGATTAGGCTGCCCGCTGCCTCATGCTGTTGATTCCCGCGATCGACTTGAAGAACGGCCAGTGCGTGCGCCTGCGCCAGGGCCGCATGGACGACGTCACGGTCTTCTCGCCCGACCCGGTCGCGGTCGCGAAGCAGTGGGTCGATGAAGGCGCCAAGCGCATCCACGTGGTCGACCTCGACGGTGCGCTCAAGGGCGCGCCGACCAACATCAAGGTGGTCGAGCAGATCGTCGCCGCGGTCGGTGACGTTCCGGTGCAGGTCGGCGGCGGCATCCGCGACGAAGAGACCGTGCAGCGCCTGCTCAATGGCGGCGTCTCCTACGTGATCATCGGCACCAAGGCGATCAACGCGCCGCATTTCCTGCGCGATCTGTGCCTGGAATATCCGCGTCACATCATCGTCAGCCTCGACGCCAAGGACGGCCGCGTCGCGCTGAACGGCTGGACCAAGATCACCGGCCACGGCGTCATCGAGACCGCGCAGCACTGCGAGCGCGACGGCGTCGAGGCGATCATCTACACCGACATCGGCCGCGACGGCATGATGAAGGGCTTCAACGCGCAGTCGACCAAGGATCTCGCGAAGGCGGTGAACACGCCGGTGATCGCGTCGGGCGGCGTCTCCTCGCTCGACGACATCCGCGCGCTGAAGGAAATCGAGAACGACGGCGTCGCCGGCGCCGTGATCGGCCGCGCGCTGTACGAAGGCAGCTTCAAGCTCTCCGAAGCGATCAAGCTCTGCGCCTGACGCGGCGCACTCCAAACCAAGCTGACGCATGCTCGCCAAGCGCATCATCCCTTGCCTGGACATCGACGCCGGCCGCGTCGTCAAAGGCGTGCGCTTCGAGGACATCCAGGACGCCGGCGATCCCGTCGAAGTCGCGCGCCGCTACGATCAGCAGGGCGCCGACGAGCTCGTCTTCCTCGACATCACCGCCAGCGCCGAAGAGCGGCCGACGCTGTTCGCCACCGTCGAAGCGGTCGCGCGACAGATCTACATTCCGCTCACCGTCGGCGGCGGCGTGCGCACCAACGCTGACGTTCGCGCACTGCTTTCGTCCGGCGCCGACAAGGTCTCGATCAACACGGCCGCGGTCGACAATCCCGAATTCGTGCGCGAGGCGTCGGATCGCTACGGAACGCAGTGCATCGTGGTTGCGATCGACGCGAAGCGTGTGAAGACGCGCAAGAAGAACGTTCCGCCGAAGTGGGAGGTCTTCACGCACGGCGGGCGCAAGGCCACGGGGCTCGACGCGGTCGAATGGGCCACGCTGATGGCGCAGAAAGGCGCCGGCGAGATCCTGATCACCAGCATGGATCGCGACGGCACCAAGGCCGGTTACGACCTCGAGCTCTTGAAGGCGATCTCGTCGATCGTGACGATTCCCGTGGTGGCGTCGGGCGGCGTCGGCACGCTCGAGCATCTGCAGCAGGGCTTCACCGAAGGCGGCGCCGACGCCGTGCTCGCCGCCAGCATCTTCCATCAGGGCGACTTCACGGTCGGCGAGGCCAAGAAGTTCCTGGCCGCCAAGGGCATCCGCGTCCGCATCTAGGGCGCGGTCGTTTTCGCGCATCCCTGCGCTCCGCGACACTTGCACCTCCATGTGCGGCGTAAACTACGCGGATGAGCAGTCCCGCCGACGTCCTCTCGCAGCTGTATCAGACGCTCGTCGACCGAAAATCGGCGACGGCGGAGAAGTCGTACGTCGCGAGCCTGTACGCAAAAGGGATCGACGCCATCCTGAAGAAGGTCGGCGAAGAGGCCGGCGAGACGCTGATCGCTGCGAAGAACGCCGACCAGGCAGCGCTCGTCCACGAGCTCGCCGACCTGTGGTTCCACACACTCGTGCTGATGGCGCAGAAGGACATTCCGCTGTCGGCGCTCACCGGTGAGCTCGCTTCGCGCTTCGGCCGGTCCGGCCACGAAGAGAAAGCGGCGCGCAGCCTCTAGGAGATTTTCGCAATGGGCAGCTTTTCCATCTGGCATTGGTTGATCGTCCTCGGCGTCGTCGTGCTGGTGTTCGGCACCGCCAAGCTGCGCAACGCGGGATCGGATCTCGGCAGCGCGGTGAAGAACTTCAAGACCGCAATGCGCGAAGGCGAAGCCGAGGCCGACAAGAACAAAATCGGCGCCGACAAGTCCGAAGAGAAGAAGCCGGGCTGACGCGCCGGCGCCTGGCGCAGCCCGATGTTCGACGTCGGTTTCTCCGAGCTGGTCCTGTGCTTCCTGGTCGCCCTCGTCGTGCTGGGCCCCGAGAAGCTGCCGCCGCTCGCGCGCAGCCTCGGCCGCTGGACCGGCCAGGCGCGCTCGTATCTGCGCCATCTCTCCAACGAGCTCGAGCGCGAGACCAACGCCGCCGAGCTCAAGAAGACGCTGCAGGAAACCGAGCGCGCGCTGCGTGAGCAGACCGACGCTGTCAATGCAGATCTCAAAGCGCTCAAGAACGAAGACGTCGGCCTGAAGGCCGACCCGCAACCGGCCGAGCCGCAAACGCTCGAGCCGCCGAAGCCATGAGCGAATCCGACGGCGGTCGCGAGCAGCCGCTGGTCGAGCATCTGCTCGAGCTGCGCAGCCGTCTGCTCCGCGCGATCGCGGGATGGTTCGTCGTGCTGATCCCGCTCGCGATCTATTCGCAGGAGCTCTACGCATTCCTGTCGGCGCCGCTGGTGCGCTTCATGCCGCACGGCACCAGCATGATCGCGACCGAGATCGCGTCGCCGTTCCTCACACCGCTCAAGCTCTCAGCGGTGGTCGCGTTCGCCGCTGCGATGCCGTGGATCCTCTACCAGATCTGGGCATTCGTGGCGCCCGGGTTGTATCGACATGAGCGGCGACTCGTGGTGCCGCTGCTGTTCTCCAGCACCGCGTTGTTCTATCTCGGCGTCGCGATGGCGTACTTCCTCGTGCTGCCGACCGTGTTCCACTTCCTCATCCGCGTCGCGCCCGAAGGCGTGGCGGTGATGACCGACATCAACCACTACCTCGACTTCGTGCTCAGCGTCTTCCTGGCGTTCGGCATCGTGTTCGAAACGCCGGTGGCGATCGTGCTGCTGGTCTGGACCGGATTCGTCACGCCCGCGACGCTCGCGAAGCGCCGCGACTACGTTCTCGTCGGCTGCTTCGTCGTCGCCGCGGTGCTGACGCCGCCCGACATCGGCTCGCAGATCATGCTCGCGATCCCGACCTATCTGCTCTACGAGCTCGGCATCCTCGCCGCGAAGTTCTTCGTGCCCGCCAGCCGGCACGCGCAAGTCCCCGCGCGCACCAACCCGTGACCGCAGCGCGCGCCGCCCTGCTGTGCACGCTGGTGCTCGCAGGCTGCGCGACGAGCCCTCAGCGCACGGCGCAGACCGCACAATGCCGCGACTATTTCGATGCGCTCGACGCGCAAGTCGCTCATGCGGGCGTGCGTGACGCCGGCGCTGATCGCATCGACGGCTTTCCTTACCTGCGCATCGATCGCTTCACCTCCGCGCTGCGCGATCAACTGTCCGACGAGCCGCGCAAGCAGCTGTGGTTCGAGCTGTTGCGCCAGCGCGACGAGGATGCGCGCCGCGCCGAGCTCGCCAACCTCGGCGTCACCGATCTCGATCGCGAGATGCAGCACGTCGCGTCCTGCGGGCACTCCCTCGTTGCGTTCGAGCTCGCGTCGCCGCAAGCGCGCGCTCAGCTGATCCGTCGCGCAAGCGTCGACGACGATTACTATCTGCCTGCCCGCATCTTCGGGCTCTATCCGCTCGCGGTGCCGCTGCTCAATCTCGGCATCCGCAGCTATCACCGCGAGACCGAGCGCGATTTCGCCAAGCCGATCGCAGAGCTCGACCATCCCGGCACGCTCGTGCGCTGGGAGCCGGCCGACGACGCGCCCTCGCCGAAGGACGTGAAAGCGTGGCTCGCGAGAGTCGACGCATTCGGCATCCCGAAGCTCGACGCCGCGCAGTGGCAACGGCTCGCGCGCGCGCATGCGCCGACCTGGTGGATCGAAGAGGCCGCCGCGTTCGATCGCCCCGGAGCGCCCGCGCTGCGCGATCGACCGACCGTCGACTGGTCGCAGCCCGTCGTTTACTTCCAGGCGGCGTACACGCGCTTCGCCGGCAAAGTGCTGGCGCAACTCGTCTACACGATCTGGTTCTCGCAGCGCCCGAAGCAGAAATTCATGGACGGCTACGCCGGCGCGCTCGACGGCGTGGTCTGGCGCGTCACGCTGGACGCGGACGGGAGCCCGCTGCTCTACGACACGATCCATCCGTGCGGCTGCTATCGGATGTACTTCCCGGTGTGGCCGGCCGCGCGCAAGCCGCAAGGCGGCTGGTTCGAGGAGCGCGCGCTGTTTCCGCAGGCAGACGTCCCGAAGCACGAGCCGGTCGCGATCCGCGTGCAGTCGGCGACGCACTTCGTGCGCCGTGTGCTGCCGGAAGCCGAGGCGCGCGCCGATCAGGTCCGGCAGTACGAGCTCCGGCCGTACGCGGAGCTGCTCAGCGTAGATGCCGGGAATGGCAAGCGACGCAGCCTGTTCGACGAGGACGGCATCGTCGCCGGCACCGAGCGCGGTGAGCGCTGGTGGCTCTGGATGACCGGCGTCGACGAGCCCGGCGCGATGCGGCAATGGGGCCGGCACGCCACGTCGTTCGTCGGACGCGGGCATTTCGATGACCCGGATTTCCTGGATCAGCTGTTCGCGCTGCCAATGACCGGTTCGCTCACGCTCCAGTAACATCGCGGCTCCAACTGGGGGAACACGCATGTACGACTTGAACGGCAAGGTCGCCGTCGTGACCGGCGCGGGCTCGGGCATCGGCCGCGCGCTCGCGCAAGGCTTCGCGGCCAAGGGCTGCAAGCTCGCGATCGCGGACATCAACGAAGCGAATCTCGCGGAGACGGCGCGCTCGCTCGGCACCGAGGTGTACGCGCAGAAGCTCGACGTCGCCGATCGCGCGGCGGTCTACGACTTCGCCAACGCGGTGAAGCAGAAGTTCGGCGCCGCGCACGTCGTCGTCAACAACGCCGGCGTCGCCGTGTCCCAGACCATCGATCTGCTCGAGTACAAGGACTTCGAGTGGCTGATGAACATCAATTTCTGGGGTGTCGTCTACGGCACCAAGGCATTCCTGCCGATCCTCCTCGCGCAGAACGACGGCGCCATCGTCAACATCTCGAGCGTGTTCGGCATCATCGCGGTGCCGTCGCAGGGCGCGTACAACTCCGCGAAGTTCGCGGTGAAGGGGTTCACCGAGTGCTTGCGCCATGAGCTCAGGGAAGCCGGCAGCAACGTGCGATCGATCTGCGTGCATCCCGGCGGCATCAAGACCAACATCGTGCGCAACGCGCGCGCCTACAAGACTTTCGACGGCCGCACGGACAAGGAGCTGATGGTCAAGCAGTTCGAGCAGGGCGCGCAGACGACGCCGGTAGGGGCGGCGCGAACGATCATCGACGGCGTCGAGCGCGGCAAGGTGCGCGTGCTGATCGGCGGCGACGCGCGGATGATCGACTGGATCGCCCGCCTGATGCCGGTGCGCTACTGGAACCTGCTCGGCAAGGTCACGCGCTGGCTGATGGCGCGCGAGGTGAAGCGCTAAGCGGCTTTCGCCGCAGCGTAGTACTCGCGCACGACCGCGTCGAACGTCTTCGCGAACGTGTGCACGTCGCCGGGCCAGCGCGCCGAAACGAAGTTGCCGTCGCGCACCACCCACGCAGGCTTGCTGTTGCCTTCACTGTCGCGCGCCATCCCGCTCGTCTTGGCGAAGCGATCCGGTGCGTCGGCGGCGACGTCGACGAAATCCTCGGGTTTCGCGAGCGCGCGCGTGACTTCCTGCTGCACGCTCATGTAGCCGACCGGCTGCCCGTCTTCCTCGAGATAGGTCCGGTAGTAATCCGGATCCCACCAGCGCGCGAGGAACCTGGAGAGCGTCCAGCCGGAGTTCTCCAGCTTCCAGGTGAGCGCGGTCGTCTTGCGACCGAACAGCACCGACTTGCCGGTCTTCTTCGACACGCTGCGCGCGGCGAGCACGACGCCGTGACACACGGCCGCGACCGGCTTGCCGCTGTCGAAGAAATCCGCGACGAAGCTCTGCAGCTCCTTGCTCTCCAGGTACTGCCGCATCTTCTTGGCGTGTCCGCCCGGAAGCAGCAGTGCGTCGAAGTTGGTGACGCGCAGATCCGCATAGCGCAGCGGCTCGAGGAACTGCAGATCGGATTCCATCTCGCGATAGGCGCGTCGCGCCGGCGCGTGCGCGCGCAGCGACAGCCCGATCAGGCGGACTTTCCGGAGCAGCGGGATGAACCCCCAGGGATCGAGGCCCTCGCCCGAGAGCATGATCGGATCGGCGTGCGCGCGATTGCCGTCGGGCGTCGCGAAGAACACGACGTGACCGCAAGACTTCAGCACCTTCCACGACACCGCGACTTCGGTCGGATCGAAATCATGGTTGGGAATCGCGATGAGGATTTTCATGACGACCTCAATGCCTCGATGACCGGCGCTGTCTTCGGCAGCACGCCGCGCCAGAACTGATGCGACAGCGCGGCCTGCTCCACCAGCATGCCGATGCCGTCGGCGACGCGCTTCGCGCCTTGCGATTTCGCCCACACCGCGAACGGCGCGAACGCCTTGCCGTAGCTCAAGTCGTAGCAAGCGCCGCCGTCGGCGAGCAGCTGTCCGGGCAGCTTCAGGAACGCTCCGGTGTGACCGACCGAGGTCGCGTTGATGATCAGGTCGAAGCGATCACCCTTCAGCGCGATGTGCGTGCAAGGACGGATTTTCCCGTGCGCCTTGAATTGCTCGGCAAGCTCTTCGGGCTTCCACGGATTGCGATTGCTCACCGTGAGCTCAGCGGGCTTCTGATCGAGGAGCGGCTTCAGGATTCCGCGCGTCGCGCCGCCCGCGCCGAGCACGAGCACTTTCTTGCCGGCGACGTCGAGCTTCAGCTGCGCGAGATCGCGGATGAAGCCCTCGCCGTCGACGTTGTCGCCGCTCCAACCCGTTTCTGTGCGCTTGACCACATTCACCGCGCCTGCGATCTGCGCGCGCTCGGAGACCGCTTCGCACAGCTTCAGCGCTTCGAGCTTGTGCGGCAGGGTGACGTTCAATCCCTGATAACCATCCGCGTGCAGGCGCACCAGTGATTCGGCGAGCGCTTCCGGCGCAACTTCGATCGTCTCGTAAGAGATCTCTGCGCCGAATTGCTTCGCGAACATCGCCTGGATGCGCGGCGACTGGCTGTGCGCGACGGGCTGGCCGATGACCGCGTAGCGATCGGTCACTTGAAGCACCGCGATCGCATGCGCTCGCAGTAGGCGACGAGGTTCTTGTGCTTGCCGACGACTGCCTTGAGCGGCGTGTCGATCTGCACTTCCCACATGTTCGCGAGGAACGCGTAGACGGTCGCGTCGATCGAGGTCGGCTTGTCGCCCATGAAATACGGCTTCACGTTCAGATGCTCGGCGATCGCCGCGATGTCCTGCTGCGCGCGGCGCGTGATCTCTTCCTCGGCGTGGCGCCCGAGGCCGTGACCCTTGAGATCGCGCAGCGTCTTGCGCTGCACGTAAGTCGCGAGCGCGCCGCGCAATGGCGCCGGGATCGATCCGAAGAACGTTTCGCGCGTGATCGGCCACACCTTCGGGTTGATCCACCGGTGATACAGCACCGCGAAGTAGGTGTGCTCCGACAGCATGCGCTGGAACGCGTGACCGATCGCCTTGTCGTCCGGCGACAGTCCGGCGTCGAGCTTGAGGTCGTGCTTGCGGGTCAGATGCTCGACGATGGTTTCCGAATCGCAGACGACCTTGCCGTCCTCGTCGCGGATGAACGGCAACTTGCCGAGCGGTCCCTTGCCCGGATTCGGCGTCCACTTGATCTCGTAGGGCAAGCCCGCGAGGCGCAGGAACACTTCGACCTTCATGCAGAACGGCGAGAGGTTCTCGACGCCGTGCGCGGTCGGGAACTGATGGAGCTTGATCAGCCTTTCAGCCATTCCGCGGCTCGTCCCGCGTAGTAGGACAGGATCATGTCCGCACCGGCGCGCCGGAAACAGAGCAGCGCTTCCATCATCACTTTCTTCTCGTCGAGCCAGCCGTTCGCGGCCGCGGCCTTGAGCATCGAGTACTCGCCGCTCACCTGATACGCGCACACCGGAACCTCGAAGCGCTCTTTCACGCGCCGGATGATGTCGAGGTACGGCATGCCGGGCTTCACCATGACGATGTCGGCGCCTTCCTCGAGATCGAGTTCGACCTCGCGCAGCGCTTCGTCGGTGTTCGCCGGGTCCATCTGATAGTTGCGCTTGTCGCCCTTCAATTGCGACGCCGATCCGACCGCGTCGCGGAACGGTCCATAGAAGCTCGACGCGTACTTCGCCGCGTACGACAGGATCAGCGCGTTGGTCTGCTTGTCGCGCTCGAGTACTTGGCGGATCTGGCCGACGCGGCCGTCCATCATGTCGGAGGGCGCGATGATGTCGGCGCCGGCGCGCGCGTAGACGAGCGCCTGCTTGCGCAGGATCTCCACGGTCGCGTCGTTGTCGACGAGCCCGTTCGCGTCGAGCACGCCATCGTGGCCGTGTGTCGTATACGGATCGAGCGCGACGTCGACCATCACGCCGGTTTCCGGGCTCGCCTTCTTCACCGCGGCGATTGCGCGCGGCACGAGGCCATCGGGATCGAGTGCGATCGCGCCGTCGTCGGTCTTCTTCGCCGTCGGGATCACCGGGAACAGCGCGACGGTCTGGATGCCGAGCTTGGAGAGCCGCTTCACTTCGCGCGCGAGCTCCTTCAGGTCGAGGCGCGAGATGTCGGGCATCGACTTCACCGGCCCGACGAGCGAGCCCTCGGCGACGAACAATGGCTGGATCAGCTGGCCGGCGTCGAGCCGGTTCTCGCGCACGAGCGAGCGCACGAAATCGGCGCGCCGGGTGCGGCGCAGGCGGGTGCTGGGGTAGGCTCCTCGGCTCACGGCTTCGGCGGGGACCTGGGGAAAAAGTGAGCGCGGATTATAGCGTCGTGCGCGCCGGCCTCTTCTTCGGGCTGCTCGCGCTGTTCCTCGTCGCGCAACAGCGGTGGCCGAAGCGCAGGACGCCGATGCTTCGCGCGATGCGCTGGCCGTCGAACCTCGCGCTCGCGCTGGTCAACGCCGTGATTCTCGCGCTGCTGCCGTTCGCGGCGATCACGAGCGCGGTCTGGGCGCAGGCGCACGGCTTGGGCCTCTTCAATCGCAGCGAGTGGCCAAGGTGGCTCGAAGTCGCGCTTGCCTGGATCGCGCTCGACTGCGCGATCTACTGGCAGCATCGGCTGCTGCACGAGATCGCCTGGCTGTGGCCGATGCATCGCGTGCACCACTCCGACGTGGAGCTCGACACGACGACGGGTGTGCGCTTCCATCCCTTCGAGATCGTCCTGTCGATGGCCTACAAGTGCGTCGTCGTCGTCGCGCTGGGCGCGCCGTGGCTGGCGGTACTCTTCTTCGAGACGGCGCTGAACGGCCTGTCGCTGTTCAATCACGCCAACCTGAATCTGAACCCGAAGCTCGACCGTATGCTCCGGATGATCATCGTCACGCCCGACATGCATCGCGCCCATCATTCCGTGTACCGCGTCGAGCACGACTCGAACTACAGCAACGCCTTCGCGTGGTGGGATCGCCTGTTCGGCAGCTACACCGACGCCCCGCGCGACGGTCACGAAGCGATGCGGATCGGACTCGAGCAATTCCGCGAAGCGCCGGAGCAAGGCGTCCTTCCCCTGCTGCGCCAGCCGCTTCGCTAAGATCGCACCATGGCCGATGCCGACCAGCTCACCCAGCTCCTCGCCGCCACCGCCGCCGGGGATCAGCAGGCCTTCCGCCGCCTGTACGACGCGACCAGCTCGCATCTGTTCGCGCTGCTGGCGCGTATGTTGAAGCGTCAGGATTGGGCCGAGGAGGCGTTGCAGGACTGCTATCTCAAGGTCTGGCAGAAGTCCGAGAGCTACGAGCCGCGCAAAGGCGCGCCGCTGACCTGGCTTCTGACCATCGCGCGCTATCGCGCTCTCGACCTGCTGCGCATGCGCAGGCCGGAAGTGATGGAGCACGAGACCGGCGGCGATGAGGACGAAGGTCCCAGCTTGCTGGACGCCCCCGACCCGACCCAGGACCCGCTGGCCCGCGCCGAGGAGCGCGAGGGCATCGGGCGATTGGAACGTTGCATGGAGGGGCTCGGCGGCGAGCAGAAGAACAGCGTGTTGCTGGCGTACTACGAAGGCTATACGCACCAGGAGCTGGCGGCGCGACTGAAGGCGCCGCTCGGCACCGTGAAGAGCTGGGTGCGGCGTGGGCTTGCGCAACTGCGCGATTGCCTCGAGGCGTACGCATGAACTACGCGCGACCGGAGCTGCGCCGCGCGCTCGCCGCGCAATATGCGCTCGGCACCCTGCGAGGGCCTGCGCGCGCGAGGTTCGAGCGGTTGATGGTCGCCGATCCGTCGCTTCGCATCGAGCTGCGCTGGTGGGAGCAACGCCTGGCATCGCTGGCGCTGCGCCTCAAGCCGGTCAAGCCGCGCGACATCGTCTGGCTCAACCTCGAGCATCGGGTGCGCACGTCGCCGGTTGTGACGCCGATCACAGTTGCGCCCGCGCGCCTGCGCCGCTGGCAGCAGTGGGCCTGGCTCGCGACGGCTGCGTCGGTGCTGCTCGGCGTCGCGCTGGTCAACCTGATGCAATCGCCGAAGCCCTCGACGCAGGTCGTCGTGCAGAAAGTGCCGCTGCCGCAACCATCGATGTACGTGGCGGTGCTGCAGCCGGAGAAGAAGCCCTCGACGTGGATGGTCATGGTCCATCCGGAGATGGGCCAGATGAAGGTCAAGGTGCTGAACGACTATCCGATGGACGACCAGCACGTCGCCGAGCTCTGGGTGATGAATCACGGCACGCCGGTATCCGCGGGCGTCATGCCGCACGCGGGCGAGATGATGATGACGTGGCCGAAGGGCGTTCCGTTCGCGGAGAAGATGGTCGTCGCCGTGAGCATGGAGCCCATGGGCGGCTCGCCGAAGCCCTGGCCGACCGGCCCGGTGCTGGCGACGGCGGAAATCCATTTCGCGGGTTAGGGAAAAGCCACTCCGTAAAGAACTCGCAACGCCGCAGGGGGTCTACGCCTGCGGTGGTATCATTTCCGCCCCTTCTGGGTGCTCCGGGTTTGCTCTCCATGCCTTCCAAGCTTCGCGCTCCGCTGGCTCTCGCCGCGGGTCTTCTCATTGGCGTCGGCATCACGCTGACCCACGGCGTTCTCGCGGAAAAGACCGCGGTCATCATGCCCGCGGAGCCCGGCACGCAGTCGCTGCCGCTCAAGGATCTGCAGACCTTCGTCGAGATCCTGAACCGCGTGAAGACCGACTACGTCGAGCCGGTCAAGGACGAGACGCTGCTCGAGAACGCGGTGCGCGGCATGCTCGCCGGGCTCGATCCGCACTCGGCCTATCTCGACAAGGACGAGTTCAAGGAGATGAACATCGCCACCACCGGCAAGTTCGGTGGGCTCGGCATCGAAGTGCAGATGCAGAACGGCTTCGTGAAGGTCGTCTCGCCGATCGACGACACGCCCGCCGCCAAGGCCGGCATCCAGGCCGGCGATCTCATCGTGAAGATCGACGACACGCCGGTGAAGGGACTGTCGCTCACCGAGGCCGTGCAGAAGATGCGCGGCGATCCGGGCACCAAGGTTTCGCTGACGGTCGTGCGCGAAGGCGCGCCGGCGCCGCTGCAGATGGACATGAAGCGCGACGTGATCGCGGTGTCCTCGGTACGCAGCAAGATGCTCGAGCCGGGACTCGGCTACGTGCGCGTCAGCCAGTTCGCCGTGAACACCGGCAAGCTGCTCGGCGAAGAGATCAGCAAGCTCAAGAAGGACGCGGGCGGCGAGCTCAAGGGCCTCGTGCTCGACCTGCGCAACAATCCGGGTGGCGTGCTCAACGCTGCGGTGGAAGTGTCGGACGCGTTCCTCGACAAGGGCACGATCGTCTCGATCAAGGGCCGCCTGGCCGATTCCAATCGCGAGTTTTCGGCGAATCCGGGTGACCTGCTCAACGGCAAGCCGCTGGTGGTGATGGTCAACGGTGGCTCGGCATCCGCCTCGGAAATCGTCGCGGGCGCGTTGCAGGATCATCATCGCGGCGTGCTGGTCGGCGCCAAGACGTTCGGCAAGGGCTCGGTGCAGACCGTGCTGCCGCTGCAGAACGATTCGGCGATCAAGCTCACGACGGCGCGCTATTACACGCCGAGCGGCAAGTCGATCCAGGCCGAAGGCATCAATCCCGACGTCGTCATCGAGCCGGTGAGGCTCGCCAAGGCCGACGTGCAGGAAGCCGCGGGTCTGGAGATCAAGGAAGCGGACTTGAAGGGTCGCCTCGACAATCCGGACGCGCCGGCGGTGAAGCCGATCAAGGTCGTGCCGGCCGAGGACGCCGACGAAGACAAGAAAGGCAAGAAGAAGGACAAGAAGGGCAAG
Organism: Nevskiaceae bacterium; assembly: GCA_035650495.1. Lineage (GTDB taxonomy): Bacteria > Pseudomonadota > Gammaproteobacteria > Nevskiales > Nevskiaceae > DASRHK01. The sequence continues at coordinate 14,760 of DASRHK010000090.1, read as the reverse complement.
AAGGACGACAAGGCCGAGGATACGTCCAAGCTCATCGAGAACGACTTCGCGCTCTACGAGTCGCTCAACCTGCTCAAGGGCATGGTGATCGCGGCGAGCGTCGCGACGAAATAAAGATTCAGCCGATGTGAAGAAGGCAGCGGCGACCCCGCTGCCTTTTTTATTGCTCCCGCCCCGCGCGCCACCACAGCACGGCGCCGCCGATGCCCAGCACCCACGAGCTCAGCGGCGCATTGCCGAGCATTCGGGAAGAGAAGCCGTCGAACGCGAGCAGGATTGCGGCCGCGAGGATCAACGTCGAGCCCGCGATCATCAGGGCCGTGCGGCGCTGGCCTCGCTTCATCTCCTCGCGCAGACGCTTGATCTCTTCGTCGTTGCCTTCTCCGCCGATCAGGCTTTCGCCGCGCTCGAGCCGGCGCAGCATCTGGGTCGCGAGCGGCGGAATGGTTTCGGCGAGGATCGGCAGCTGCGCGCGCACGCGCTCGAGCGCCGCGACCGGCGACAGCCGGCTCCTCATCCAGTCTTCCATGATCGGCTTCGCGGTCTTCCACAAATCGAGATCGTCGTAGAGCTGACGTCCCAGCCCTTCGATCTGCAGGAGCGTCTTCTGCAGCAGCACGAGCTGCGGCTGCACCTGGTAATTGAACCGCCGCGCGATCTGGAACAGGCGCAGCAGGAAGAAGCCGAACGAGATCTCCTTCAGCGGCTTCTGGAAGATCGGCTCGCACACGGTGCGGATCGCCGACTCGAATTCCTCGACGCGCGTGTTCGACGGCAGCCACGCGCTCTCGACGTGCAGCTCGGCGACGCGGCGATAGTCGCGATTGAAGAACGCGTGGAAGTTCTCCGCGAGATAGCGCTGGTCCGACGAGGTCAGCGTGCCGACGATGCCGAAGTCGACCGCGAGATAGCTCGGCCGCTGCGGATCGGTCGCGTCCACGAAGATGTTGCCGGGATGCATGTCGGCGTGGAAGAAATTGTCGCGGAAGGTCTGGTTGAAGAAGATCTCGACGCCGCGCTCGGCGAGCACGCGGAAGTCGACGCCGAGCTCGCGCAACCGCGACAGCTCGCGGATGGAGATGCCGCGGATGCGCTCCATCACCAGCACGTCGGTGCGCGTGTAGTCCCAGAACACGATCGGGTGATAGATGAGCTCGGAGCCGAGCCAGTTGCGCCGGAGCTGCGAGCAGTTCGCGCCTTCGCGCATCAGATCGAGCTCGTCGAAGATGATCTTCTCGTACTCGGCGACGATCGCTCGCGGACGGATGCGCCGCGCCTCCGCGGAGAACTTCTCCGCGAGCTCCGCGATCATGTACAGCAGGTTCACGTCCTCGCGGATGTTCTTCTCGATGCCGGGACGGATCACCTTCACCACGACCTCGAGCGGCTCGCCGCTCGTGCGCGATTCGGTTTCCTCGACGGAATGCGGCAACGCCTTCAGCCGCGCCGCGTGGACCTGCGCGACCGACGCCGACGCGATCGGCACCGGATCGAAGTCGTCGAAGATCTCTTCGATGCGCTTGCCGAGCGAGCGCTCGACGATCGCCTTGGCCTGCTCGCCGGGGAACGGCGGCACCTGGTCCTGGAGCTTCGCGAGCTCGATGGCGATGTCTTCGGGGATCAGGTCGGGACGCGTCGACAGAGCCTGCCCGAGCTTCACGAACACCGGTCCCAGATCTTCGAGCGCGAGGCGCAAGCGCTCGCCACGCGGCCGCGAGTAGTTGCCCGGCTTCTTGCCGGCGAATTCCATCAACCCGTACTTGCGCACGGCACGATGGATCGCCCAGACGCGGCGCAGGCGCCGGAAGATCATGCTCGCGTCTCCAGCCGCGCCAAACGCGCTTCCAGCCGATCCGCACGCTCGCGCAGATCGTCGACGCCTTCGCTCCATTCCTCGACGTCGCTCGCGCGGGCGAGATCGCCGGTCTCTTCGCGCAAGTACTCGGCCGTGTCGAGCATCAGCGTGTCGGCGGTCTTGCGGCCCCAGCCGAGCAGATCCTTGAGCCCTTGCGCGAGCCGATGAGCGGCGCCGTCGTCGAGGTACTTCGCCAGCACTTCCTCGAGATCGAAGCCGATCGACGCGATCAGCTTGTTGAAGCGCGTGAGGAGCTCGGCGTCGCCTTCGACTTGGATGCCCGCGGGCAAAGCGTCATCCCCTCGCGCGCTCGCCGCGCCGAGTTTCGCGAATGCGGTGAGCGGCGCGCTCACGGTGACGTCGACCTTCCCGGGCTCGTCGGCGGACACGATCACGCCGGTCGGGATGAACTGGATGAAGAACGACCAGTGCAACGATTGGACGCGAAGCTCGATGGTGCGACCCGACAGCCGCGCGCATTCGGCGATTGCTGAGGGCTCGAGGCGCAGGTAGCGATTGAGCGCGACCTCGAGTGCCGCGCAGGCGAACGCTGGGGTTGCCATCAGAGCTTGAAGCCGCGATGCACGGCGACGATCCCGCCGGTCAGGTTGTAGACCTGCACGCGCGCGAATCCCGCGGCTTCCATCATCTTCTTGAGCGTCGCCTGATCGGGATGCATGCGGATCGATTCGGCGAGATAGCGATACGAGCCTTCGTCCTTCGCGACGAGGCGCCCGAGCATCGGCAGCACCTTGAACGAGTACTGGTCGTAGATCTTCGAGAGCCCTTCCGAGACCGGCTTGGAGAATTCCAGCACGAGCAGGCGTCCGCCGGGCTTGAGCACGCGCAGCATCGAGCGCAGCGCGGCGTCCTTGTCGGTGACGTTGCGCAGGCCGAAGCCGATGGTGATGCAATCGAAGCTTCCGTCCGCGAACGGCAGCTTCTCGGCGTTGGCCTGCGCGAGCGGAACGCCGACCACGCCGCGATCGGTGAGCCGCGAGCGGCCCTCGCCGAGCATTGCGGCGTTGATGTCAGAGAGCACCGCGAGCCCGTCGTCGCCGACCTGCCGCGCGAACTCGCGGACCAGATCGCCGGTCCCACCTGCGACGTCGAGCACGCGCTCGCCGGGGCGCACGCCCGCGAGATCGATCACGAAGCGCTTCCACAGCCTGTGCACGCCCAGCGACATCAGGTCGTTCATCAGGTCGTAATTGCGGGCCACCGAGGTGAACACGCCCGCGACCCGCTTCGCCTTTTCCTGGAGCGGGACGTTCTGGAAGCCGAAATCCGTGAAGCCGGGCAGTTTTTTCGACATGACGTGGTGGGCCGACGGGGCGAACATGCTACCAGTCACCCGCGCTGGTTTGACACGGCGGGCGACCTTCTGGACATTGGACGTCTATGAGTGAAAGCGGCTGGGCATGGACCGCGGCGGAGCTGCGGGCGGCGACCGACTTCGCCGACGACTCCATTGCCATCTTCGATCCGAAGCACCGCCACCTGTTCGTCAACCGGATGGCGGCGGCCGCGTTCGGTCTCAAGCCCGAAGAGATCGTCGGCCGCACGCAGGAAGAGCTCGGCTTCGACGCCGACTTCCGCGCCGAATGGGACCTGATGCTGCGCCAGGCGGCGGCGACCGGCGAGGCCCAGACGCGCGAGTACGAAGCGCACATGCCTGGCGGCACGCGCTGGCTGCGCACGCACATCGCGCCGGTGCGCGGCCCCAACGGACAGGTGCGCGCGCTCGTCGCGTCGACCAAGGACCTGACCGAGCAGCGACGCTCCGAAGCGCTGCGCGAGAACCAGCTCGAGATCATGCGGCAGATCGAGTCGGGCGAAAGCCTCGCCGCGCTGATGGCGAGCATCGCGAGCCTCGCGCAGGCGCGCGTGCCCGGTCGCGCGTGCGCGGTGCTGTTGCGGCAGGCCGGCGGACAGTTCGCCGGCAGCCCCGAGCTGTCGATCGAGCTGCTCGCGGCGATCAGCCCCATCCTGTGGGCCGAGCATCCCGGACGCGCGAGCGAATCGGCCGCCGAGCCGCGCTCGGTGACTTGGGCCAACATCGGACACGAGCCGCGCTGGCAGCCGGTGCGCCGAGAGCTGCAGCAGCTCGGCTGGCAGAGCGCGTGGACGCATCCGATCCGCGGCCGCGACGGCCGCATGCTCGGCGCCGTGCTGATGCTGCATCGGCGCGCGCGCGCAGCGAAGTCGTGGGAAGCCAGCGTGCTCGCCGAATCGGCCGCGAGCGCCGAGCTCGCCATCGAGCATCGCCTGACGCAGGACTCGCTGCTCGAAGCCCAGGCGCGCTATCGCGCGATGTTCGACCAGACGCTGCATCTGATCTGCGTCACCGACATCCACGGCAAGATCCTCGAGCTCAACAACGCGGCGCAGCCGCTGCTCGGCTACGCGCCGGCCGACGAGATCGGCAAGAGCGTGTTCGACCAGATCCACCCCGAGGATCGCAAGCGCGTCGCCAAGGTGTTCCGCCCGCTCGCCAAGAAGGACGGCGAATCGGCGTCGACCATCTATCGCGTCAAGCACTCCGATGGCAGCTGGCGCGTGTTCGAAGCGGTTGCGCGCAGCCTGCACAACATCCGCGGACGCCGGATCATCCTGCTCACGGCGCGCGACGTCACCGATCGCATCCGCGTCACCGACGAGCTGCGCGCGAGCAAGGCGCGCTTGCAGCGCGCGCTCGAGGCGACCGGGCTCGGCATGTGGGAGTGGGACGTCGCGACCGGCAAGATCACCAGCGATCAGCGCTATCAGGAGATCCTCGGTTACGCGCCCGGCACGATGCCGCTGACCGCCGAGAACCGCGCGGCGCATGTGCACCCGGACGATCAGGCCGCCACCGCGAGCGCAGTGCAGGCGCACCTTCGCGGCGACACGCCGTTCTTCGAGATCAAGCATCGCGCGAAGACCGCGAGCGGCGACTGGAAATGGCTGGTCGCGCGTGGGCAAGTGGTGCAGCGCGATCCCAGCGGCGCGCCGCTGCGCGTCACCGGCACCGTGCGCGACGTCGACGCCGAAGAGCAGACGCGCCATAGCCTCGATCGCGTGACGCGTCGCGTGCAGCTGCTGCTCGAAGCCTCCGACGAAGGGATCATGGGACTCGATCGCGAAGGCCGCTGCACCTTCGCCAACGAAGCCGCCGCGCGCCTGCTCGGCTACTCGATCAATCAGATGCTGGGCAAGCATTTCCAGGAGCTCGCGCAGCACGAGTTCGACGGCGGCATCGACCAGAAATGGGAAGAGACCGCGGTCTACCGCTGCCTCACCGAGCACAGCCGCCAGCGCAGCGTGCCCGACATGCTCTGGCATTCGGCGTGGCGGCGCTTCCCGGTGGAGTACGGCGTGTCGCCGATCCTGTCCGACGAGGAAGGCGGCGGCGCCGTGCTGATCTTCCGCGACGGCAGCGAGAAGCGCGCGCTCGCCAAGCAGCTGCGCCACCAGGCGCTGCACGATCCGTTGACCGGGCTGGTCAATCGCCGCGGCTTCGAGGCGAAGCTCGACGAGCTCATCGCCAGCGCCAAGCGCGATCACCGCACGCACGCGCTCGGCTTCATGGATCTCGATCAGTTCAAGCTGATCAATGACACCTGCGGCCATTCGGCCGGCGACGAGCTGCTGCGCCAGCTGCCGCGCCAGCTGCAGGCCGTCGTGCGATCGCAGGACCTGCTCGCGCGGCTCGGCGGCGACGAGTTCGGCGTGCTCCTGCCCAACGTCAATCTCGAGGAAGCCTCGAAGATCGCGGGCGCGCTGCGCGACACGGTGCGCGACTTCCGCTTCTCCTGGGGCGGCAAGACCTTCAGCGTCGGCGTCTCGGTCGGCGTGGTCGCAATCACCCACGAGACCGCGAGCGTCACTGCCGCGCTGTCCGCAGCGGACGCGGCTTCCTATGTCGCCAAGAACGCCGGCCCGAACCAGGTCCACGTCTCCCAGCCGGACGACCAGGCGGTGCAGATGCGACGCGGCGAAGTCGGCTGGGTCGGACGCCTGCGCGCCGCGCTCGACGAGGATCACTTCCGTCTCTACTTCCAGTCGATCGGCGCGCTCGCGACCGATCCGCCGGCGCTGCAGCATCACGAAGTGCTGCTGCGGCTGCGCAACGAGGCCGGCGAGCTCGTGTCACCGGGCCAGTTCCTCGCGGTCGCGGAGCGCTATCAGCTGATGGCCGCGATCGACGGCTGGGTGATCGACCGCACGCTGAAGATGCTCGGACGCCAGCTGATCACGCATCCGGGACTCGCGAAGCACTGTCTCGGCATCAATCTCTCGGGCGACTCGATCCGCGGCCAGCAGCTCGCCGAGAAGATCCGCCAGAGCCTCGCGAAGTATCGCGTGCCGCCGAAGATGGTCTACTTCGAGATCACGGAAACCGCGGCGATCAGCGACATGCAGGCCGCGGTCGCGTTCATGAACGAGCTGAAGCAGATCGGCTGCCGGCTCGCCCTCGACGACTTCGGCAGCGGCATGTCGTCGTTCACCTACTTGAAGAACCTGCCGGTCGACTTCCTGAAGATCGACGGCAGCTTCATCCGCGACATGGAGAAGTCCTCGCTCGACCAGTCGATCGTGCGCGCGATCCACTCGGTCGGCCGCAACATGGGCATCAAGACCGTCGCGGAATACGTCGAGACCCAGAACCTGCTGAAGAGGCTGCGCGAGATCGGCATCGACTACGCGCAGGGCTACGCGGTGGCCAAGCCGCTGCCGCTGGAAGACCTGCCCGATCTGATCGACGCCGAGCCGGCGGTCAGGGCGACGGCGACATGAACCTGCGCCGGATCCAATAATCGACGCTGAGATAATTGCCGGCGCCCCAGAAGAACAGCACGGCGAGCATCACGAGATAAGTCGCGGCGAACTCCACGCCGTTGTTCAGGATCACCAGCGACCCGAATTGCGTCAGCGCGTCGTAATCGCCGTGCTCCATCAGGATCTCCTTGGCCTCGGCGAGCTTCTGCGCCGCCTGCATGGTGCGCTCGTTGGCGAAGATGCCCATGCCTTCGGCGACGGAGAGCCAGCCGTTCTGCCAGTGCACGGTGACGATGGCGACGCCCATCGTCACCATCATCGGGATGCACATCCAGCGCAGCGCAAATCCGAGCACGAGACTCGCCGCCCCGCCGATCTCCGCCGCGGTGGCGAGGAACGCCATCAGCCACGGCACCGGCATGTGCAGGTCGTCGGCGAACCAGGAGACCGTGTCGTCGAAGTTGTGGTACTTCATCACGCCGGCGACCCAGAAGATCGGCGCGAGATACAGGCGCAGCGCGACGAGCGCGAGGAAGTCGAGCTTGCGCGTCTTGTCGAGCAGCCTCTGGGCCCAGCGGGCCAAAGCGATCATGGCGTTCATTTGAGTCCCCGTCGCGGGCAAGGCCCGCTCCTACTTCGCGTCGTTCAACGTCCAGTCGTACCGATAGTCGATGATCTCGGTCTTGCCCCCGAGCTCTTGCGAAAGCTCCGGGCCCGCATATTGCCGCAAGTGCTCCAGCACGCCGCGCTCGCCGCCGAAATCCGAGACGAACCACTTGTAGATGCTGGACACCTCCAGCAGTCCGTCGTCCCGCACGTGCGCGCCGCGCGGATGATTCACGTACGCCCTCGCCCCTTCGTCCAGCATCGCCTCCATGAACGAAGCCGTGAACGCGTGCGGCTGCAGGTTCGGGCAGCCCAGCGACGCGCAGTTCACTGCGTAGTGATTACGCGGATCGCGCCAGATTGGACGCAGGATGCGGTGCTCGATGTCGTCGAGCGAGACTTCCTCGCCTTCGACCTTGAGCAGCTTCTTGCCCCAGGGACCCGACGCGAACCACCCCGGCGAGATGCTGATGTCGCGGATCGAAGCCACCGGATAGTGCGCGATCACGAGATCGACCGTGGCCGCGTTGTAGAGGTTGATCCAGTACGCGCGCTGCTCGGCGCGCGAGTACTTGCTGACCGGCGTCGCCTGCAGCGACGCGAGATAGTCGCCGAGCTTCTTGCGATCGGCGCCGGCGATCGACCCGTAGGGCACGCGATTGATGCCATCGGCGCCGCGCTTCACGTATCTCTCCAGGAACTGGTCCCACGCGGAGTGATCGATCGTCGCCTTGTTGGTGTCGTCGTGCGCGCTCCAGCGCTCCCACAGCGATGCGCTCGGTGCGCCGAACGCTGCTCCTGCGGCGAGGAGCAGCACCGTGATCAGAGATGCGCGCCGATCCATTCGGAGAGCTCCTCCATCACGGCGTTGCGGCACGTCTCGTTGAGCAGCTCGTGGCGCGCGCCGTCGTAGATGCTCACGGTCACATCCTTGAGACCCGCTGCGCGATAAGCCTGTTCCAGGACTTTCGGACCCGTCGCGCCATTGCTCGCGGGATCGACCGAGCCCGCGATCAGCAGCACCGGCAACGTTTTCGGGATGCGCGACAGGCGCGCGATGTCGGTGAGCCGCGCGCTGGCCTTGAGCAGATCGATCCACAGCCCGGTCGTGCACCGGAAGCCGCACAGCGGATCGGCGATGTACTTGTCGACTTCGGCGTCGTCGCGCGAGAGCCAGTCGAACTCGGTGCGATTCGGCTTGAACTTCTTGTTGAACTCCTTGAACGTCATCGCCTCGGCGAGCGCGCTGCGATGGCGCCGGCCGAAGATCAGCGCCTCCGCGCGGATCAGCGCAAGCCCGATCGCGCGGAGCAAGCCGAGATCGCCGTTGGTCGCCGACAGGATCGCGCCGTCGAGCTTGTTGCCGTGCTCGACCAGATAGTGCTGCACCAGGAACGAGCCCATGCTGTGGCCGAGGATGAAGAGCGGCCGCTTGCCGTCGCGCTCCGCGATCGAGCTGTGCACCGCGTGGATCGCTCCGAGCGCGACACTCCAGCCGTTGCGGTTGGCGAAGTGACCGAGATCGGTGGGACTCGATGTGCGGCCGTGCCCCGGCAGGTCGAGCGCGTAGACCGCGATGCCGGCGTCGGTGAGCAGCTTGGCGAATCGCGCGTAGCGGCCGCCGTGCTCGGCCATGCCGTGGACGATGAGCAGCGTCGCGCGCGGATCGCCCTCCGGTAGCCAGCGATGCGTGTGGAGGGCGGGACCATTGGGCGCCGCGATCTTGAGCGTGCTGGTCTTCAACGCGTGGCTTGAGTTAGGGTTTGCTCCCGATCATAGCGGAGGAGACTTCGACATGGCTGCCGCGGCGCTACTCGCGATCGACCAGGGCACCACGAGCACGCGCTCGATCGTGTTCGACAAGCGCGGAGCCAAGCTCGGCGTCGCGCAGCTCGAGCTGCCGCAATCGTATCCGCAGCCCGGCTGGGTCGAGCACGACGCGAACCGCATCTGGGACGACACCATCAAGACGATGCGCGAGGCGATCAAGGCCGCGCGGCTCGCGACCAAGGACATCGCCGCCATCGGCATCACCAATCAGCGCGAGACCACCGTGATCTGGGAGCGCGCGAGCGGCAAGCCGATCCATCCTGCGATCGTCTGGCAGGACCGTCGCACCGCGGAGTTCTGCAAGCAGCATCAGGATCGCAACGGCTGGATCGCCGAGAAGACCGGATTGCTGGTCGATCCGTATTTCTCCGCGACGAAGATCGCGTGGATGCTCGACAAGGTGCCGGGTGCGCGCGGTCGCGCGGAGAAGGGCGAGCTCGCGTTCGGCACGATCGATTCGTGGCTGCTCTTCAAGCTCACCGGGGGCAAGGTGCACGCGACCGACGCCACCAACGCGTCGCGCACCGCGCTGTTCAACGTGCGCACGCAGAGCTGGGACGACGAGCTCCTGAAATTCTTCAACGTGCCGAAAGCGCTGCTGCCCGAAGTGAAGGACTGTGCGGCCGACTTCGGCAACACCGATCCGGCGCTGCTCGGCCAGCCGGTGCCGATCCGCGGCATCGCCGGAGATCAGCAGGCGGCCACCGTCGGCCAGGCGTGCTTCTCGTCGGGCATGAGCAAGTCGACTTACGGCACCGGCTGCTTCCTCGTGCTCAACACCGGCGACGAGCTGCAGCTGTCGAAGAACCGCTTGCTGTCGACGGTCGCGTACCGGTTGAACGGGCGCACGACCTACGCGATGGAAGGCAGCATCTTCGTCGCCGGCGCCGCGGTGCAGTGGCTGCGCGACGCGGTGCACCTGATCCGCACCGCGGGCGACACCGAGCAGCTCGCGAAGTCGATCGACGATTCGCAGGGCGTGTATCTCGTGCCGGCGTTCACCGGGCTCGGCGCGCCGCATTGGGATCCGCAAGCGCGCGGCGCGATCTTCGGGCTGACGCGCGATTCGGGGATCGCGCACATCGTGCGCGCGGCGCTCGAGTCGGTCTGCTATCAGACGCGCGACCTGCTGGCGGCGATGTCGGAAGACGCGTGCGCGCCGACTGAGCTGCGCGTCGATGGCGGCATGGTGGTCAACGACTGGCTCACGCAGTGCCTCGCGGACATCCTGCAGATTCCCGTCGTGCGGCCGCAGACGGTGGAGACGACCGCGCTCGGCGCCGCGTTCCTCGCCGGGCTCGCGAGCGGCGTCTACAGCTCGCTCGACGAGATCGCCAAGCTGTGGAAAGCCGATCGGCGCTTCGTCCCGACCTGGCCGGCGCGCAAGGCCGACCAGCATTACGAGGGCTGGAAGCAGGCGATCGTGCGCGTGAAGACGAGCTGAAAAAAAAGCCCCGGAAGTCCCGGGGCTTTTTTCTCCCGCATCCGCGTTTACGGGAACGCGCCCTCGCTGTCGGCTCCGGCGCACGCCGAGTACATGTCGAGCTGCGTCAGCGCGCCGATGATGCCGTCGCTCGGCAGCACGCGCACCGCGTCGAACGGCTTGGTCGTGGTGAAGCCCGCGAAGAACTTGGTGGTGTCGACCACGTTGCCCGCGATGTCGAGGATGATCGTGTCGCCGCCCAGCGTGACGCTCTCCTGCTCCGTCCCGGCGAGCAGCGTCGTGATCGTGAGATCCGGCGCGACGGTCACTTCCAGCAGATCGACGCCCGGGAACGCGAACACGCCGCCGGCGATGTAGCCGGCCGGATAGACGGTCGGCGCCGTGACGGTGAGGTCGATCCCGGCGAGCAGCGCCGCGACCGAATACTGGAAGCGCGCGAAGTTGTCGGCGTTGCCGTCGATGACGTTGTTCGGATTCAGCACGTCGCAGCTCAGGCAGTTCGCCGTCGGCAGGCCGACGGTCGCCGTCGCACCCGCGCCCTGGATCGGGATCGAGCACAGCTCCGGATTGCCGACGCCGCCGCCCGTCTGATCGCCGAGCCCCGAGGTTCCCGGGATCACTGCGATCGAGCGCAGATGGCGATCGTGGCCGACGAAGCCGAGATCGCTGAGCGCGCCGCTCGCAAGGTTCACCTGGAATACGTGCGTCGCAGTGCCGTCGTAGATGGTGAGATAGCCCGCCGGATTGGCGACGGTCTCGATGTCGAACGGCGCCGGAACGCCGCTCGTCTCGACTGCGGACGACAGCGCGTGCGCCGTGAACACCTGGCCCTGATCCGGCGAGCTCGGCGTTTCGCCGGCGCTGCCGATGGTGACCAGCGTCTGTTGCGTGCTGTCGATGCCCCACGCCGTCGCGCTCGCGGTGCCGCCGCTCGTGGTCGCAGCGCCGAACGCGATGCCCTCGACGTCGGGCGTCTGGCCGGCGTGCGGATCGCCGCCCGCGTAAGTGAGCGACGTCTCTTGTGCGAAGAGCGTCGCGTCAGGATTGAACTCGAAGTTGGTGCCGTTCATGCCGAGCGCGCGGATGCGATCGCGCGACGGATCCCAGTTGAACGTGATCAGCGTCGCCGCTCCGGTCGGCAAGGTGCCGACGAGCGTCGCCTGCCCCGTGCTGACGTCGACGGTGTAGAGGCGGTTGTCGCTCATCAGCGCGTAGAGCACGCCGTTGCCGCGGAAGTCGATGCCGATCACGCTCGGGGCCGAGCCGGTGCCTTCGCCGACGTAGCCGCGCAGCGGCTCTTCGTTGAGGATCGTCTCGGGGCTAGCCGCCTTGAACTGCAGCAGGCTCGTGCCTTCGACGCCGAGGATCATCGCGGGGCCGGACTGGTGGATCCCGCCACCGTTGTCGTTGCCGCCGTTGTTGTCGCCGCCGCCACCGGTGTCGGTCGGCGGCGGATTGTCATCGTTGTTGCAGCCAGCCATCGCCAGCGCGAGGCACAGCAGTGCCGCTTTCCCAAGGCCCTTCATGATTTCCCCCCAAATGAACCGCTAGACCTGCAACCCGATAGTACACTCGCCCGGCCACCTCCGGGGAGTTGCCGCATGAACGCGCGATCCGTCGTGCCGATCGTCCTGATCGTCGTCCTTGCCGTCCTGCTGATCCGGCTGTCGCCGTTCACCAGCGTGGCCGCCGGTCACAAGGGCGTCGTCACCACCTTCGGCAAGGTCTCGCCCGAAGCGCTCGACGAAGGCCTGCACCTGATCAATCCGCTGTCGCGCGTGGTCAGCGTCAGCACGCGGATCCAGAAGGTCGATTCGCAAGGCGACGCCGCGAGCCGCGACCTGCAGTCGGTGACCACGCACATCGCGCTGCAGTACCACTTGAGCGCGAAGGACATCGCGAGCTTCTACCAGCACGTCGGGCTCGGCTACGAAGACACCATCGTCGCGCCGCAGATCCAGGAGACGTTCAAGGCGGTCACTGCGCGTTACACGGCCGAGGAGCTCATCACCAAGCGCGAGGAAGTGCGTCACGCGATCCGCGAGCTGCTGGACACCAAGCTGCGCGAGCTCACCGGCGGCGGCCTGCTGGTCGACGATTTCTCGATCACCAATTTCCAGTTCTCGCACAGCTTCAACGCCGCGATCGAGGCGAAGCAGGAAGCCGAGCAGCTCGCGCTCAAGGCCAAGCGCGATCTCGAGCGCATCCAGGTCGAGGCTCAGCAGAAGGTGGCGATGGCGGAAGCCGAAGCCGCGGCGCTGAAAGCACAGAAGCAGGAAATCACGCCCGACCTGATCAAGCTGCGCGAGATCGAAGTGCAGCGCATGGCGATCGACAAGTGGGACGGCCACCTGCCCAACGTCAACGGCGGCGCGATGCCGTTCCTGAACCTCGGCGCCAAATAACCCGAGCTGACTAGAAGCCGAAGCTCGCTCCGAGCGCGCGCAGCGCGGCGAGCTCCGCGTCGTGCTCCGATTTGCGCGCTGCGCTCTCGGCGATCGCCGCCTGGATGATCGGCAGCGTCGGCACGTCGGGTTGCGTCAGCGGCACGTCGAATCCGGGAATGCTCGGCAATTGGATGTCGACCGGCAGCGGGATCGGCCCGACCGTCGGCAGCGGCGCCGGCAATCCGAGCAGATCGGCGATGCCTTGCCCAGGGACGCACGCGCCGCCGAACGGACCGGCGGGCACGTCGAACGCGGGTGAAGTGACGTTCGGCGCACTCGCGAAATCCAGCGCCAGCGCGATGTTGTTGGAGTCGGTGCGCACGCCGAGCGGCTCGAAGCCGAAGCGCCACGCGAGCATGTTGAGGATCGAGTTCGGATCGAATTGCATGTGCTCGACGTGACCGCGCTTCGCGCGCGGCCCGATCAGCACGCACGGCACGCGGCAACCGAGGCGACCGTCGTTACCGAGCGCGGCCTCGGCATCCGACACGGGCGCGAAGGGCGGCGGCACGTGATCGTAGAAGCCGCCCCACTCGTCGTAATTCACGATCATCAGCGTGCGCTCCCAGCTCGGGTTGGCGCGGATCGCGTTGTACACCGCGTTCAAGAAATCCTGACCGTCGCGGATGTCGGCGTAGGGATGATCGTCGATCGAGATCGCGCCGCCTTCGTTGAGCGTATTGCCGACGTTGTCGACGAACATGAGATCCGGCAGCGGGCCGGCGGCCATGTCGGCGGCGAAGCTCGCCATCGTGTACTTCTTGGAGAAGCTCTTGTACTTGCTGCCCCAGAACGAGGTGTACGACACGTCGGTGTAGTAGTACTTCACGCTCTTGCCCACCGAGAGCATGCGATCCCAGATCGTCGGCAGCGACGAGATGTCGACGGAATTGACGATGCGATCCGTCTGCCCCGCATGCATGTAGATCCGGTTCGGCGTGGTCAGCGACAGGATGCCGCTGAAGTAACGATCGCAGATCGTCCAGTTCTCGGCGCAGCCCTTGAAGAACGGCAGGCTGTCGGCGGTGTAATAGCCGATCGGGAATTTGTCGCCCGGCGGTTGCGGCAGCAGGAAGCCGTCCATCGCGCCGTCGTTGATCTCGGTGCGGCCACCGTCGTAGCTGTGATCGGGATCGGCGAGATCGCAGTTCTGGAAATTCGGCGCGAGGTCGAAGGACTCGTGCTCGTCGCCGTTCGCATCCTTGAGCTTCACGCCGGCTTGCACGCCGTCGGCGCCCGGCACCCAGCCGAGGAAGTGATCGAACGAGCGGTTCTCCATCATCACCACGACGACGTGGTCGAAGCCGGCGTCCGCCGGATTCGGCAAGCCGCCCGCGGTCGCTGGTGACGACGCGGTCGCAGTCGCGTTGTCCTTGCCGCACCCGGGCAGCACCAATCCACCCGCCGCGGCCGCTGCTGCACCCGCGATGAACTCGCGGCGTGTGACGCCATGCCGGCCTTTGACCGGCGTTTTCTTTTTCACGGGACCCCCGGGGCCCATCAAGCCTCGGGGACCATCTTGCCCTAAAATGCGCGCCTTCTTGGTCACCGCTCGCAAGGAAAAACAGCTCATGAAGAAGCCCGTCAAGGTCGCCATCACCGGCGCGGCCGGCCAGATCGCCTACTCGCTCATCTTCCGCGTCGCCGACGGCTCCATGCTCGGCCCCGACCAGCCGGTGATCCTGCAGCTGCTCGAAGTCCCGGTGCCGGAAGTGCTCGAGAAGCTCAAGGGCACGGTGATGGAGGTCGACGACTGCGCGTTCCCGCTGGTCGCCGGCGTGGAGATCCATTCCGATCCGATGTCGGGCTTCGAAGGC